>JAXIPB010000288.1:0-31355 GCA_045403155.1 Micromonosporaceae bacterium
CGCTACGCGGAGCCGGCCGCCACCCTGTAGTAACCTCACCCGGACGGTGCCCTCTCGGACTGGTCGATCTGAGCGTGAAGAACTTCGATCTTCCCAGCTGAGAGGGCATCATTGCGTCCACGACACGCCGCGCGTGATCAATTCATCCGTGGATCAAGGCTTAGGCGAAGCGGCATGTATGCGCTATCCACACCCGGAACGCTTGAGGAGATGCTCTCCAAAGCCGGGATGAGTTTTCGGTCGACCGAGACGATCGAGGCGACTACGGAGTTCCAAGACACCGGCGCTGCGGTCAGCGCGTTCCTCAGTGCGGGGGCGACGGCGCTCGCAATTCGCCACTCCGGCCAGCATGCCGTCGAAAGAGCCTTGAACGAAGCGTTGGCCCCGTTTACCGGAGACCGCGGTCGGGTGATGTTGCCCGGATGGTTCCGCGTCGTTCAAACAGGCTGACCCGTCGCCGGCACGCCCCAGGATCCGGCCACCCAAACCGACAGCCGCAGGCGTAGGCGCTTCGGCACAACGGGGGACTCGCGAGGCGGCGCTTAGCCCTAGCTCCCGCGTCCAACGAGGGCAGGATTGTTAACGTGCACTCACGACTTCTTGCGAATGGACTCTCCCGCGTCGGAGGGCGTTCTTGGTCTCGGCGGCGAATCCAATCGGCGCTGCCGGAATTCGCGTTGGGCTGCTCGGCGTCATCGCTGCGCGGGGCCCGGCGAGCGTGGTCGTTGCGCACTCGATGGGCGCCGCGGTCACCGCCGCCTACTCAGCGATCCGGACAGTGTGGACGCCGTGATCGACTTCGTGACCGGCTGACCGCAGCGTCACTCGCATCACCTCAGCCGAACTGCACTCGAAGCGCGACCTCGCCGACCTTCGCGATTCCGCCGGCGGGGAAGCGAGCGAATACGGCACGCAACACTCCATCAGCGGCGATCCCCGCCCACACGTACCCGTCCTCGGCGCTCGACAGCCGCAGATAGCGAGCGGTGCCGGGAACCCCGTTGAAATCCTCACCGACCTCGCTCACGGTCGCGGCGGCGCTGGAAAGCCGACCGGCCAAACGGTTCATGACGTCGGCGACCAGCGCCCGCCGATCGGCTTCGGAGCCGGGAGGTGAGGCCAGCGGGAGCGTGCGCACGGAGACGCTTGCGTCCTTCTCGGGGGAGGTCAGGTCGACGCTGCCCGTCACGGCGCTAGCGAATGTCCACGATTCCGGGCGGCACAACGCGATGCCGCCAACGGCGTCGTAGTGCAGGATGAGCTTCGTCGATGTAACCTGCTGCTCGACCGATTGCGACGCCAGGCGGCGACCGCCGGCATAGACGTCCACGCGGTAGTCACCCGAGGTGGGGCAGTTAGGCACGTACATGGGCTTTGTGGCCGAACCGGAGGGCTCGAGCTGGAACTTCTCGAACGAACTCAGCAGCACGGGTTCGAGCCACTCCGACATCCCCTCGGGCCGGTAGTAGACGATCCACGACACGCGCGATCCGGGGGTGAAGTGCTCGTAGTCGATCTCCGCGCGTAGAGCCGACCCGTTGGAGGTGACGGTGATGTCGGAGACATTCGCGTCGGTCGCTTCCGTCGCGTCCGGTAGCTCCATCTTGGACTGCGCGGTGACCAGCAGCGCCTGAATCTCGCGCACCAGGGCTTCACGCTCGGGTCGCTGCACGACGAGCGTCTCAAGTGTGCCCCGGGTGCTGGCGAAGAGCTCCCGCCGCTCTGTTACATAGGCACGGGTGAGGATGAGATCGGTCGCCTTGCTGAATATGTCGAGCGCCGCCGCAGCATCACCCTTGCCGGCGTGGGCCAGGCCAAGGTTGAGCCACGGCAGCGGCAACGCGGGGTTGAGCGAGATCGCGCGCCGGGAGAACTCCTCAGTGTGGTCGTAGTCACCAACGTGGAAATACAGCCCGCCGAGGTTGACGTAAGTCAAGTAGTCGTCGCCGGCGACGTCCACGGCGCGGCTCAGGTCGTCGATGGCTGACCTGTACGCCTGTGGGCTGGTCGTGCTGACGACAAACGTCGCTGAGTCGCGCTCAGGACTGTCCGCCAGGAATGCGGCGAAGGCGCGGCCACGGTAGGCCGCCGCGTATCCATCATTGAGCTCGATAGCGCGGGTATAGGCCGTGATAGCGCCCTCATAGTCGCGGGCGCCGGCGAGGCGGTCTCCCTCCCCAACCGCCTGAATAGCCTCCTCGGGGGTACGGGGCACCGGGCGTACCACCACCACGACGCTCCCGACGAGGCAGGCCGCGGTGAGGACCGCCGCGGGCCAGACCAGAAACCGCCGGACGCCCGGGCCGACCGTGAGCGACAGGCCCAGCATGGTGAGGGCGACCGCCAGAAGAGTGATCACCCCGATGTAGAGGTTGGCCTTGTCGCCCCAGGCGTTCGCGGACTCCTGCGCAGCCTGCTGACGTAGGGCGGCAAGGTTCGGGGCGACGTAGAGGTCGTTCCAGAGGAGCTCGGGCTTGTCGGAGTAATTGGCGTCGCCGAGGAGCGGCGAGACGTCAGTGAGTCTCCCGCTCGCCTCCTTCCAGGAAGCCGCCTCATCCGGGCGGTCGGCGCGGCCGAGCAGCTCGGCCCCGACGACTGCGATGGCGTGTCGGCGCCTGATCGTGGACGCGTCGACATAGTTACCGAAGTCCTCATAGACCTTCGCTGCCACGCCGTTCTGTCGTGACAGGGCGGCAATGGACGCGCGCTGAGCGTCGCGGGCCGTCCGGGCCTCGCGCACGCCGGCGTCGCTGGCAGCGAAGGCGACAAGTCCGCCGAATAGCGCAAGCAGGGCGACGGCGAGGGCGAGCCTGCGCCTGTACGGCGTATCGAGGTCCTCGATCTCAGGAAGCGGCAGTTCTGGCGACGGCACGGCTACCTCCCTTTACATCACCTGGGGCACCGCGATGGCAATCGCGGCGGCGTAGCCGGCCACAGATAGGGCAAGCAACGCGATGCGTACGCCCCCTGTGCCGACCAGTCGGGAGAGCGTGAGCAGCACAACGACGACCAGGAGCCCGACGACGGAGAGCGTCAGTCGCTGGGATCGGGAATGGTGGTGTTCGGCGAGGGCAACCGTACGGTCGGGCTGGTCGTCCGGGATGCCGATGGCGTCCTCGGCGTGAAGGGCGGCCTGGAACGCGCCGTCGTAGTTGAAGCGCGCGTCGGCGTCCGTGCCCGGCATGAACTCGTAGATCCTTGCCTGGGTGGCGAAGCTGGCGGCGAGCGCGCGGAGTGCCTGGGCCCGTTCGGGCTCGATGCCTTCTATGGCATCGGCCTCCGCCAACATCCGCCGATAGCTGGCGGCGAGCCCGCTGAAGGTATGCGCCTGCGCCTCTGCGGCGGTCAGGCGTCGGTTGACCTGGACCGTCTCGATCACGGCCCGACGGTCCTGGTCCGCGGCGGCCGATTCCTCGCGAATCGCCAGGTAGGTGAGGATGGCGCCGGTCATCGTAGTGATGCCAATGGCGACGGCGATGGCCAGCTCCCACCGGCCGCGCGCCGGTCCGCGCAATCCCTGTACCCGTCGCGTCGCTCGCCTCCGCTGCCCATCGGGGACCGCCGCGGGAGGCGGAGGGGCAGGCGTGACCGGCAGTGCCTCCAGAGCATTGGTCGGTGGCTCTGGAGCTGCCGGCGAGGCCGGCCATCCCTGTTGCCGTCCCTCTAACGCCATGGGCCCAGTAAAGGTTCACGAGCGATGAGCCGCAACGGACCGACCTGTCGCCATCACGACTGACCGATCGATGATCCGCCAGCCCTCCTGGAGTTTGGCCGTTCCTCCACTTGCTCTCCAGCCTGCATCCAAGTTCGGCCGTGGGAGTTGCCGAACAGTGGTCACCGTGGTCGCCGACCACTGATCGGATGAGAGGAATCAGACATGACCGTCGCTGCGGCACTTACCGGCCACAAGACCACGAGCGTCCCGTTCCACGCGGCTCCGCTACCCGTACAGGCCGTGTTTCGGTTCCTGGAACGGACGATGCCGGCGCTCGGCGCCCGATGGGCCGAGTGGATCTGGTTCACCCTGCCTCGTGCCTCGACCGTCTCGACGATGCGTCGGCGGCGGCCGCCGGGAGGCATGCCATTCGCCCTCGACGTCGACGGCCATGCAGTGGTCGGCGAGGTGTGGGGCGACGGACCGGCCGTCTACCTTGTCCACGGCTGGGCCGGTCACGGCGGCCAGCTGGACGCATTCGTGTCGCCGCTCGTCACCCGTGGGCATCGGGTCATCGTCTTCGACGCGCCCAGTCACGGCCGGTCGGCTCCGGGTCGGTTCGGGCCACGCTCATCGACGCTGCCGGAACTCGCATCGGCACTGTCCGCTGTTATCGCCGCGCACGGCCCGCCGAGCGTGGTCGTTGCGCACTCCATGGGCGCCACCGCCGCCGCGACTCTCGTACGCGGCGGGCTCCGCGCCGGCCGGCTCATCATGCTGGCGCCGATGGCCAGCGTCACCGCCTATGCCCGCCGGTTCGTCGGAGCGATCGGCGCCGGTGACCGCGTCCACTGCCGGCTGGTCGCTCGGATCGAGCGGCGGGTCCAGGCCCGCTTGCACCAATTTGAGGTACCGGAGCTCAGTCGCACCGTGGCGCTGCCGCCGACGCTGATCCTGCACGACCGCGAGGATGCCACGATTCCTTTCACTGACGCCGAGGCGATCGCGGCTGCCTGGCCCACGGCGCTGCTGCGGGTGACGTCAGGGCTCGGCCACCGCCGCCTACTCAGCGACCCGGACACTGTGGCCGCCGTGGTCGACTTCGTCACCGACTGACCGCTGTGTTGCCGGGTCGCCTTGGGTGGCGACCGCCGAGGCGCCTGGCTTGGCTACGCTCGGACCGCGTATAGCGGCATCCGCGTCGGTCGGGTCAGACGGGAGCTTGGTGGCATGACGGCGTACCAATTTGGTAGCTGCGCGCTTGACGTGGACGCGCGGGAACTCCGCGTCGACGGCGCGATCATCCATCTCGAGCCGCAGGTGTTCGACGTCCTTGCCTACCTGGTTGCCCACCGCACCCGCGTGGTCCCCAACAGCGAGCTATTGGATGCGGTCTGGGGCAACCAGTTCGTCACGGAATCGGCGCTCACGTCACGGATCAAGTCGGCCCGCCGCGCGATTGGTGACAATGGCTCGGCCCAACTGCTCATTCGTAACCAACGCGGTCGGGGCTACCGATTCGTTGGCGACGTCCAGGTCCTTGACGATGTTGAGGTCCTTGACGACGTTCCCGTGCCACCGGCCCCAACGACGTGGCTTGCGACCCGGTCGCTGCCGTCGCCGCGCTCCGCTCTGATCGGACGCGGGGAAGACGTCAGCGCACTGGAACGGCTGTTGCAGGATCACCGGGTCGTGACTATCTGTGGACCCGGCGGCGCCGGCAAGTCCACCCTCGCGGTCAAGCTGGCCCGCGACCGCCAGCAAGCGGGACCCGCGGTCGCCTTCGTTGAGCTGGCACCGGTCCGCAACGCGTCCGACATCGTCCGGGCGGTCGCGGAGGCGACCGGCGTGGAAGGGCCGAGGGCCGACGACATCTCGATGCTGGCCGACCACCTCTCGCCGCGCCAGCTACTGCTCCTCCTGGACAACTGCGAACATCTGCTGGAGGGAACCGTCCACCTCGTCAACCAGTTACTGGACGCCGGGCCCGAGCTCAGGATCCTTGCAACGAGCCGCGAGCCCTTGGGCGTCGAGGGCGAGGCCGTCCACGTCCTAGGTTCGTTGGGCCGTGACGCCGCAACGCTGTTCGTCGAACGCGCCGTGGCGGCCACGGGGCGGCGCGGCGTCGCGGCCAGCGATCCCGCCGTGATGGAGCTCTGTGAACGGCTGGACGGACTTCCGCTCGCAATCGAACTTGCGGCCGCCCAGATGCGACACCTCACCCTGACCGAACTGATCGGCAGGCTGGACGACCGGCTCAGGATTCTCGTTGGCGGACGGCCGCGCGCGGGCAAGCGGCACGCGACTCTGATGACCACCATCGAATGGAGCTACCAGCTGCTGTCGAGCGAGTCACAGGAGCTGTTCGTTCGCCTCGGCGCCTTTCCGGCGAGCTTCGACCTGCCGGCGGCCCAGGCGATCACCTCCTCGCCCGATCCGGTCAGCATTACGAACGTGATGGGAGACCTGGTCGCCAAGAATCTGGTGGTCCATGACCACGCCACCGGCCGGTACCGGCTTCTCGAGACCATTCGCATATTCGCCCGGCAACACCTGGTCGCCGCTGGGCAGTACGAGGAGTGCACCGAACTGCTGCGCGGCCATGTCGTCAACCGGGTCACCGAACAGCGCAGGCCACAGGTGTGGCTGTCGGCATCCGCCGCCGCGTCCAACCGCGACGACATCGAGAACGTCCGCGCAGCATTCGATCTGAGCGTCGCCAGCGGCCGCTACACGGACGCGGTCGACATCGTGGTCGGCCTCGGAACACTATGGCGAAACGCTACGTCGTACGCGGAGGGTTTGCGTTGGGCGGGCGAGTTGGCCCGTCAACAGCTGGCCCCGCGCGATCGTCTGTGGCTGCATTTGGTCGAGGCGGATCTTGGCGTCGGCTCGGGAGATCCGCGAATGATGGCGGGTGCCTCGGCCGCCGCCATGGAGCTCAGCTCCGAAGTGGACGACCCCGCGGCCACGGTGATCGCGATGATCTATCGGTCGCTGTCGCTGATGATCGAACCCGGGCGGGCGGCGGCCGGTCTTGAGGCCGCTCGAGATCAGGCCCGCGCCTTGGACGAACCCGGACTGGAACGGCTAGCCCGCGGGTTCCGTGTCGTGGCTCAGCTGTCGGCGGGTGACCGGGTCGGACTTGAAGCTGAGATCGACGAGCTGACAACGCCGGAGTCCCACGGTTACGACCGCTACATCTGCATTTGGGCCGCTTTTGTGTGCACGCTCGTCGACCGGGACGCGGCGGCAATGCGTCGATGGATGGACCGGCAGCACGAGAACATCCTCCACAGCGGTCTGCGCGGGAACTGGCTGACGATGTACAGCGATACGCTGGCGAGGATCGCCGACGGGTCTGCCTTCATGCCGTACCTCCGCCAGACCCGACTGCGCGCCGAGTCAGAGGGGCGCCGGGCCGACCTCGACTGTGTTCTCGCGCTCGCCTACGCGGCCGCCTGCCGGGACGAGCCGGTGCTCGCCGCCGAGCTGGTCGGAGCGAGCGGTGGCGGTCTGTTCCATGACACAGCCAACTTCATCCACCACACGATCATCCGCGAGCGCGTGGTGCGTCCACTCCTCGACGCCGCCTCGTTCGACGGCGCGCTGGTGCGCGGTCGCGATCTGTCCATTGCGGACATCCTCGCGGCGCACGACCTCTAGGCCGCCGCGGGATCTCATCCCTTCATCCGTTCTCCAGACGTTCTCCACGCCTACTCCGAGCTTCTCGAAGCCCTGTCGCCGACGCTGACAGTCGTACGCCACTGAGTTCCAGAAGGAGAGTCCAAGATGACCAGCATCCCATGGCAGGTGCAGAGCGACCTGGCAAGGCTTCGCCAGCTCGAGTTCCGCGCCGACGCCGAGTCGAGCCGGACGTGGCGCGAGGCGCGCCGGGCGTCCCGCGAGGCGCGCCGGGTGGCCCACGCCGAGCGCCGGGCCCTGCGCGAGATCGCACGGCTCAAACGCGCGGGCGCGAAGGCGCACCATGCCACTAAACCAACCGCCGCCGCGCGGCGGGGCAATACGGTCACTGCGGAGACCATTTAGGACGGTCGGTCGCGGTCACGCCGCCATCGACGACGCTTCTGCCGTCACGAGTTCATCAAGCCACCCTGGTACGCGATCACTACGGCCTGAGCGCGATCGCGGGCGCCAACCTTGGCCAGGATGCGCTTCACGTGGGTCTTCGCGGTTGACTCGGCGATCATCAAGACGGCCGCGAGTTCGGCGTTCGTGCGGCCCTCGGCAACGAGACGCAGGACCTGTGTCTCCCGGTCGGTCAGTTCAGCGAGCACCCGAACCGCCTCGGGAGACTGAGCGCCGACGTCCGTCGTGCCCCGGACGAACTGGCGGATCAAGTCCCGCGTGACGGCTGGATCGAGCAGGGCGTCACCGGCGGCCACGGTCTGCACCGCATCGATGAGGCGTTCGGGCGAGGCGCGTTTCAGCAGGAACCCGCTCGCGCCCGCCCGAAGAGCTCCCCAAACGTACTCGTCGTGATGAAACGTCGTCAGCACCAATACCCGCGCCGACAACCCGGCCCCAACGATGCGGCGGGTCGCCTCGATGCCGTCGATGCCCGGCATGCGTACGTCCATGAGGACCACGTCCGGGGTCAGGGACTGGCACAGCTCGACCGCATGCAGTCCGTCGGCGGCTTGTCCCGCGACCTCCACTCCGGCTGCGGTATCAAGCACGACCGCGACACCGGCTCGCAGGAGGGCGTCGTCGTCCGCGATCAGCACGCGGACGGTCATGGCAGCGGGAGCACCGCCCGTAGCCGGAAGCCGCCCCCGTCACCGCCTCCGTGTTCGACGCTGCCGCCGAAGAGCGCCGCGCGTTCAACGATGCCCAGCAGGCCGCGGCCGGGCCGGTACCCGTCGGCGACGCCATGCCCGTCGTCACACACCTCCAGAGCGAGGGCGCCATCACCGTGATGCACGACGACCCAGGCGGCCGTGGCCTGTCCATGTTTGAGCGCGTTGGTGAGAGCCTCCTGGATGATCCGATAGGCGGAGAGACTCACGCTGCGGGGGATCTGTGCTGCCGCGTCGTCCACTTCGAGTGCGACGTCGAAGCCGACGTGGCCCATCCGCCGGATCAGGTCGGGCAGGCTCGGCAGGCCCGGCTCGTCGGCGGTGGTGGGCTCGCCTTGACGCAAGATGCCCAGTGTCCGGTCGAGCTCGCCGAGCGCATCTCGACCCGTACTCTCCACAGCAGACAGAAGCTGTCCGGACTGCGCCACGTCGCGATTGAGCAACCGTCGAGCCGCGCCGACCTGAACCAGCATCAGGTTGATCGTGTGCCCGACGAGGTCATGCAGTTCACGGGCGATCCGGGTCCGTTCCTCGGCGATGGCCTGACGACGCAGCAGGGCCTGGGAAACCTGCTGCTCCTCGCGTCGCCGCGCCGTGCTGTAGCCGAGCGTCCAGGCCAGGAGCCACGAGAACATCACGCCAGCCGGTGTCGCCAGCGACGTGCCGCCGAGCGCGATGAAGTACGCGCCGATTCCCACCGCCACGAGAGGCGGTCCCAACCAGACCCGCCTCCCGGTGGCGAAAAGGCCCAGCGAGTAGACCCCGACGAGATTCGCGTACGGTGAGACCGCGCTGGGCGCGACTATCAGGGTCTCGGTCGTGAGCGCCGCCGACCCGAGCAGATAGGCCCCCAACGGCGCACGACGCCGCATTGTCAACCCGCCGGCGATCACCACGCTCAGCGCAACCGCGACCGGCATCCGCGCCCCGATGGTAGCCGCGGTCCCGATCCGCTCGATCAGCATCGCGGCCAGGAAGATGGCACCGAGTGCGACGTCGATGGCCACACGAGGCAGTCGACGCCATCGGGTGCGCGCCGCCTGCCACCACTCGAACCCGCTCACAGGGCCGCCTCCCTTCCGTCAACGCAGGTGCAGCCGACGGTAGTCGCATCCCAGGTGTCGCGCCTCCTACCACCGGGGTGCACCCGAGTACCCCTGCGGGGTGGTCGGCGCCCCTGCTCCGAGGTCTGACTGCGTCGCGGAGTGTGACCGCTCGCCACCCCCACCTCCGCGAAGGTACGGCGATTGACCTCCGCTGGGGGACGACGCAAGCCCCGCAACCGCCTTAGCGTTCCGTCCGCGACTGCCGTGCGCTGGCCGTCGCATCCGACCGACTCGTTCCGCTGACCCTGGGAGCCCGACATGACCACGCTCGCCCCGACTATGGCGCCGCAGCGCCTGCGCCAGTACTCCCGAACCACTGTGCTTGCCATCTGGGCGGCCGCCGCCGCCCCGATGGGAGTCGCGGCGTGGCTCGTCGCGCCACGCCTGGCCGGCACCCACGCCGACGCCGTGGCGTTGGCCAAGCCGTTGATCGCCGCCTTCACCGCCGGATTGATCTGGCAGTTCCTCCTGGTCGTCGGCCTGGTGGCCTACGAGCAGCGCAGCCTGCGCTGGACGGCGATCCGTGACGCGCTCTGGCTGAACCCACCAACAAGCGCCACGGGTCGGCGCGGTGGCCGTATGTGGTTGTGGGCGCTCGCCCTCGTCGCCTTCTTCGGAGTGGTCGAGTTCGTGCCCATCAGTCCCGCCGCACCGGCAGCGCGTGACTTCGGCGCATTCCTCGGCTCGGAACCGGGCCAGTCAATGGTGCGCGGCAACTGGGGTCTGCTCGCCCTGATCGTGGCGATGGCGGTGTTCAACACCGTACTCGGCGAAGAGCTGCTCTTCCGTGGACTGTTACTGCCGCGCATGCGAGGCGCCTTCGGCAAAGCCGATTGGCTCGTCAACGGCGTGCTCTTCGGCCTCTACCACCTACACCAGCCGTGGTCGATCCCCGGTGCTGCCATCCGTGGGGCGGCCGCCGCGTACGCCACCACCCGCCTGCGAAGCGCGTGGATGGGCATCATCGCCCACTCGGCGCAGAGCGTCATCTTCATCGCGCTTACCCTGGCCGTCGTGCTCTCCTGAAGGGTGCCGAACACGTGCGCCGCACAACTCGCCGCGGTGCTAAGACTGGGATCGCATCACGCGGCGGCGTCTGATGCCGGTGCCCGGATCTGTTCAGCCGCGGCGAGGGCAACGAGCAGGACGGTGACGAGGGTCAGCACGAGCAGGCCGCTCGCGTGAGCAGCCGGGAGTATCGCCGCGAGCAGCAGAGCGACGACGACCGTTCGCAACCAACTCTGCTCGCGGCCGATCCGGGCCGTGCTACCGATGATTCCGAGCAGATAGATGGCCGGGCCGCCCAGCGTCACCAAGGCCCCCGAGGTGTGCAGCTCGTCGCCCGGGTGCGCGATGATGATCTCAATGCCGACCGCGGTGAGCACGATGCCCGCGACGATCGGCAGGTGCAGGTAGGTGTAGACGTCGCGCCCGATCCGGCCGGACTGATCCGTCGCGGTGCGGGTGATCAGCCGGGCCGCGGATCCGGCGAACTGCCCGAAGTACAACCACCACAGCGCGGTCGAGGTCAGCAAGGCGACACCGAGCGCCACAAGAACCGGGCCGCTGAGTCCAGTTTCAGAGGCCGTGACCCCGGCCAGCACAACGTTCTCGCCGAGCGCGATGATCACGAAGAGCTGGAATCGTTCGGCGAAGTGGCGGCCGTCAACCTCCCATTGGCTCATCGGCGTCGGGCCGGCACGCGGGACCCAATAGCGGGCCAGCGGAGCGACGAGGTCGAGCGTTAGTGCGGGGAGCCACAGCAGCCATCGCGGCCCGCCGGACACGAGCCCCCCGGCTAGCCACAGCGGAGCCGAAAGCACGCTCCAGACGAGGATCTGCCGGAAGTTCTGATTGAACCGCCCGCGTGGCGTCATCGCCACGACGAAGGCGTTGCGGCCTATCTGCATCGCCGCGTAGCTGGCCGCGAAGAGCAGGCCACGATCGGAAAACCCGGCCGGGATCGCCACTGACATCAGGAGGCTGCACAGCATCACATAGACAAGGATGAGTCGAACCGGCACCGTGTCAGGGTCGAACCAGTTGGCCATCCAGGTCGTGTAGTTCCATGCCCAATAGACCGCGACCATCATGAAGGCGGCCTCTGCCGCGCCTGCCCAACTCAGGTCGCCCAGCAGGTGATGCGACAGCTGGGTCACCGCGAAGACGTAGACGAGATCGAAGAAGAGCTCGAAGAAGGTCGCCCGCTGTTCGCCGCCGTCCCGGCTGCGAATGTACGGAAGGGACGGGATGACCGACGGCATGCCCTCGGGATCTTCGGGCCGCATACGGCGAGCATAGGACGGGACTACGCCGACGATCCAGGTCTTCCTACTGAGTATACTCAACCTCCGGATCGAAGCCGTCGTCGAGGTCGCGGGCGAGTGCCTTCGGGGCGCGCATCCGCCAAGCGTCGGTGACAAGCTCCCTCAGGCGATCCATGTCCACCTGCGCCAGCCGAAGTAAGACCAGCGGCAACCCGTCGTAGGCGGGCGTGGTGAAGAAGACCTCGGGCTCGCCGAGCAGCAGAGCCTGCTTCTCTGCTTCGTCTCCGACATACAGCACCGCGATGTCGGTCCGGATGAGGCGCGGCTTGCCCGGCCTACGCTCGGGGTACGACCAGACGAAACCATTGTCGCCGACCCGGAAGTCGAAGCCGTCGCTGTCGATCTCCGTGACGTGAGGCAGGGCCAGTGCCAGTTGACGGACATCGTCCGCGTCAACCATCGAGGTCGCTCCCTGCCACCGCCTCCGGCATACGGGCAGGGTAACCGTGCCACCGACAGCGATCGACGAACGTAACCTCTTCGCTGGCGTAGTACCGGTAGAGGAAGTATGCGGACACTGCGCCCAGGACGTGCCAGACCGCGTGACCCTGGATGAAGGAGTGAGGGTCGCACAGCCACGTCTTGCTGGCATTCCAGATGGCGAAGGCGATCAGGATCGATCCCAGCGAGGCGAATGCATAGACGCGCCGCGCGCGGACCTCCCTCCGGCGCATGATCAGCACCTCGAGTGCGATCGCGCCCGCGAGCAGGAGCGCAAACGCCGCGTTGCCCGAGTACATCACCACTGGGACGTCAACGCCCCACAAGCCGACAAGCTCGCAGAACGTGACCCCGGCAACGAACGTCGCCGCAAGGAGCCAAATGCCGCGGCGAAGCCACCTCATGATGGCGTACGCGGCTGCGAACGAGGCGACAAGGTACATGCTCAACATGTCGATGTCCCCGCCGGTGGCGGACTGCGTGGCATGCATGGCCGCGCTGCCGGGTCCAAGCAGGACCACGAGGCAGGCCATGGCGATAGCCAGATGGCGGTGTATCGATAGGCTGGTGGCGTTGTCCTGCCGGACGCCGGCGTGCCACGCGATCAGCAGTCCGGCAGCGACGAAGCCAACGTTGCTGAAGGTGTTGGCCGGCTGCCGGACGACCCATTGCCGTGGCATTTCACAGAAGTTCGCGCCGCGTCCGACGTCAACGCCGAGCCAGCCGCGCCACATCGCCAGTGCCAGCAGGCCGCATGAGGCAACCGCGGTCGCTCCCGCGATGAGGATCGGCCGTCGATCACGGTGCATGGGCGTACGGTACCGCCCAGCCAACGTCGCGAATGTGCGGCGGCCGGCTCGTGCCGTTAGTGTCGCGGCATGGCTGACTTCATCGGTGAGGATCTCAGGGGTTCGCGGTTCGAGCGCGTGAATCTCGATGGCTCCCGGTTCGAGCGAAGCGACCTGAGCGACGTGGAGTTCCGCTCCCTCGACCTGGTCGACACGCGGTTCCGCAACGTGGACATGCGCCGCGTCGTGATGCGGGGGGTCGCGTTGGTCGACGTCGACATCCACGGCGAAATCGGGAGGCTGACGATCAATGGAGTCGAGGTCAGCCGGCTGGTGAACGACGAACTCGACCGGCGCTACCCCGACCGGGCGAAGATGCGCCCGACCGACCCCGCCGGCTTCCGCGAAGCTTGGGACATTCTCGAGCGGCTGTGGAGCGGCACGGTTGAGCGCGCCCGACGCTTGGACCCCGATTTGCTGCACGCGTCCGTCGGCGGCGAGTGGTCGTTCATCGAGACGTTGCGGCACCTGGTGTTCGCTACCGACGCCTGGATCAGGCGAGCGATGCTCGGCGACCCGTCGCCGTGGGATCCACTGGACCTGCCGTGGGACGAGATGGCGGACACCCCCGGCATACCTCGCGACCGCGACGTACGGCCGTCCCTTGATGTGGCGGTCGACCTGCGCCGGGACCGGATGTCCACCGTGCGCGAGGTCATCGGCGGCCTCACCGACGAGTCGCTCGACGACCACACCGAACCCGTTGAGTCTCCCGGGTGGCCGGAGTCCCGCAGCTACCCGGTCCGCGAGTGCCTGCTGACCATCCTCAACGAGGAGTGGGAGCACCGGCTCTACGCCGAGCGGGACCTGGACTCCTTGGCAGCGCACGGATCATAGCGATCGGTGGCAGCCGAAGACAGCTGTGCGGCCATAGACTCGCCACCATGCCGTACGTCAATGTGTCAGGAGTCGACGTCCACTTCATCGAGCACGGCGCTCCTGCGGGCGAGGCCGACCGAACCGCGGTACTGCTGCATGGATTTCCCCTTGACCATCGCTCCTGTGTGGCGGCGTTCGAGCCGTCCTTTGCCGCGCGACCCCGGTGGCGCCGGATCTATCCCGACTTCCCGGGGATGGGCAAGACGACGGCCCCTGACTGGATCGGTTCGACCGACGACGTCTTCCGGATCACCCACGCGGCGGTGAACGCGCTAGTCTCTGGTCCGTATGCGGTCGGCGGCTGCTCGTTCGGCGGATATGTCGCGGCGGGGCTGGCAGCCGCTGAGCCTGAGCGCGTGTCCGGGATGGCGCTCATCGTGCCGATGGTGTTGCCCCACGGAAAGCGCGAGCTGGCGGTTCGCGAGGTGCTGTTCCGCGAGGACGGGCTCATCGGTTCCGCGGTCGTGGAGGAGATGGCCGTGATCGTGACGGCTGAAATCGTGGATCGCACCCGCGACGAGATCGAGGATGCGCTCGAGATCGCGGACGGCGATGTGGTCGCCCGGATCGAGTCGCGGTATGAGGGGTCGTTTCCGATCGTGCCGTCCGGCGGGCGACTTGAGCGCCCATCTCTGGTGGTTGTTGGGCGTCAGGACTCGATCCTTGGTTTCAACGATCAGTGGCGGGCATTCGGGCAGTGGCCACGCACAACCTTCGCTGTTCTGGATCGGGGTGGGCATGGCCTTTCCATCGAACTGCAGGCGCTGAATGACACGCTGGTCAGCGACTGGATCGATCGGATCGAGGCCAGCGGCCTCGGTGCCTCGACCGGCTGATCACACGCTGGTGACCCTCTTGCGGGCGTAGGCCCTGGCGGGCTTGCCCGGTTCGCCACACGACCAACAGAGCCTATGCGGCGCACCCTCCTCGCTCACCCATCGGATGTCGCAGTCGAGGCATTGCATAGTCTGCTGGATCGCGAGGCCGGTGCTGGTCGTCGACCGTCGCTGCTTCGGTCGCGACACAGGAGGGTTGGCGGGGAGGATGTATCGGTCAGTGCCGAACATGACCCGCTCGATCACACGCTCCTCTTGGAGCAGGCGGCTCACGGCACGGCGCACCGCCGCGATCTGCGCCTCGGTTGGCCCGTCGTGGTTACGGTCGATGCCGTAGGTCAGGTACGCCAACTGGGAGATCGTGCAGCCGTAACGCGTGTCGCTGACGGACTGAAGAATGATCCGTTGCATCCGTCCATGCCCTCTGCTCATGAATCCAGCGTAGTCAACGGGCTTCCGGACGCAGAACGTCCGCTTTGAGCTCTACGGTGGTGCCATGACCAAGAGTGACCCTCCATGGGAGCCACCCATCGCCGACAACGAGGCCGCGCACCTCGTCGGTGCACTCGAGCGCCTACGCACGACGTTCCGCTGGAAGGCCGATGACCTCGACGCCGCCGGGCTGCGGATGCGCGCCACCGCCTCGACGTTGACCCTCGGCGGCCTGCTCAAGCATCTCGCCGCCCAAGAGGACTACGCCTTCGTCACCAAGCTGAGCGGGCAGCCGCTCGGCGCCCCGTGGGACGACAACGGCTGGGACGGCGATAACGACTGGGAGTTCAGCTCCGCCGCCAACGACACCCCCGAACAGCTCTACGCGCTCTGGGACGACGCCGTTGAACGATCCCGCGCGAGGCTCAATGCCGCCTTGGCCGACGGCGGCCTCGACCAGCTCATCCACGTCTCCTGGCCCGATGGTCGCCGGGCAAACCTGCGCCGGCTTCTCTGCGATCTCATCGAGGAGTATGGCCGGCACACCGGGCACGCCGACCTGATCCGCGAGGCGGTGGACGGCCGCGGCGGGGAGGACCCTCCTGCTGACTGGCAGCCGAAGGCCGGCCGCTTCCTCCTCCCCAGCTGACGGTCGTACCGGGCGTTCGCGGCGTCGCGGGATGTCGCCGCCGAACGGCGCGCCATAGGCTGTGGTAGAGAAGGAGGCCCATGAAGGCCGTTGTCTACACACAGTACGGGTCGCCCGACGTGCTTCGACTGACGGACGTGGCCAAGCCCGCGCCCAAGGACGACGAGGTCCTGGTCAAGGTACGCGCGGTGTCCCTCAACAGGTCCGACTGGGAAGGGCTTCGGGGGAAACCGCTGTATTCCCGCGTCGCAGGCCCGTTCCGACCCCGAAAGCACGTGCTCGGGTCGGACATCGCGGGAAGGGTCGAGGCGGCCGGTCGCGCTACGACGCTCTTCCAACCGGGCGACGACGTGTTCGCGGACGTACTCAGTCACATGGGCGGGTTCGCGGAGTACGTGTGCGTGCCCGAGGGCACCCTGGCACGGATGCCCGCCGGCATGACGTACGAGGAGGCCGCGGCCCTCCCCCAAGCGGGGGCCATCGCGCTACAGGGAATACAGGACCGCGGACGCGTCCAGCCCGGGCAGAAGGTGTTAATCAACGGCGCCGGTGGCGGTTCGGGCATGTACGCCATACAGCTCGCCAAGCTGCGCGGGGCCGACGTCACCGGGGTGGACAACGCAGAGAAGTTGGAGTTCATGCGCGCACTCGGCGCCGACCATGTCATCGACTACGCGCGGGAAGACTTCACCCGGAATGGGCGAACGTACGACCTGATTCTTGATCTGGCCGCATATCGTTCTGCGTTCGCGTACAAACGCTCGCTGAGGCGCGGCGGACGCTATCTGTATGTTGGCGGATCCGTGGCTACCCTCCTCCAGGTTCTGCTGATTGGGCCTTTGGCCGGAAGAGCAGCGGACAAAGCGATAGGCCTGTTGGTCGTTCGACTCGGCGCGCAGCACCTGGCGCCGATCGTCGAGCTCTGCCAAGAGGGAAAGATCAGGACGGTCATCGATCGCCGGTACCAATTGAGTGAGGTTCCCGAGGCGCTGCGGTATCTCGGCGAAGGGCACGCCAAGGGAAAGGTCGTCGTCGTCATCGAGTAGCTCACCGCAGCCGAGCGCCGATGGCAACTAGCCCTCAAATAAGCGAATTTGGGTCTGTGGGTGGCCGGTCACCTGGATGATCATGGTGGGGTGGCCCGGTTGTGTCGGTTGCGGGTCCGGGCGGGCGCTTGTGGGGGTTGTTGAGGGCCCGCAGCAGTACGTCCGTGGAGATGTCCTCGATGCTCAGACCATCGGCGGACAACCAGCGGCACAACGCCAACAGGTCGAAAGCGTGGCTCGTGAAGTTGGTAACACTCGGCTGATCGGGGGCTGGCCTCGGTACACCCAGGGCTTAGAGGGGTGCTCAGAGATCAAACCACCCCTCTAAGCCCTAGATCGACGGGCCGTGACGCGCCCAGATCGACGGGCTGTGACGCGCCCAGATCGACGGACGCTGACACCCAACGGGACGGTGACACACCTAGATCGACCGGAGGACGCGGTCTTATCGCAGTGGGCGGAAGAACTCGCGAATGTCGTCCGCCAGCAACCCAGGCTCCTCGCTCGCAGCGAAGTGCCCACCGCGCGGCATGTGCGTCCATCGGGTGATGTGGAGGGTACGTTCGGCGTACTGCCTCGGCGGTAACGACAGCTCAGGCTCGCGCCACAGCGCCACGGCCACCGGCACCTGCACCTGTACCGCTGGCTGCGGCGACGCCCGATGCCGATAGTCGTAATACGGCAGGAACGAGGATCCTATGCTGCCGGTCACCCAATAGAGCGTGACGGTGGTGAGCAGTTCGTCGTGCGTGAAGCGGCGGTAGACATCGCCGCCGCAGTCGCTCCACGCACGGTACTTCTCCACAATGTACGCAGCCAGCCCAGCCGGCGAGTCATTCAGTCCAAAGGCGACGGTGCGTGGTCGGGTGCCCTGCAGGTGCGCATAGCCCCCCTCCTCCGCCTCCCACCTGCCTTCCGCCTCAACGTACGCCCGCTCCTCTGGGGAAAGCGACTGCTTGTCGAGGTCGGCGGGCGAGGTTACGCCGTCGGGGTCGAGGTGGATGCCGACGACGCCGTCCGTATGGTTCATGCCAAGGCGGACCGTTACGCCAGCGCCCACGTCGGCGCCTACCGCACCGAACCGCGGATAGCCCAGCACGTCACGCATCAACGTGGCCCAGCGGGCGGCCGTTCGTGAGCCCACTGCCTCCCCAGGACCAGGCGGATCGGAGAAGCCGTACCCCGGCAAAGAGGGAACCACCACGTCGAACGCGTCGGCCGGATCGTCGGGCTGGGTCAGGAGTGGGATCAGCTTCTCCATCTCCACGAAGGAACTGGGCCAGCCATGGGTCAGCACAAGCGGGAAGGGATCCGGTCCGCGCCCACGCTCGTGGACGAAATGGATGCCAAGCCCATCGAGGTCGGTCCGGTAGTGGCCGAGTGCGTTGAGTCGGCGCTCGTGTCGACGCCAGTCGTACTCCTTGCCCCAATACTCGACCAGGTCGCGCAGCACGTCCATATCGATGCCATACGCCCACCCAGCCTCGGGCATCTCGGCGGGCCATCGGGTTGCCTGGATCCGATTTCGTAGATCCTCGAGGACCTCATCCGCCACGGCGATTGTGAACGGCACCATCTCGTTCCTCCTCATCTCTCGGCGTGTCGCGAGATCGACCTGCAACGCTGCGATCTCGCTCGAGACTCGACACTAGTTAACACGTTAAATGGCGTCGCGTCGGAGCGCAACCGGTAAACTTGTTTTATGGAGTCGCTAGATCGAGGGCGGGCATGGGCGCTGCGTGGCTGGGCCGGCCAGGACCGGGTACCTGCTGATCTCGCTCTGCTGTACGACTTTGCAAACACGCTCGACGAACGCACCTTCGGCGACTACTCGCGCTTCGAGGCGTTCGTTGATCCACAGGCACTCGCCCGCTGGTTGGCCCGCCGTCGGCTCGTGCCGCCTGGCGATCAGGCCGATGTGGCCGAGCTCGGTCTGGCTCTTGAGCTGCGCAGCGCACTTCGCGCTGCCGCCCGCGCTCAGCTCGAGGGGAGCGTCGACGCCGAGATTGCCACGGGCTTCGCTGGGCTCGCCAACCGGCTACCGCTCCTCGCAAACCTCGACAACGACGGCCAACTGGGCCTGCGGCCGGCGGGGACCGGCGTTCGGCGCGCGCTAGGCCAGATCCTGGCCGAGGCCGTCATCGCCGCGGCACAGGGTGGGTTCGCGCGAGTCAAGATGTGCTCGGCGCCTGACTGCCGCTGGGTATTCTACGACCACTGCAAGCCCCGTACCGGCCGTTGGTGTTCCACCAGCGGGTGCGGCAACCGCATCAAGACCCGCAACTACCGTGCTCGCGCCGCGGCTGGCCTGTAGCGGCCGCTCGGTTTACCAACCGCGAACGGACGAGCGTCGGTCAGCCGAACCTCACCGTTGCAAACATCGACGCTGATCTACGTCCCGAAACCGGGCTGCCGTACTAGCATGCGCTCATGGCAATCCTCTACCCGAAAGCCGATCTTCGTCCCAGCAAGCTCGAGCTCCTGACGCCATGGTTGCCCACCCGTGCCTGGTACCGCGGGCCGAAGGCGCCCGTGTTGACCCGCGTGGCGGGGTTTCGACTCGACGATCCGGCCGGTGAAGTCGGGATCGAGACGCTCCTCATCCAGGCCGGCGATGGGCCGCTGCACCAGGTTCCGCTGACCTACCGCGGCGCCCCGCTCGACGGGCATGACGCGTGGTTGGTTGGCACAAGCGATCACTCCGTCCTTGGCCCGCGATGGATCTACGACGGCTGCGGCGACCCCGTGTACGCCAGCGTTCTGGCGTCGACCATCGTCACTGGCGCAGGCGGGGCGGAGGAATTCGCGGACATCGGCGGTCGGCAGGAACGCCGGGACCCGACCATGACCGTACGTGGCAGCGGGACCGAAGACGCCGACCGGCCATCCATTACGTCAGTCACCCGCGTTGGGAACGGCGACCCTACGCTCGTGACCACCGATTCCGTCGAGCTGGCCGTGGTGCGCGTGCTCGACGGCACTGGTGGTGCGCAGCTCGGCGAGCATGCCGTCCTTACCGGGACCTGGAGCGGTCAGGCCACTCCGGTAGTTCTGGCGGGAGTCTCGGCCTCGCCGAAATAGCAATATCTACCTACGAAAGGCCTATTCCGGACACCGCGGCCGTCAACGAAACGCACGGCCGGACTCGTAGGAGCGTCCGCCCGGGCGACCAACCGGGTGTTAAGGTCGCAGCGGTCCGGCCATGGTCAACGAACGGAGAGTGCCTTTGCGCATCGGAGTCCCCGCCGAGTCCCAAGATGGGGAGACCCGCGTGGCAGCTACCCCGGCCACGGTGTCCCAGCTGGTGAGCCTCGGCTACGACGTCGTCGTCGCATCTGACGCCGGAGCGAGATCGAGCTTTACAGATGACGCCTACGTCAAGGCGGGTGCACAAATCGGCGACGCGTGGGCGGCTGACATCGTCCTGAAGGTCAACCCGCCGGCCGCCGACGAGCTCGACCTTCTGCGCGACTCCGTCACGCTGATCAGCTTGATAAGCCCAGGGCTCAACCCTGAGCTCGTCGACGCCTTGGCCGCTCGGCCCATCACGGTCCTCGCCATGGACGCGGTCCCGCGGATCTCCCGCGCCCAGTCGCTGGATGTCTTGAGCTCGATGGCCAACATCGCCGGCTACCGCGCCGTGATCGAGGCAGCGCACGCCTTCGGGCGGTTCTTCACGGGCCAGGTCACCGCGGCCGGCACGGTGCCGCCGGCGAAGGTGCTCGTTGCCGGCGCCGGCGTGGCCGGCCTGGCCGCGATCGGCGCGGCCGCCCGTCTCGGTGCGATCGTGCGCGCCACCGATCCGCGCCCGGAGGTCGCAGACCAGGTTCGCTCCGTTGGCGGCGAGTTCCTCGCCGTGGACGTCGAGCAGGAGGCGAGCACCGACGGCTACGCCAAGGCGACGTCCGAGGCGTACAACCGACGGGCCGCGGAGATCTACGCCGAGCAGGCTCGAGACGTCGACATCGTCATAACCACCGCGTTGATTCCCGGACGGCCGGCGCCGAGGTTGTTCACCGCCGATGAGGTCGCGAGCATGAAGCCGGGAAGCGTCATTATCGACATGGCCGCACAGCAGGGCGGCAACGTCGAGGGGTCTCGGGCCGGCGAGGTCGTCACCACCGACAACGGCGTGACCATCATCGGGTACACCGACCTGGCCGCGCGGCTCCCCGCTCAAGCCTCACAGCTGTACGCCACCAACCTGGTGAACCTGATGAAGCTGTTGACTCCGGCCAAGGACGGCGAACTCGTACTCGACCTCGACGACGTCGTCCAGCGCTCAATCGCAGTCGTACACAATGGGGAGAAGATGTGGCCGCCGCCCCCGGTGCCGGTCTCGGCCACTCCCCCGGCACGCACAGTCGCCATCCGCGCACCTCGACCGGAGAAGCGGCCAACACGGCCCGGCCGGGTGTACACGCTGATCGGGCTCGGCATCGCGACGCTGTTCTTGCTGACGGCGTACGCCCCGAATCAGCTCACCAGCAACGTCTCCGTCTTCGTGCTCGCGGTCGTCATCGGCTATTACGTCATCGGCAAGGTGCACCATGCCCTGCACACGCCGCTCATGTCAGTGACGAACGCCATCTCCGGGATCATCATAGTTGGCGCGCTGCTGCAAATCGGCCAGGGGAACATCGTGGTCACGGTCCTGTCCTTCGGCGCCATCCTGCTCGCGACCATCAACATCTTCGGCGGCTTCGCGGTGACGCGACGCATGCTCGGCATGTTCACGAGGGGCTGACATTTGACCGCCACCACCGCCGCCCAGGCCGCGTACATCGTCGCCGGTTTGCTGTTCATCATGAGCCTCGCCATGCTCTCGAAGCACGAGACCGCGAAGTCCGGCATTATCTCCGGCATCGTCGGTATGGCCATCGCGCTTGCCGCCACGGTGGGGCTAGCGTCCGGGTCGATCGACGCGATCGGCGCCACCCTGCTCGCATCCGCGCTCGTCGTAGGCGCCGCAATCGGGCTGTGGCGGGCCCGTGTGGTCGAGATGACCGCGATGCCGGAGCTGATCGCGATCCTGCACAGCTTCGTCGGTCTCGCCGCGGTCTTCGTCGGATGGAACAGCTATCTCGACGCGGAGGCCAGCGCGTCGGCGCTGCTCTCCATTCACCACGCCGAGGTCTTCATCGGCGTGTTCATCGGCGCGGTCACATTCACCGGTTCGGTCATCGCCTATCTGAAGCTATCGGGCCGGATCCGGTCGAACCCGCTGATGCTGCCCGCTCGCAACGCCCTCAACCTCGGCGCTCTCGCGGCGTTCGTGGTGCTCACTGTCCTGTTTGTTATGCGGCCCGACGTTCGGCTGCTGGCCGCGATGACGGCAATCGCGCTGCTGCTCGGCGTGCACCTGGTCGCGTCGATCGGCGGTGGCGACATGCCCGTCGTCGTGTCGATGCTCAACAGCTATTCGGGCTGGGCGGCCGCCGCGTCCGGGTTCCTTCTAGACAACAACCTGCTGATCATCACCGGCGCCCTGGTCGGATCGTCCGGTGCGTACCTGTCCCACGTCATGTGCAAGGCCATGAACCGGTCGTTCATCTCCGTCATCGCGGGGGGGTTCGGCGTGACCACGGCCACCAGCAGCGACGCCGACTACGGCGAGTACCGCGAGATCACCGCGGCCGAAACCGCGAAGCTACTTCTCGACGCCACGTCGGTCATCATCACCCCGGGGTACGGCATGGCCGTGGCACAGGCTCAGTACCCGGTCGCCGACCTCACCCGTCGACTGACGGAGCGCGGCGTTGACGTTCGCTTCGGCATCCATCCCGTCGCCGGCCGGCTGCCCGGCCACATGAACGTGCTGCTCGCCGAGGCGAAGATCCCGTACGACATCGTCCTCGAGATGGACGACATCAACGACGACTTCGCCCGCACTTCGGTCGTCCTGGTCATCGGCGCCAATGACACGGTCAACCCCGCGGCCGAGGACGACCCCACGAGCCTGATCGCCGGCATGCCCGTGCTGCGGGTGTGGGAGTCCACACAGGTTGTCATCTTCAAACGCTCCATGGCTGCCGGATATGCGGGCGTGCAGAATCCCTTGTTCTTCCGCGACAACAGCCACATGCTCTTTGGCGACGCCAAGGCCCGCGTTGAGGACATACTCCGCGCGTTGTAACGGACCTGGCGAGGGGAGAGCCACGGGACTAACCGGACACTGAGTCGCATTCCTCGTCTCGAAGACCGCATGGTCCGCGTCGGTGTCAACCGCGGTGGTCATACGATCGGGAGTCGGAACTGCGAGATCGCCTGGCATCACCGAAGGCGGACATGATGACTGGTAGGCGGCCGACGTCTGAGGCTCCCGGACGTGGGGTGCGCTACGCGTACCTGATCGGCACCCTTGTGCTGATCGCGCTGTATCCAATGCTGCCGGCGTTGGCGCGTCACATCGACTTCCTCGTCGTGTCGGCCAGCACCATACCCGCCGTGGTGGTCGGCCTCCGTGCGATCCCGCCGTCGCGACGACGCCCGTGGCAGGTGCTCCTCGCCGCCCTGATTCTGATCAACCTAGGTATTTTCCTGCGGCTTCTTCCCGGCTCGGCCGCGTTCACCGCGAGCACCGTGTTCGACGCCGTCGGCAACGCGCTCGTGCTCGTGGCCGCCCTAACACAAGTTCTCCGCTATGGAAGTAACAGCCTCGACAGCATCATCGACACGACCATCGTGGCGCTCGCGCTCGGTGCATTGCTATGGGTGGTCGTGGCGCCCCACCTTGTCAACCCGTATCACCTGCGTGCGCAGCAGGTGAACCTGTTCGTTGTTGTCCTCGCGCTCTGCGGGGTTCTTGGCGCACTGGGACGACTGCTGCAGATCACGGCGCGACCGGTGCCGGCGCTATGGCTGCTGATGGCCGCGCTGGGATTGGGCTTGATCGGCAACATCGTGTACGCGGTGGCGCCACTGCACCGCGGTGCGGCCTCGATGATGTTCATGGGGGCGTTTGTCGCGCTCGGGTTGTTCGGGTTGGAGCCGAGCGCGACTCAGATCGCGCAACCGCAGACCATGCCGCAGCGGGACGATCTCTCCGTTGGCCGGCTGGTCTTCCTCTGGACCGCCGTTGCCGCGACGCCGGTTGTCGTCGGCATCCTTATGCTGTTTGGCGCCGACGTCGATGGTCTCCTGCTCGCGGTGAGCGGTGTGGCGATCGCCGCGTTGGTGATGGTACGGATCGGGCGCTTGTCCGCGGCGCGGAACCGGGCGGAGCAGGCGCTGCGGTTCGAGGCCAGCCATGACCACCTGACGGGTCTGCCGAACCGGCGTGAATTCGTGAACCAGCTCAGCAACGAATTGACCCACGCCTCGGAATGTGTGATCTTCTTCTGCGACCTTGATGGCTTCAAGAACGTCAATGATCGCCTTGGCCACGATGCGGGTGACGAGCTGCTTACCGAGGTCGCGGGGCGCCTGCGCGCATGCGTGCGCCACGGCGACGTGGTGAGCCGGTTCGGTGGTGACGAATTCCTGATCCTGCTGCGCGATCAGGCACCATCCGTCGTCACCACCATCTGCGCCAGGATCGCCGACGCACTGTCGCGTCCGATCCCGCTGCGCGGCGAGCAGGTAAGCATCGGGGCAAGCATCGGGATCGCGGTCGCAACCGGCGAGGCTGACGCCGACGTATTGATTCGTCGCGCCGACCGCGCCATGTACGAGGCCAAGCAAGACGAGCCGGCAACCACAGGAATTCGCATCGTGACTGTCTGAGCCAGCCAGGACCCGCTCGCGTGAGCGATGCCGCTACGAGGCGAGCTGTGCCAAGGTCCGCTGGGTCGGCGCGTGCGGCTGCGCCGTTACGTGCTCCCCCGCCGGCCGCAGTGTGCCGTCGGCGGCGAGGTCGGTCAACGCGCCGATAAGGTGGTCCACCTGCTCGTCGGTGTGCGCCGCGGTGACCTGGATTCGAAACCCGACCTTGTCCTTGGGCACGCCGGGGTATGGCGCCAGCGTCACGAAGACCCGGCGGCGCCAGAGCTCGTGTGAGACCTCGACCAGATCGCGGTCCAACGCGATCGGCAGCTCGATGATCGGAGTGTCGTCTGTGTTGAGCGTCACCACGCCGAGCGCCCGTACGTGATCGAGGATGCGCTTGGACATCCGATAAAGATCCGCGCGCAGCTGATCGCCCCGACGCTCGTTCACCTCAAAGCCGGCCAGCACGCTGGCAAGGGACGCAACGGGCGACGGGCCGGAGTAGAGGTACGTCGGCGACGCGACCTTGAGGTAGTTCTTCACCCCGGTCGGCAACGCGAGAAAGGCGAGCAGCGAGGAGTACGCCTTGGAGAAGCCACCAACGAGCACCACATTGTCGTAGGTCTCGCCAGCGTGACGCACGATCGCGTTGCCACGCGCGCCATAGGGCGACGTCTCGTCCAGGCGCCGTTCTCCGATGACGCCGAAGCCGTGGGCGTCGTCGACGTAGAGTACGGCGCCGTACTCCCGGCACAACCGCGCGTAGGTCGGCAGGTCGGGCAGGTTGCCGGTCATGCTGTTCACGCCGTCGATGCACACCAGGCGCGGTCCCGGCCCGCCCTGCCGGAGCAGGTCCTCGAGCTGCTGCAGATCACCTGACGGGAACCTGCGGAGAGTGGCGCCACGGCCACGGGCGTGGGCACAACCGTCGTAAATAGTCTTGTGAGCAAGGCTCTCGATCAGGACGGTGCCCTGTCCCACGAGCGCCGGAATTACCCCCAGGTGGATCTGGCTGATCGTCGGCAGTACCAGAGTGTCCGGCGCGTCAAGCAGCTCGGTGAGCCGCTCCTCGATCTCGGGGTAGAGCCGAGGGCTGCCGAGCATGCGCGACCACCCAGGGTGCGTGCCCCACCGGGCGACGTTCTCGCTGACGGAGGCGATCACATCAGGAGAGAGGTCCAGGCCGAGGTAGTTACACGACGCCCAGTCGACGAGCCAGTCGTCTCCGACGCGGATCTCCCGTCCCCGAACGTCCTCGATAATGGCGTCCCACATTCTTGTTCGGGCCCGCATCTCCTCGAGCTGTCGGAACCTGGGATCGAGATGAGTGAATCCTTGTGTCTCGACCGGCAAGGCGTCCTCCTCCGTGCTTGCCGGGCTGTGGGTGGTCAGCGATGGCTGGCCCGGCTTGTTCCCACCGGCGCCGACACGTCCTCCTGCAGCCAGCGCACCGCGCCACCGTAGCTCAGCGGACGGGACAACAAGAAACCCTGGCCGAAGCCGCACCCGACCCCCGTGACCACGTCCAGTTCCTCGAGTCGCTCGATGCCTTCGGCCACGATGTCGAGGTCGAGCGCCTGGCCGAGCTGGCAGATGGCCGTGAATATGGCGTGCTGTTCTCTAGACGACGTAATGGTGTCTACAAAGGACTTGTCCAGCTTGAGCACGTCCACCGGCAGCCGGCGGAGATAGCTCAGCGAAGAGAATCCGGTGCCGAAGTCATCGATGGCGACTCGTATCCCATCGGCCCGCAACGTGTTCAAGGTCTCATCCACGCCGCCTTCGCGGACGAGAAGGCTCTCCGTGATCTCGAGAACTAGGCTCGACGGCGGCAGACCCGATCGCACCAGCTCCCGGCGCACCTGCTCGACGAAGCCAGGTGCGAGGAACTGCCGGGCCGACACATTGACGCTCACATATGGATTCGTATCGGGGCGCAACCGCTGCCAACCGGAGGCCGCCTCGACGGCGTGGCGCAGGACCCAGGCGCCGAGCGGGACGATGAGCCCGCTCTCTTCCGCGACTTCGATAAACGCCCCCGGCGAGAGAAGGCCACGCACCGGGTGCCGCCATCGGACGAGGGCCTCGAACCCGACAGTGCGCCCAGTGTTGAGCGCCACAATCGGCTGGTAATCGAGCACGAAGTCGCCGTCGGTCACCGCCTGCTCGAGGTCGGCCCGCAGCCGAAGCCGGTCAACGACGGCGGTGTGTAGCGTCGCCTCATACCGCATCGACCTGCCCTTGCCGGCGTCCTTGGCCACGTAGACGGCGAGGTCCGCCTGGCGGAGGAGCTCCTGGACGTCGGCCGATCCAGTGGCAGTGGACACACCGATGCTCGCGGTCATTGTGATCGCACCCCGGCTCAGGGTGAAGGGTTCGGCGAAGCAGTCAACTATGGCCGCAACCACCTCGTCGACCTCGGCCTCATCGGCGGCGTCGACGTAGGCCGCGAACTCGTCACCGCCGAGCCGGGCCACACGCCACCCTGGCACCTCACTGGCGCCCGGTCTGCGCCGGTCCGCGTGATCATCTAGCCCCTGACGCCCCGACCAGACCGCGTCATGCATGCGCTGGCCGACCGCCACGAGCAGCTCGTCGCCGGCGCCGTGGCCCATCGTGTTGTTGACCCGCTTGAAGTCGTCGAGCTCGGTGACGATCACCGTGGCGAGCCGGCCGCGTCCGGAGTCAGAGCTCATGGCGCTCTGCGCCGCAGTAACGAAGACCTCCCGGTTCGCCAGGCCGGTCAGCGCGTCGAGGGTCGCCTGCCGGTACAGCTCATCCTGCATTCGGCGGCTCTCGGTGACGTCGCGCAGCGTGACTACCAGGCCGGCCACCGTCGGTTCCGCGCGCAGGTCCCGGCAGGAGGCCTCCACCACAGCCGGGTCGGCGAGCCCGGCCTGGCGTATCCACCAGTCCGGTCCGGACTGGTCGGGCCGTCCCCCGCGCACGCGGTCCAGTCTCCTGCCGGCCTCGGACGCACTCGTCCGGTCGACGAGTTCTGGCAGGGCCATGCCCGTCGGGTCGGGAGTGACAAACAATGACGCCGCAGACGGGCTCGCGTACCTGATGCGATCGTCGTCGTCGAGGATCAGGATCACGTCGGCGGTGTTGACGACCAGCGTGCGGAAGTATGCCTCGCTGTTGCGCCGGTCTATCTCGGCGCTGAGCGTGATGCGTTCGATCGCGAGCGCCGCCTGGGTGGCGAGCACCTGGGCGGCCTCCTGCAGCGCGACGAGGGTGGTCTCGTCGGCGGAGATGTACAGGACGCCATGCGGTCCGCCCGGGGTCCGTCGACCATCCGCGGCGAGCGTGCAGCGCAGCGTCACCTCGAAGTCGCCGAGTCGTAACGACAGCTCCGGCTCCAGCGCGGTGGTGTACACCATGGCCATCGCCGGTGCGCCGCTCGTGCTGGCGTCGCTCTCGGTCATCAGCACCTGGTGCGCCCGGCCCGGCGGCAGAAGTCGCTCGACCGCATCAGCGACCACAGTGGACACAGTTGGCACATCGGTCGCCACGAGAAGTGCGGCCCCGGCGGTTCGCAGGGCGCGCTCTCGGATGACCGCCAGCCGGTGGACACGAACCGCGAGGCCGAGGCGTATCAGAACGAGTATGGAGAGCACCGCGCTGATCACCGCGATCATCGCGCCGTCGTGCACGTCTCCTGTGATGAACTCGAAGAAGAGCACTGTCGGCGCGATCAGGCTGGCCAAGCCGAGGAGCGCCAGCCGGCCGAGCTGTTCGTCGTTATGCCGCACGACTGTTGGCTCGGTGAGCATGCGCATTGACGGATGCAGCGCGGCCGCGCCCCAGCAGGCATAGAACGCGATCCAGCCGAGGTCGGCCGCCGTGCCGACCCGCCACGTACCGTGAAGCTGGATCAGCGCGTACGCGATGTCCGATGCCAGCAGGCCCAGCCCACCAATGGCGAGCAGCCACACAGACGGGGTGGCACGCACGGAGGCGACCAGGCTTGCCCCGACCGCCAAGATCATGATATCGCCGAGCGGATAGGCGATCGAGATGGCTTTCTGCAGGAGGGTCAGGTCGGGATTCTCCACGTGCGGGCCGATCAGATAGACCCAGGAGAGCAGGGCGACGCCGGTGGTCAACATGAGTGCGTCCAGGAGCCCGGCGATATCGCGGCGAGCCACGCCGAGTCGGTACAACCCGATCATGCCAAGCGCTATCAACGCGTACATCGTCAGGTAGAAGACGTCGGCGACCGATGGGAACGGGTCCACCTGATGGAAGACCCGCACTAGCAGGTCGGCCGTGAGGTCACCAGCGACCAAACAGAACACGGCCGCCGCGAGCAGCACCCATGGCGCGCGCTTTCGGGGCGAGTTCCGCCAGGTGCCGGCGACGATCGCGACCACGCTGGAGAGGCCGATCGCGAACCAGATGTAAACGTGCTGCGAAGGGAAGAGGAACACCGCCACCGCGAGGATCAGCATCCACACCGCGTAGCGCATGAGAAGTCCGCGCACCGACATCGTCAACCCCTGGTAGCTCTGGAACAAGGTCGACACCGGAGACCCGCCTGTCGAGTCTAGTCACTCAAAACATAAATAACTAGATGGAGTCTAGATATATGGCATCCAACGGGTGAAAAAGGGCCGAAACAGAACCACTGCCCGATCCTTGGCCGGCGACCCTCGTTGGTGAAGGAGCGACGCGTACGCGGTTTCGGCCGCCGCGCTTAGCCCGGTACAGCTCGACGTCGGCCTGCTCCATGAGCGTGTCAACCAGTCCATCTGGTGCGGGCACCGTGGCGGCGACGCCGACGCTAACGGTGACGATCCGGTCCGGGACCAACAGGTGTGGCTCGGCGAGAGTCACGATGGCCGCGCGGAGGCGTTCCGCAACCTGCATCGCCGCGTCGACATCGGTGTTGGGCATGACAACGGCGAACTCCTCACCGCCGTAACGAGCGCAGAGATCCTTTTCCCGGGCGTTCTGGCCGAGTTCGGCGGCGACCCGCTGCAGGCACCTGTCACCGGCAGCGTGTCCATAGTGGTCGTTGTAGAGCTTGAAGTGGTCAATGTCCACCATTGCCAGACCGAGCGGTTCCCCAGATCTTGTGGCCTGGCGCCATTCGGCGGCTAGCACCTCCTCGAGGCGGCGGCGGTTGGCCAATCCGGTGACTGGGTCGGTGGTGCTGAGCTCTTCGAGTCGCTGGTTCGCCAGCGCGAGTTGGTTGGTGCGTTCGCCGACCTTGCGTTCCAGGGATGCATAGACCAGGGCGTTGTCGAGAGAGACCGCCAGTTGTCCGGCGATGAGCATGACACCGTCGAGGCGTTCGACGGAGAAGGCGCTGCGGATGAGGCGGTTCTCCATCAACAGGAGGCCCTGCAGGGCACCACGGTTGAAGATCGGTACGGCAAGCAGTGAGCACGAGTCCAATCCGACGATGTACGGGTCGCGGGCGAAGCGGTCGTCGTGAGTGGCGTCGTCGACGACGAACGGTTCACGGGTACGTTCGGCATAGCGAATGACGGACAGCGGCACCAGGCGCCGCCGGCCGGCCTTGTCAAGCGAAATGGTGCCTCCATCGGCCGACGGTGCGGACAACAGCCAACCACGGTCGTCATTCCACAGGAGGAGATGGACGCCGGTAGCGCCGGTCATCGCGGACAGTACGTCGACCACCCGGGCCCGTAGACCGTCGATGCTCGTCTCGGAGCTGAGGGCTTGGGACGCGGAGAGGATACCGAGCAGGTCGATAGTTGCGGGCATGATATTGGATCGGCGGGTGGCCAGCTCCGCTTCCGGATCGGCGTGCGATTCGGGAAGGGTCTTCAGGGTCGGGTAGGCCCAGTCGAGTCGGTTCACCTTCGCCATGGCGCCCCAAGCGAGGTACGCCTGTCGCGCCATCGAGAGTGCGCTATAGCCGGCGAACTCCAGGCCGTGGGCAAGCAAGAAGCGCGCGCCGCGTTCACATGCCAGCGCTGCGTGCCATGGTCGTTGCCGCATCGCGGACTCTTGCATGGCGGCATCGAACGCCGTGGCGGCGGTACGGAATTCGCCAACGGCCCAGGCGCGCTCGGCCTCGACCATTCGCAGCAGGTGCCGGAAATTGAACGGCGCGTCCACCGCGCGCGCCGCCAGCCAGTCGATGACCGCGTCCAACTCGGTCAGGACGGCTCCGCGCGCCTCGGGTCCGGCGGCCCGGGCCCGGCTGGCCAAGGCCAGCGCACGCAGCAGGTGCGCAACCGATGTCACATATGTGGACTCGATGAACGGAAGCAGCGGCATGGCGGCTGACGTGTGCCGATCCAGCTCGGACGCGTCATCAAACACAGCGGCGGCTAGCGCACGGGTGATGTGCACGTTGACCGCCGCGAGCGGGTTTCCGGCCAACTCGTCCAGGGTCTCCTCGTTGGCGTTCGACCCATCCGGCTCGCCGCGGAGCACACTGATCAGTCGCCGGTAGCTCTGGAACGCGCCGGCGACGTGGTCGTTTCCTGTACGTGCGGCGAACTCGAGGGCCGACTCGACGTCCACGACGAAGCTGTCCAGCGACGGCGAGGCGTCGAGCAGATCATAGGTCGTGGCGTAGTGGGTGTAGCACGCGTTGAGCATGTCTCCGCCGAGAATCAGGCCCTCGCG
>JAXIPB010000135.1:0-15815 GCA_045403155.1 Micromonosporaceae bacterium
GTGGTCGGTGACGGCCGGGTGCTGACGGCGCCTGATGCTACGTTCGTCGCGGACTCGTTCCGCGCTGTCGCCGGTGGATTCTCTGTCGTGCTCTCGGTCGAGGCGGCGGTGCCGCAAAGCCTTGGCGGTCGTCAGGAGACGCTTGTCGTGTCGCTCGCGACGACCGCCGGAACCCTAACCACGAATGTTCCGCTGACGTTTGCCGCCGGCCTGCCGGTCCGGGTGGTCGCCCCGCCAGGACTAGGTTGGGTTCCTGTTTGGGCACCGTGGGCGCTGGGCGGATTCTTCTTCCTAGGCGGTATCGGATTGGTCGTCGCGCTGACATGGCCGCGCCCGAAGAAGGACGCTCCCATCGCACAGATCGATCAGTTCGCCCCGGGTCGCGTCAAGTCGATGAAGACGAGAAACGTCCAGCCGACCAGCGCGTTCACTCGCGCCGCGCTCTCGGCAAGCGCCGGCATAGTCCGTTCCGCCGGTCTCGAGGAGCGAATCAGTCTCCGACTCGACCAGGCTGGCATGCGGATGAGGCCACACGAATGGGCGCTTCTTCGGGCGAGCGTGACGGTACCCTCGGCGGCTGTACTGTTCGTACTACTTCCCGGTCCGTTCTGGCGATGGGCGGGTCTGCTGTTCGGCGGATTGGCGGGATTCCTAGCCACCGGCGTCTACCGTTCGATCAAGGCCGATCGGCGTTCCGCCACGTTCGCCGAGCACCTGCCGGACGCGCTGCAACTGGTCATTGGCTCGCTCCGATCGGGATTCTCGCTGCCACAGGCCATCGACTCGCTCGTCCGCGAGGCACCCGATCCGGTCGCCGCCGAGTTCGGTCGGGCGCTTGCCGAAAACCGGCTGGGCGCCGACCTGTCGGACGCACTTGAAGCGGTGGCTCGACGGGCGAGGAGCGATGACCTCGAATGGGCGGTGATGGCGGTTCGGATCCAGCGAGAGGTCGGTGGAAACCTCGCCGAGGTTCTGCAGACCACTGTGGACACCATCCGCGAACGCGGCCGCCTGCGCCGGCACGTAAGGTCTCTCTCGGCCGAGGGTCGGCTCTCGGCGTGGGTGCTCATCGCCATTCCGTTCCTGCTCGGGTTCTTCATGTTCACTTTCCGGCGCTCGTACCTGCGCCCGCTCTATACCGAGCCGTTCGGTATTACGTTGCTCATGATCGGCGTGGCGTTGCTGGGCATAGGCATCTTCTGGATGTCGCGCACAGTCAAGGTGGAGGCCTGATATGGACCTGTTTGACCAGCTTCCAAAGGCGGTCTTGTTCGGTGCGGGTGCGCTGTTCTTTGTCGGCACTGCGATCATGGTCGTCACGATTGCGTCCGCCAGCTTCGGTCGGCTGGGTGTCGCGCGTGGCCTGAGCGCCATCGACCGGGTCTACTCGCCCGGCTCGGCCAGCCGTCAGGATGAGTCATTCGGCGACCGTGTCGTAACACCCGTGACGACCAGGATGACCAAGATCGGTCGGGCGGCAACGCCCGCCGGTGCGTTGACGCGGCTTAGGCGATGGCTGGACTATGCGGGGAACCCGCCCTACTGGTCGGTAGAGCGGATCTTCGAGCTAAAGGGTCTCGGCCTCATCGTTTTCCTCGTGATCGGCGTCATTCTCGGGTTGACCCTGGGTGGCCTGACGTGGTCTGGCATCGGTGGCGTGCTCGGAGCGGTAATCGGCTTCTACCTCCCCGATATCGTGATCTACGATCTCGGCGATCGACGCCAGAAGCGGATCCGCCAGACGCTGCCGGACATCATCGACACTTTGACCATCAGCGTCGAGGCGGGCCTGGGCTTCGACGCCGCGGTCCAACAGGTGACCAGGTACGGTCAGGGCCCAGTGCCCGGCGAGTTCGCTCGCATGCTGCAGGAGATGCAGTTGGGTGTTCCGCGAGTCGACGCTATGCGTGCGCTAGCTCAGCGTACGAGGGTTATCGAGCTCAAGACGTTCTGCTCCACGATCGTGCAGGCGTCCGAACTTGGCATTCCCATCGCTAACGTGCTTCGGGAGCAGTCCAAGGAGATGCGCATCAAGCGGCGCCAGCGGGCCGAGGAAATGGCGCAGAAGGTGCCCGTAAAAATCCTCTTCCCGCTGATTTTCTGCATCTTCCCGTCGCTGTTCATCGTCGTTCTCGGTCCTGGAGTCATCAAGATTGCGGAACTCTTTATAAAATAGCGACCGCCGCCGCGCTGCCGCCAAGATCGCAGCTTATGGTCAGATTGTGTTGCGCCACAGCACCTTGGTACCGACGACAGCGATCTTGGAGCAGCTCACGGTCGATCGAGGGGAATCCGGGTGGAGCGGCGGAGGCGGATCGCGGCGTACGGCTTGTGCTACGACAACGAGGGTCGGGTGTTGCTGGTACGGGCGGCGACCGGCTACGCCGGTGCCGGTAGGTGGTGTCTGCCCGGCGGTGGCGTTGATCATGGGCAGCACCCGGAGGATGCCGTAATCCGCGAGGTCGAGGAAGAAACAGGGCTACGGGTTGCGGTTAAGCGTCCCCGGGACGTTCTGACCGATATCGAACGCCTGCCAATGGTCCCGGCGTGGCGCCACCAGGATCGGATCATCTTCGATGTGAAGATCATCGGTGGCGAACTGCGTGACGAGCGTGAGGGTAGCAGCGACCGCGCCGCCTGGGTCTCGGCCGAAGAGTTGGTCACTCTCCCGCTGATGCCGCTGGCGGCGCGCGTTCTCGGCACGGCGTCACCGGATGAGCCAACCGAAGCTCTCGTGGTACCGGGTGGGCCCACATTGGACAGCGGGCCGGTGGTGGCGCGCAGGCAGAGGTTCGCGGCGTACGGCCTGGTGACTGACGCAGCCGGCAATGTCCTGCTGACCCGTATCGCCGACGGGTATCCGGGCGCCGGCCGATGGCACCTGCCAGGTGGAGGAACCGACTTCGGCGAGGCAGCCGTGGATGCCTTCCTTCGGGAACTGATCGAGGAGACCGGCCAACATGGTCGGGTCGTCGAGCTGCTCGGCGTCTCGCACCGGCACACCAAGGACGCGCTCGGACCGGAGGGAATGCCGATCGACTGGCACGGCGTGCGGGTCGTGTACAGCGCGACGGTCGATGAACCCACGCCGCCCCGGGTCATGGAGGATCGCGGCGGCTCCACTGCGGCCGCAGAGTGGTTCGCCCCGTCGGCGGCTCTACGCTTGCCGCTGACCGAGATCGCGCACGACATGATCTCCACCCGCCTTCCCGCCCATCCGTGATCGCGGACGCAGGGCATGTGTGACCAGCCACAGGTTGTTCCCCTGCTGGCTCACGTGCGTGACAATGGGTAGGTCGTGTTAATCCGGTTACCCAAAGTGATGATCCCGCCGCGTCAGTATATGGTTGTTGATGGGGCTTTGTCCCGGAAGATCCGGCGGCATGGGGCATCGCCAACGATGCGCGCGTGTGCGATTGTGTAATGCGCCACGCCGGTTACCCGTCCGACACCTGGACGCAACCAGCCGGCAAGGTCGGGAACCGGAGTTCCTACAGGAGGTTAAGCCGTGGCGAGAGTCTGGCGTCGGCGCCGGAGCCTGGACACGCCCCGCCCCGCCGGACGTCGCTGGGCCCGGTTGCGCCGCAGCGGCTCTCGCGCCACCCAGGTCTTTGCCCGTGTGGCGCGGCGACGCAGTCAGTCGGGCATCAGTGGCGTGGGCTCGGGCGAGCAGGTGGTCTTCCCGCCCGGCCCGGTCCGCGCGTCGCGCCGGATCGCCGTGCGGAGGTCCCCCACTGAGCTTCCCGGCCTGCCGGCGGATTCGGCGAGGATCGTGGGTTCCGTCGCTCCGGTGAGTCCGGCGGTCGGATCGACCGCGACCCGACACTATGGCACCGAGCCCGGCCCGGTGACGATCCCGTTGCTGCCCGGCGAGCGGACGCCGGTTCGGCGGCTCCAGTTCGCCGTGGCGAACGGCTGCACGGTTGCCAGCCTTCTGCTTGGCATGTCCGCCGTATTCCTCGCCATCAACGCCGACTTCCGGCTCGCCGCGATCGCGCTGCTCGCGTGCGTCGTGTTCGACGGCTGCGATGGCGGGTTGGCGCGCAAGTTCGGTGTCTCGAGCCCGTTCGGCGCTCAAATGGATTCGTTGGCCGACCTCAGCTCATTCGGGGTGGCGACCGGCATCGTCATGTACCAGTGGCTGGTCGCGGAGGGGAGCAGTCCGCTCGCCGCCGCTCCGACCTGTGCACTGATCGCGATCTGCGCCGCGATCCGACTGGCGCGGTTCAATGTGTCGCCGAAGAACGGTCGCTACTTCTGCGGGGTGCCTACCACGATGCTGGCCGCCGTGCTGGCGCTCAACATCCTGATTGGACCGGATCTGCCGGCCGGGATTCTGGTGGCCGCGGTAGCGGTGTACGCGCTGGCCATGGTCACCTCGTTCCCCTACGCCAAGCTGATCAGCGTGCTCCGGCTACCCCTGTGGGTCTGGGTCGTCCCGGCCATCGGCGCCATGATCAGCGTGCCGACGACCTTCGGCGCCATCGTCGGCGCGTACGTCGTCAGCGGACCAGCGCTTTGGCTGCTCTCCCGCCGCATGGGGATCACGTCCACCGCGCGATGACCGTCTCCCCGCCCAGGACGCGATCGCCGGGCGCCACGGTCGCGGTCGCGGCGCGCGAAGGCAGGTAGACGTCCGTCCTGGAGCCGAAGCGGATCAAGCCGAATCGTTCGCCCTTCGCCAGGAGCGCACCGACCGGCGCTCGGTGCACGATGCGACGGGCGATCAAGCCGGTGCGTTGCGCCACGGCCACGGCGCCGCGCGTGGTCTCCAGCACGGTGTAGCCGGCGACGTTGTGCTCGGCCTGCGGTTTCATCGCCGCGGCGAATCCTCCGTCAACGGTGAAGTGGTCGACCACCCGGCCGGCCGCCGGCGCCCGGTTGACGTGCACGTCGAGCACGGACAGGAAGACTGCTATCCGGAGAAACTCATCGTCCCCGAGGCGGTCATCGCGGAGCCGTTCAACCGCGAGAACCTTCCCGTCGCTGGCGGCGACGATCGCGGCCGGATCCGCCGGGGTCGATCGCTCTGGGTCCCGGAAGAACGCGGCGACGGGCGCGGCCGCGAGGGCCGGCAGGAGCCACAGACGCGAACCGGGTCGCGCTCGTCTGATGAGGGCGGCGGCGCCGAGGCAGATCGCCGCGGCGGCCACCCCGTTTGAGTCGACGTGCATGTCCGGTGTGAGCCGTACGCTGCTTGTGCGCTCCAGCGGGGCGATCCGCTCGGCGAGCGCGGTGTCGGCCGGCGTGTAGCGGAGTCGATGTACGCGGACCGGCGGTATGTTCCGCAGCACGAGATCACTGCCCACTCCGTACAGGGTTGCCTGCCGATCGAGCTCGTCACCGGCGGCGCCGGAGAGGAACGGTGCCGCGGCCACGGCGACGCTGACGACTCCGCCGGGGTTCAGGTGCTTGGTCAGTCCCTCGAGCTCCACCCGGATCTCGTCGGCGCCACCGCTGGCCAGATCGGCGACAATGACCGCGTCTGCCGGGTCGGCCTCGGCCAGCGCGTCGACGACATGGACCCGATGTTCGACCCAGGGTCCGGCGGCCCGGACGTGACGGCGCACGTCCTCGACACTCCCGCCGGACACGACGGTGAGCCGGTCCTGGGGAGTCAGCGCGTCGATCGCGGCCGCGAGCACCGGCGACTGCGATTCCGCGCCGAGCACGAGGCCGTGCTTGGGGCCGGGGTGACGGGCGAAATCGGCGATGAGCGCTCGCGCCGCTGGTTCCGAGATTCGAGCCGAGAAGATCTGCGCCGTACGGCTCTGGCCGAGATCCGCGTCGTAGGCGGCGCTCCGCAGCTTCTCGGTCATGCTGTTTCCCTCCGCATAGCGCTGCTCCTTCCGCTCGGCGCAAGGGCCAGCATATGCGTCGGAGATTATTGGCCCGACGTGCCCTCGTCGGTTGTCGTCCGGACACCGTACGCGTCGTCGTCGTATGAGAATTCGTCGATCTTCGATGCCTCGGCCGTGGGTGCCTCGGCCGTGGGTGCCTCAGCCGTGGGTGCCCCGGCCGTGGGTGCCCCGGCCGTGGGTCTCTGCGCGGCGGGAGCGTCCGGCGTATCCCCGCTGCGCAGGCTGGCCATCACACCGAGCAGGCCCAATAGGATCAGCGCCCCGGCGGCGATCCAGCCGAAGTTCGGCACGTTCCAATCGAGATTCAGGAAGCGAGCGGCCACCCACCAACCCGCGACGGCGAGGAACAGCAGCCCGAAGACGAGGGAGACCGCGTCCATGCTGTGGCGTTTCATCGGTGTACCTCCAGATTGCCCAGGTCGACGGCAGTGATGATGTGCAGCTCGCCGCCGCCCACCCCATCGGCGCCCAGGTCGGTGACTGTCCGGGAGCCGGCATCAAGGCCACCCCAGGACTCCCGGAAGATGTCTGCGTTGCCGACGTCGACGTTGGCGTCGATGGTCACGTCGACATCGGGTGGCACGATGATCTCAAGGTTGCCAACGTCGATGCGGACGTCTATCTCCCTCGACTGCTTCCCGGCGAAGTCGATTGCGGTCAGGTCGAGCTTCGCGTCCCCGATGTCGTGACGGTAGGTGTCCTGAAGCTGGTCAATCGATGTGGGTGCCCACGTGACTGAACCCCCGTCCCATCTGCCACGCATCTGGTCCGCCCCAAACACCGAGGCCAGCCCGAGCGAGAGCACGATGCCGAGCGCGATCAGCCAGCGGGCCCGGCCGAACCAGGTGCCGATCACCAGCCCGAGGCCGACGGCAATGAGGGCGGCGGCGACATACCCCCCCGTCAGTACGTCGTAGCCGGCCAGATCGACAAGCGCCATCGCGCCCAGCACGACCAGCACAACCGAGAAGGTCAGCAGACCCAGCCGCGAGCGCGGTCGCTTCGCCTTCGGCGGCGGCGGTGGCACGGCAGGTCCGTACGGAGGCGCCGGGGGAGGCGGTGGGGGCTGCGGCGGCAGGCCGGGGTACGTGGTGGTCGTTCCCGCGGATGCGAACGGGCCGTACGGGGCGAATGGCGCTGGCGAGCCCGCCTCACCGCCGGCCCCGGAGGGAGCAGCCGGTGAGACGGAGGCGGGCGGTGCGCCTGGGGCGGCCGCGGACCCACCGGGAGCACCCAATGTGGACCACATGGGCGCACCCGGCGCCGCACCCGCGGTGCGCATCCGAGTGCGTTGCTGGTCCCGAAGGAGGAGCAGCAACGCGCCGCCGAGCAGGACGGCACCCAGTAGCGGAGCCGCGTGGAGAGGCTCCGAGATGAACGCGGCGACCGAGAACAAGACGATCACGCCTCCGATGATGGTGAGCACCGTGGATGTGCCGGACCGACCGCGACCGGCGAGCGCCTCGAGCGGCGAGGCGGTGTCGCCGTCCGACGGGAGGAGCAACCAGCCGAGGAGATAGGCGAAGACGCCGATGCCGCCGAAGACCGTGAGGACGGCTAGGACGACGCGCCACAGCACCGGGTCGGTGTTTGTCGCGCGCCCGAGCGCGCCGCAGACGCCGGCGAGAAGCCTGCCCTGCTTCGGCCGGACCAGGCCGTTGCGCCAGGCGAAGGCGGTGATCGGCGGCGGCTCCGGTTGGGCCGAGCCGGTGGTCCCCGAACCCGGACCCGCGGCGGTTGGGCCCGGATCCGGCGGTGTGCTCGGCGCCTCGGGGAGCGGCGCGGGCGGACGGTCGTCGGTCATACAACCATCCTGATCCCGGTCAGGCCCTGGCCGCCTCAGGCGTCCACCCTGAGCCAACCCTGGCTTTCCGGCGCCCGAGGATAGGGGTAGGTCCCCTGGTCGCACCCGCGTTCGACGTGTGACGATCGACTAAACAGCCCTGAGCACACGACCGCGGGAAGCATGAGCATCGAACCAGCCACCACGAAACGCCGTCCGCTGGACCAGCCGTCCAACGGCATGGGGCCCGCTGCCGCGTACCCTTACCGTCGCCTCTACCGAAATCGCGACAATAAGATCGTGGCCGGCGTCGCGGCCGGCCTCGCCGAACACCTTGCCCTTCCCGTCGTGGCCGTGCGTCTACTCTTCGTCGCCTTGATGGTCGCGAACGGATTCGGTGCGCTGCTGTATGTGGCGTTCTGGGCGGTTCTTCGGCCCGCGCCGGTGGCCGGCTCCGAGCCCAGACGCCGCGGCGGTCGCCGGACGCTACAGGGGTTGGGCCTGGCCGCGCTTGGCGTCGGACTCCTCATCCTGACATTTCAGGTTAAGCCGTTCACGGTGGATGCGACGCTGGTCGCCTTGGCCGCGGTCGTGGCGCTCGGGGCCGGGATCATCTGGCACCAGGCCGACCCGCAGCGGCGCCGCCGCGGCAACGGTATTGCGGACGAGGGCAAGCCGCCGGCGGTTGGTCGCCGCTCCGGCGATGCCGCCGACAGCGAGGCCGTGGGTGACCGGCGCTGGTTCCTGCTCAGGGTCGTCGGCGGTGGCATCCTCGTCATCGTCGGGATCATCGGAATCCTCGGCTTCTTCGGCCCAGGCCCGACGGATCTCTCCGCCACGCTCACCGGCATGCTCTTCGCCCTCCTCGCCCTTGCCGGGCTGGCGCTCGCGCTCGCGCCGGTGCTCTGGCGTGTCTTCGGCCAGCTTCGCGAGGAGCGGGTGGCCCGTATCCGGGAGCAGGAGCGGGCCGAGGTGGCCGCGGTCGTGCACGACCAGGTCCTCCACACGCTCGCGCTGATCCGACGCAACGCCGGCGATGCGACGAGCGTTGTGCGCCTCGCCCGCGGCCAGGAACGAACGCTGCGGAACTGGCTCTACAAGCCGATCGGGTCGCCCAACGAACGGTTCGCCGCCGCGCTCGAACAGGCGGCCGCGGAGGTCGAGGACACCTATGCGATCGGCGTTGAGACGGTGATCGTCGGCGACGCCGACAACGATGAACACGTGCACGCGCTCGTCGCGGCCACCCGTGAGGCGTTGGTGAATGCGGCCCGCCACGCCAAGGTCAGCACCGTCTCGCTCTACGCGGAGGCCGAGGAGGATCACCTCAGCGTGTACGTTCGGGACCGTGGAACGGGATTCGACCTGTCTACTGTGGATGATGATAGGCATGGCGTCCGAGGGTCGATCATCGGCCGGATGCAGCGCCACGGTGGTGAGGCCGTGGTTCGCTCGACTCCGGGCGATGGAACCGAGGTCGAGCTGACGATGCCGAGCCGGAAGGAACGACAGATATGAGTGAGCCGGAACGTTCGCTGAGGGTGTTCCTTGTGGACGATCACGCCATGTTCCGAGCAGGCGTACGGGCTGAGCTCGGCGCGTTCGTCGACGTGGTGGGCGAGGCGAGCACCGTGGCCGAGGCGATGGCGGCGATCACCGCCGTACAGCCCGATGTCGTGCTGCTCGACGTGCACATGCCCGACGGCGGGGGCCGAGCCGTGCTTGAGGCGTTACGGCGTGCCCAGCCGAACGTGAAGTTCCTCGCTCTTTCCGTCTCGGATGCCGCGGAAGACGTGATCGGGTTGATCCGGGCGGGGGCCCGCGGTTACGTCACGAAGACGATCTCGTCCGAGCAGCTCGCCGAGGCGGTGCGCCGCGTCGCGGACGGGGACGCGGTCTTCAGTCCCCGCCTGGCCGGCTTCGTGCTCGACGCCTTCGCCTCCCGGCCGGATGTGCCCGTGGCCGACCCCGAACTTGACCTGCTCACGAACCGAGAGCGGGAGGTCCTGCGCCTCCTCGCGCGCGGCTACGCGTACAAGGAGATCGCCAAGGAGCTCTACATCTCCATCAAGACGGTTGAGACACACGTGTCCAATGTGCTGCGCAAGCTGCAGATGTCGAACCGGTACGAACTGTCCCGCTGGGCCGCCGACCGCCGCCTCGTCTAACCCCCGCCCTTTTTGATCGCCGATCATGATTTGGAGGTCATGATCGGCGCTGTTTTCGAACACCAGCATCATGATCGTGGTGATCTTGAGCGGTCGACTACTCCGTACGGAGGACGGTGAACGCCTCCGCCAGGCGGCCTTCGGCGAGGCCGCCGGCGCGGGAAATGGTCGCCATCCGATCCCGGAGCAGCGCGTCGATGTCCACATGACTGGTCTGCGAGGCGTGACGCAGGAGGGCCGCGAGCTTTGCCGGATAGGTGGCCGTTACGTCCACGACGTGATCCGGGTTCGGACCGTTCACGTACCAGACTTCCCGCACGATCCACGGTTCAAAGCCCTCGCGCAGGAGATCCGGAAAAGCGAATGGGTTGCGCGCGTCGGGGTAGATCGCGCATGTGGTCGCCTCTCCGACTGCCAGATGGTCGGGGTGGCTAGGCCCAGCGATGCGTTCCCATCGACGCAGCGGTGAGGTGGTGAGCACACGATCAGGCCGGGATCGCCGCATCGCCCTGGCGATCTCACGGCGGAGATCTACCGACGTCGTGATCGCGCCGTCGGCATACCCGTCGAGAAACTCGAGGTCATGCACCCCGAGTTCGGCAGCCGCCGCACGTTGTTCGCGCTCGCGCAAGGCGGGAATCTCCTCGCGGGGTGTGTCATCGAAGCCGCCGGCGTCGCCGCGCGTGACGAGGACGAACGCGACATCAAGCCCGTCCGACACCCATCGGGCGATGGTGCCGCCCGCGCCGAATTCCGCGTCGTCGGGATGGGCGAAGACGCCCAGTACCCGCTGTACGTCGGCGAGGGGCTCCGCCGAGGGCGGGAAGCTCACGGTGATCGATCCTACCCGCGACGAACGTCGCTAGGCGCCGTTCGAGTGGCGCGCTCAAACCAGGGGGCCGCGGCCCGCGCGCAGGATTAACATGGCCAGCTGGGTACCGTCAGCGCCGAGCGCCTCCCGGAAGCGAGCGAGAATCTCCTGTTCCCGGGCCAGCACCAGGCGGGTACCTCCGGCCGCGACCCGGGTGGCCCCGACCTCGTGCGAGATGGCCGCGCGTTCCCGCCACAGGTTGATCAGGGTTTCGTCGATCTCGTCGATCCGAGTGCGGAGATCCGCGATTCGCGAGTCGGCGGCCCTGCTGGGGTCGGCGCCCGCGTCTGTGCCGGAGAGGCCGTTCGTGTTGCCCGTCAGGGCGATGGCGTTCATGGTCAGTGCTCCTCGGGTTATGGCAATCCGGTCTCGGGGATCCCGGGAGCAACACGATGCCCCGGGCTCCAGGAGCCCGGGGCATCGTGTAGGTCTTTGATCAGGCGCGACCTACGGCTGCCGGACTCCCGGTGCCGTAGTAAAAGTACGTCCGCTCCGCAGAGCCGACGAGTTGCTGTTGTGCCTGGATCACGCCGTCGAGTATGCCACGGCGGGGTCTTCGCGCAAGGCCGCAGGCCAACAACTGAGATCTCCCTTTCGTTACGACTAGGGCTGACGCGTAATCCGGTTCGCCGGACCCGGTGGGACTGGCGAGTTGGCGCCGATGTACGCAACGAGCGCATCGACGTCGAAACCCGGCGCGGTGACACGGCTAGTGCCGGCGGTGAGCGCGGTGAAGCCGTCGCCCCCGTTGGCGAGGAAATCGTTGGTCGTCACCCGGTAGCTCGCTGCGGGATCGATGGTGACGCCGTTGAGTCTCATATCGAGCACTCGGTCTCCGGCGGCGCGGGTCGTGTCGTACGTGTAGGTAAAGCCGGCGGAGATCTGCAGGATGCGCACCGTGGAGGTCGACGTCAGGGGGAACAGCTGTTGCTCCAACACCGCCTTCAGTTGCGCGCCGGTCAGCGTCTGAGTGACGACCAGGTTGTTGAACGGCTGGACCGTGAAGCACTCCCCGAAGGTCACCTCACCGTCCGCCTCGCCGGCCGTTGGCGGCGAGAACGTCAGTGATTCGCGGATGCCGCCTGGGTTCATCAGCGCGATCTGCGCCCCCGCCGACTGCGTCCAGGCGAGCTGCGCGTCGGCGATCACATCGCCGAGCGGGCTCTCGAAGTTTGAGGTCGGCGCCACGTTGCGAGTGATCGTCTCGGTGATCCGGCCGACGATGCGGTTCGCGATCGGGGCGACGGCGGCGCGGTACTTGTCGGCGATCAGCTTGGCCTGCGGATCGGCAACGGTCCCGTCGCTGTTCGCGACGATCACATTGCGGGCGGAGATCTCGGCGAACCGGCGGGTGGACTTGTCCAGGGTGAAGTCGATGTCCGTCACCAGCTGCCCGTTGGCTCCGGCACTGGTCACCACCGAGTTCGCGCCGGAGGAGTTCGGCAGCGCGCAGGAGTAGAAGCGGTGCGTGTGACCAGAGATGACGACGCCGAACTCCGGTCGCAGGCCAGCGACGATGTTGGTGATCGCGCCAGCGAAGACGTCGCAGCTGGACGGGTTCAGCGGTGGTGTCGCGTTCTGGGCACCGCCCTCATGGATGAGCAGGACCAGCGCCTTGACGCCGAACAGCCGCAGCAGGCCGCCCCACTTGTTCGCGGTTTCGATCTCGTCGAGGAAGTTGACGGTGGTGATCCCGGCCGGGTTCACGATGGTCAGCGTGCCCTCGAGGGTCATGCCGACGAAGCCGACCGGCACGCCGTCGACGAACTCGACGTCGATGGGCGCCAGGATGGGCAGTCCGTTGCTCTTGTTCACCACGTTCGCCGACAGGTACGGGAAATCAGCGCCGGCAAAGCCGTCGCCGTCCTGGCAACCGTCCGTTGGATGGCAGCCACCAAACTGCATGCGCTTGAGTTCTGTCACGCCCTCGTCGAACTCGTGATTGCCCACCGAGCTGCGGTCGAGTCCGATGAGGTTCATGAGCTCGATGGTCGGTTCGTCATGGAACGCCGCGCTCACCAGCGGGCTCGCCCCGATGAGGTCGCCGGCGGCGACGGTCTCGGACTTTCGACCCTCGGCGATGGCCTCGGCACGGAGTTTCTTGACCCACGTGGTGAGGAACTCGACGCCACCGGCGGGGACTCCGTTGATGAGGCCTCCGCCGCCCGGGGGCTTGTCGATGGCGCCGTGGAAGTCGTTAAACCCGAGCAGGTTCCCGAGCGCGGCTTCGTCCGCGCTGAGCTGGGCATAGCTTACGGAGACGGGGGTCATCGGGGTCCACGCCGCGACCGTGGACTCAGAGTCGCTGCCGCGCGCCACCGGTACGAACGCCACGAGGGCGACGATCAGGGCGGGTGCGGCGAGCGTCCGCGCGGCCCGCTTCCAGCCGGAGGAAAACACGGGGGCCTCCTAGGCGTTGAGATGTGGCTGCATGTCTATGTACCAACACCTTGCCGCAAACGGCAATTGATCGGGATGAACGATAAGTGACAACTCAGATGGAGGGTGAACGGCAGGTTTCGCCCTGGGCCGCGCTGTGTCGGGCGCTGTCGGTGCGCCGGCATAGACTCGCCGTGCGAAGCAAAGGACCCGTGTCGGAGGCGATCACACAGTGACCCTTGATCTACCTTCGGCCCCGGTCGCTTCGGCGTCGACGTCTGCTGGCGGGGATCCGCTGCTGGAGGGCCTGAACCCGGCCCAGCGGGCGGCGGTCACGCACTTCGGCACGCCGTTGTTGATCGTGGCGGGTGCCGGATCGGGAAAGACGCGGGTCCTGACCAACCGCATCGCCTATCTACTCGCGGTCCGTGAGGTCCACCCCGGCGAGATCATCGCGATCACATTCACGAACAAGGCCGCCGGCGAGATGAAGGACCGCGTCGCGGGCCTGGTCGGCGGGCGTGCTCGATTGATGTGGGTGAGCACGTTCCATTCGGCCTGCGTACGAATATTGCGCGCCGAGCACGACCACGCGGGCCTGAAGTCGACCTTCTCGATCTACGACGCGGACGATTCGCGGCGCCTCATGCAGATGGTGGGGAGGGAGCTTGATCTCGATCCGAAGCGTCACCCGCCCGCCAAGCTCGCGGCCCAGGTGTCGAATCTCAAGAACGAGCTGATCGACCCCGACGCCGCGACGGTGGCGGCGACCGGCCCGGACCAACGGATCGTGGCCGAGGCGTACACGCTCTATCAGCGGCGTCTGCATGAGGCCCATGCCCTCGACTTCGATGACCTGATCATGTCGACGGTTCATCTGCTGCAGGCGCACCCCGACGTCGCCGAGCACTACCGCCGGCGGTTCCGCCATGTCCTCGTCGACGAGTACCAGGACACGAACCACGCGCAGTACATCCTCGTGAAAGAGCTCGTCGGCGAAACCGGGGAGCTGTGCGTCGTCGGCGACGCGGATCAGTCGATCTACGCGTTCCGTGGTGCCACCATCCGCAATATCATGGAGTTCGAACGCGACTATCCGGACGCCCGGATCATCCTGCTGGAGCAGAACTACCGATCGACGCAACGGATTCTCCGAGCGGCCAACTCCGTCATCAACCAGAACACGGCGCGCAAGCCCAAGAATCTCTGGAGCGACCAGGGCGATGGGGAGTTGATCGTCGGGTACGTCGCCGACACGGAGCATGCCGAGGCCGACTGGGTGGCTGGCGAGATCGGCCGTCTCGCCGATGAACGGCAGGCCCGCCCAGGCGACGTTGCCATCTTCTACCGCACCAACGCGCAGTCTCGTGTGTTCGAGGAGATCTTCATTCGACGCGGGCTGCCCTACAAGGTCGTCGGCGGGGTCCGCTTCTACGAGCGCCGGGAGGTGCGCGACGCGCTGGCGTACCTTCGCGCGATCACCAACCCCGATGACACGGTGAGCATCCGGCGAATTCTGAATACGCCACGCCGCGGGATCGGCGATCGCGCGGTCGCCTGCGTCGAAGCGCTTTCATCGCGGGACCGGATCTCCTTCGGGGCGGCGCTGCGCCTTGCGGAGGATGCGCCGGGCATGCCGCCACGGGCCGCGAGCGCGGTAGCCGGTTTCGTCGCCCTGCTCGATGAACTCCGGGAGATGAGTGTGGTCGCCCCACCCGAGGAGGTGCTTGACGCCGTCCTGCGGCGAACCGGATATCTTCACGAGCTCGAGGACAGTACCGATCCGCAGGACGAGGGACGGGTCGAGAATCTCAGGGAGCTCGTCAGCGTCGCTCGCGAATACACGGAGCGGGTGGAGGCGCTCGCCGACCTCGCCGCCGAGGAGGGTGAGGAGGCCGAGGCCCCCTCGCTGGCTGGCTTCCTTGAGCAGGTCTCGCTCGTCGCGGACGCGGACCAGATTCCGTCCGATGACCCCGATCACGCCGGCGTGGTCACGCTGATGACCCTGCACACAGCGAAGGGCCTGGAGTTTCCGGTGGTCTTCCTGACCGGGCTGGAGGACGGCGTCTTTCCGCACATGCGTTCGCTGCTCGACGAGGGGGAGCTCGAGGAGGAGCGCCGCCTCGCGTACGTGGGCATCACGCGGGCCCGGCAGCGCCTGTATCTCTCGCGTGCGGTGGCCCGAGCGGCGTACGGGGCCGCGTCCTACAAGCCCGCCTCCCGGTTCCTTCGCGAGGTGCCCGACAGCCTTATGCGATGGGAGCGAACGGAGGCGGAGTACGCCACATGGTCCAGGAGATCCGACCGAGGCGGCATCGGCGGCCGAGGCGAGATGAGCCGGCCGGCGGTGGGCGAATCCCGGTTCGTCGGTGGCACCCCCAAGGCGGCCCAGCTCGCGGCGCGGCTTGGTGTGGACGCCTCCCGGCTGTCGACGGCGAGTGAACTCGCGCGCGCGGACGTGCCGACGCTCTCCGCCGGGGATCGCGTCAACCACCAACGGTGGGGCGTCGGCCGGGTGCTGGCGGTCGAGGGCAACGGCGCCCGCGCGCAGATCGACTTCGGTGATCAGGTCATGTGGATCGTGCTCCGGAAGTCTCCCGTCGAGAAGATCTAAACCCTCCAAGATCTCCATGATCATGAGCTGAGCGTCGCCAAACCGCGTCGATAAAGTACACCACGGCATGTTAGAACCGATGGAGCGGCGGGGCGGGGGCCCGGGGGGGGGCCGGCCCCCCCCCCGGGGGCCCGGCCCC
>JAXIPB010000104.1:0-70187 GCA_045403155.1 Micromonosporaceae bacterium
GATCTGGCTGCCGCCCGGCGAGTTGCACGACCTCCTGCACCGGGGCGACGTGTCCAAAGCGCTCGCGGCCGGGCTGCGGTGCCGTCCAGTGGCGGAAACGATCGCGGATACCTGGGCTTGGTTGTCCAGTCTGGACTGTGAGCCAGCGCAGCGATCGGACCGGCCGGCCCCGGGACTGTCCGCCGAAGCCGAGGCAAAATTGCTAGGACTCTGACCGGGCCAGATTTCTGGTCCGTCATCCGGACCAGCCGTAACGGCCACTCGCGGCGCACTGCTGGACGGCCGTGGCGCTAGCCGCCCGTCGCCGGGGAACGGCGCCCGATGACGGCGGGCCACGCGCTGCCACCCTCGCGGCCGCAGCGTTGCCCGCCAGCCTGCACGCCGCCAGACACAACCCGCTCCACGACAACAGTCCGCCGGTGTCACGGCCGCATCAGTGACTCGAACGGATGCACTGTCATCGGCTACATGACCGCGCACATTGCGGCAAATCCGGTCGCTTGATCTTGATAGATAGTCAGCCTTCAAACGCCCGGCGGCACATTTGTCGCTCGCGTCGGTCGCGTCGCTGGACCGATGGCGAAGCCAGGGCTGCGGTCGTGGTGCGGATGTCTTCGTCCTCGGTGAAAGGTTCGCCAGCTGCCGAAGTAGGCGAGGCATCTCGCGTCGCCCAGCACTGATTGACCGAGGGGCGGGACGTGTTTCTGGCCTTCCATCGTAGGGTGTCGGTGGTCTAGTTAATTGCATCGGTGCCGCTGAGTGGTTTGCGATCGCGCGCTTGGCAGCCGGCTGCGGTGGTCCAGCAAAGGAGCGAGGCTGACGTGGATGAGGTTGCCGTAGCCGTGCGAGCGTCGGTGGCGTGGCTGGACGCAGCCAATGGACGCGATGAAGCGAGCCTGACCTTCCGGATTCTTAAGATCATCGAAGAAGCTGGCGAAGCAGCGACCGCGTGGATCGGCTTCGTGGGAAACAATCCCCGAAAGGGTGTGACGCATACAGTGGCGGATGTCGCTGCCGAGTTAGCTGATGTTGCTCTCACTGCCCTTGTCGCCATCGAAAGCCTTGGTCTGGACCACAGAGTGGTCCTCACTGACTGCGCGGCCAAGGTCGTCAAGCGACTTGAGGCCGGATGAGGCCCATGGCCCACATCCGTGCGTGACGCCGAGCCCTTGCTCACTCATCTCGGCACGAGCGGATGGTTGGTGTCGCTCTTCCCGTGGGTCATGTTCCGGAGGCCATGTATGCCGCGAGGACGTAGTTGGGGTGTCGGTCAAGGTTCTTGCGGGCTCGGTCGTAGCGCATGGTGTCTTGGGGTCGGCGTGACGGGCCGCGATCTGGACGTCACGAAGGCTGACGCCGGCGTCGAGCATTGTGGTGACGTAGGTGTGTCTGAGCATGCGGGGGTGCATTCGCGGCATCCGCACGCCGGCCGCTGAGGCGAGGCGCCGTAGTCAGCCGGTGGCGGCGTGACGGTCCATCCGGCTGCCGCTGCGGTTGAGCAGGATCGGTCCGCGCACGCGGTCGCCGACGGCGCGGTCGATGGCCCGACCTACGGCCGGCGGTAGCGGGATCAACGCGAGCTTGGTGCCTTTGCCCAGCACGCGCAAGATGCGGTGACCGTGCTCCTCGCCGAGGTCGTCGATGGTCGAATTGCAGGCCTCGAAGACCCGCAGCCCGAGTAGGCCGAGCAGGGCGACCAGAGCGAAGTCGAACAGGCTCGTCGACGTGCGGGCGGCCACGATCATCGCTTCGAACTGCAGATGTGACAGGCCCAGCGTCGGTGACTCGCTCGAGACCGGCGGTCGGCGAACGTAGCGGCCGGGGAGGCGTCCAGGACGGCGTCGATTACGCAGGTGCGGTAGAAGCAGGTCACCACCGACAACCGACGAGACACTGTGGACGGTTTGAACCGGCGCACCTCCTCCAACCAGCGGACGAAGAGTTCGACATTGGCCCGGCGGACCGCGAGCGGGTCCAGCTGGTGGTCGGTGCACCAGCGCAGGTACACCTGCAGATCGGAGCTGGTGTGAGCACGGGACAGGCCCTTGTACCGGGCCAAATGAGCGGCGATCGCCACCCGGAGCAGATCGTCAGAAACACCACGGGGCACAACGGAATCGGCCATAGACCAACCGTGCCGCGGAACTGAGGGACACCATCGCGGCATGAGCGTTCGCGCTGCGGGCGCCTGCACCCGGGTCAGGTCAACGGGCCCGTCGGCGCGGCCGAGGTGCGTATGGATGCGTCGTCGGTGAGCACGGTGCTGGGCCTGGTCGAAGCGTAGAAGCACGAACGCGACGCTTCCGGCCCGCCAGGGTGACCAGCGTGACGGTGTAACGATCGTCGTCGAACTGTGACAAGGCTGAGGTCATACGCCGATGCGGAGCTGCGACGGTCGGAGGATGGGCCCTCAAGCGCAGACGACGACGCGCCGGACGATCGCTCTGTTGGCCGCGGCGGTGCTCATACTCGGCGGATTGACCTCATGCACGCCAGAGACGAAGGGCATCACCGGCCTGACCGTCGACGCCGATGGCCGCCCGCTCGCGGTGCTGGCCTGGTGCGCGGACCGGCCGCCGGACGTCGTGCGGCTCTTCCCCGCCAAGGACTCGACGTCGCCAACCCCGTCGGGCCCGGCGACGCCGCCGCCGAACTGGCAAACGTGGCCAGGGCGGGAGTACACCGTGCCACATACCGCGACCTCGCCAACCACCGTGCCCCTCGAGGGCTTCCCGCCAGAGTCAGTTGCTGACCCGGACGCCGCGTTCGCGATGTACGGAACCGCGGAGGACAACAGCTTCACCTCGCATCGAGTGTCCTTCCGCCTCGGCGAGCTGACTGATCTGGCGACCGGATCAGTCCTGGCCACCGTCATAGTGGACGGCGAGGAAGTGCAGGAAAGCCTCTCTCTCGAGGAGTTCGCGCGTCGAGGAAGGGACGAATGCTGATCGCCCGCGCACGGGGCTGAGCAGACAATCGGGATTGGCCCTGACCGACCCGCACAGGTGAGGGGACGTTTCTCCGGAGGACGGCGCGGTTTGCGCGCTCGACGTCTGCGCCGATCCGGAACGACCGTTTCCACCCATCTGGCCTCACAGTCAACGCTGAGATCGACATCGAGACCCCTCGGCGATTGCCGGTTGGCAAACACACCCTCATCGGCATGAGCGCGCTTCGCGGCAGAAGCGGACACCGTCTTGCCGCAGGTCGTTCGGCGGCACGTCGGCGGCGGGACCGAGCCGGCCCGGCGACCCATCCGTTGACAACATCGCTCGCGTCTCAATACGCTTAACACGGTGGTTAAGTGAAGGGAGCTTCCGATGGCTGGCACCGATCAGCTCAGCGCGGTGTTCTCGGCGCTCGCCGACCCGACTCGACGGGCAATCGTCGCCGAGCTGGCCGAACGCGACGCCACGGTCACAGAACTCACCGCTCCTCTGTCCATCTCGATGCCGGCGGTATCACGGCACCTGAAGGTGCTCGAGCGCGCCGCGCTCATCTCGCGGTCGCGGTCGGGCAAGTGGCGCGCGAGCCGCCTCGAGGCTGCCCCGCTGCGCGAGGCGGCCGACTGGATCGAGCGCTACCGGCGGTTCTGGGACTCGTCCCTCACCCGCCTCGATGCCCACCTTGCCGCGGTGCAGGCCGCCGGACGGGCAACGGACCGGATGGTCGACGACCCCAGGGAGCTCGAATGAAAACGGAAACTCCGCAGCTCGTCATCTCGCGTGTGTTCGACGCGCCGCGGGAGCTCGTCTACCGAGCCTTCACCGATCCCGACCACTTGGCGGCGTGGTGGGGCCCGATCGGCAACTCACTGCCGCGCGATGAGATTGAGTTCGACGTGCGCCCCGGCGGCTTTCAACGGTGGACGGAGGTCAATGCAGCCGAACCCGAGCTTCGCGTGCACATCCACGTCGACCTCACCGACGTCGCCGACGGCGAACTACTCGAAGGCGTCATGCACGTCAGTGGCCGGCTGCAGGAGGACATCGAGCCGTTCGAGACGAGACTGCGGGTCGAGTTCTACGACGAGGCTGACGGACGGACGCGACTGGAGATCCGCCAGTGGCTCCCCGAACATCTGGCGCACCCCAGCGAGGAGGGTTGGCGCCAAGCGTTCACCAAGCTGGACGCCACGCTGATGAATGTCCAGGCTGTTGCAGCTAATCATCGAGAGGTAGAGGCATGGCAAAGCTGATTTACGTGACGATGGTGTCGCTTGACGGCTACATCGAGGACGAACGCGGCGCGTTCGACTGGTTCCCAATCGACGACGAGGTATTCGCGTTCACCACCGACCTCCTGCGGTCTGTGGGCACGTTTCTCTACGGGCGGCGCCTGTACGAGGCGATGGCCGTCTGGGAGACCGACGCCGCTCTGGCCGCGCAGTCCGACCTCATGGCCGACTTCGCGAGCGCCTGGCAGGCGGCGAGCAAAGTCGTGTACTCCACGACCCTCGCCGCGGTGTCAACTGCCGACACCCGACTCGAACGCCGTTTCGACCCCGCCGCAGTACACGAACTGAAGGCCACGGCCAGCAGCGATCTCACCGTAGGAGGTGCCAACCTCGCGACGCAGGCTTTCAAGGCCGGGCTGGTCGACGAGTGCCAGCTGTTCATCCTGCCCATTGTCGTCGGCGGGGGCAAGCCAGGGCTGCCGACCGGCATGCGCGCCGACCTTGAGCTCCTCGATGAGCGCCGATTCCGAAACGGCGTCGTACACCTCCGCTACCGCCCTCTCGGGCAGTGAACGACAGCCCTGTCCGATCGCCGGCGGCGCTTGCATGACAGGCGGAGCGCTGACGACTGATTCGGCCGGATGAGGTCGCCCATCATGAACTCGGGTTGCGTCAAGTCGCAGTGTGCGGAGACGTCAACCGCCGCGTCGGGACGACGGTGGCGACAGCGAACCTCAGTCCGGGGAACGCCCCGAGAACTACCCCCTTCGTCTATCCGTCGGGCATGCCAGCCGCACGCTGGTCGACCGCTCCCGACGCAACCGCTCATCGGCATGAGCGCGCGCATCGCGGCATGAGCGGTCTATCGGCTGGCACTGACCCGCGCCGGTGAGGGATCGGCAATCGGAGGGGGCGCGGTTGGCCGCACTTCCAGAAGCAGTTCGTCCGGTTGCGGTTCTACGCTGCCAGCATGGACACGAATTCCGCTCCGACTTCACTGCCGACGAGCGCGCTCGGGTTCACGCCCGGACGACCTCCAGAGTGGGACGTCGCCATTTTCAAGTCCGCCGACGAGATCCAGACCGCCCTCATTACTCTGGAGCGCAATCGTCGTACGTTCGCCTGGAAATGTTGGGAGGTGGACTCGGACGGCCTGCGATTGTGTCTGGGTCGGTCCGCGCTCACTCTCGGCGGACTTCTCAAGCACCTGGCGCTCTGTGAGGAGCTAAAGTTTCAGAGCGGCCTGATCGGTGCGCCCCTGCTGCCCGAGTTCCGGGACGTCGACCACGACTCCACATGGGAGACCTGGGCTTGGGAGTCGGCCAAGGACGACGATCCCGAGGCGCTCCGCGACCTCTGGTTGCGGGCGGTACATCGCTCTCGCGCCGCGGTCGCCAGCGCCCTCGCCGAGTCGGGTCTTGATTACGCCCCCGAAGGCGGGATGAGTCTGCGGCGGCTCATCAGCGACACCATCGAGGAGTACGCCCGCCACACGGGTCACGCCGACTTGTTGCGCGAAGCGGTCGACGGCGCCACCGGTGAGGGTCCACGAGGCGAGTTCCCCGTTCCCTAGTCGCGACTCTCCGTGGAGGTTGGTGAGTCGTTGACGAGAACCGGTTGGGGATCCTCAATCGGTGATCGGTCGGCTGCCGTCCACACTGGGTCTAAGGGACCGGTTGGCGTCCGGCTTGATGATCAGTCGCGAGAGTCCGTCATAAGGTCCCAACAAGTGTGCACGTACGCGCAATCGTGGAGAAGTCGAGCGACTCGTAGAGACGGCGGTGCCGGGTAGCCGTCGTCTCCGCGTGGAGCGCTGGACCGGTTCAGTCGCGCGTGCCCGGGGCCACCACGCGCACCATCACGCAGTTGCCCTGGCCCTTGGGCCGGTCGTAGGTGAAGCCCTCGCGCTCGTACATCGCGCGGGTGCCGTTGTAGAGGAACGACGAGTTCTTCTTCCGGACCCCGCCGGTGTCGTGCGGGTAGCCCTCGACCAGGCCGCCGCCGGCCTGCGCGATCAGCTCGACGGCTCCGCGCAGCGCGATCGCCGCCAGGCCCTGACCGCGAAGGCCGCGCTCGACCAGGATGCACGTGACCCGGTAGTCGGGCAGTCGGTCGGCAGTGGCCACGTACTCCTTGCGGTGATGGATGTTGGGCAGCTCCTCGGGTGATCCGTACTCCGCCCAGGCGACGGCCCGGTCGCCGTCGTAGACCAGCGCCGCGTGCGCGATCCCGTCGGCCACCAGACGTTGCTTGAGCGCTTGGTTCCCCTCGGCGCTCTGGCCTTTCTCGGCGCAGTCGGGATGGAAGTGCGTGCACCAGCAGCTGGCGAACATGCCCTTGTTCCGCTCGACGAGAGCGGCGAAGTCGTCGAACGTCTCCGGCGTGAGCGCCTTGATCGTGAAGGCGGACATGCCGGCAACATACCCCTGATTGCGGACGTTCGGCGTCCGGTAGGTAACGCTGCCAGGGCGGCCCACGCGCCGTCGCGGCCGAGGAGCACGGCCAACGTGCCGAACTCGACGACCCGACCCCGCCTCGATCGAGCGTCGTCCCGAAAGACCCGCCCGAACGGCCTCCGGGACGGGGACCCGTTGCGAAGCGGATCCTTGAGTGTGTGGTTCTTCAAATCGGGGCGGCCGGACCGGCACGCTCATCGGCAAATGAGTGTGTGGTCGATCGCATGCCGGATCTCCGTTGGGAGGGTTGGGGGCAGGTCTGTTGATCTTCACACGAGGCGCCGACACTCGGGGAGTGGGTACGAGCGTCGATCCCACGACCACGCGACACAAGGAGGCGGCCAAGCCACACCTTCGGCAGACCACGCATTGCGTTCTGCGATCTGGCAAGGCGGTTCGCACCCGGCCCCGACAGTTCAATCGGCGTCGGACTGCAGTCGCCAAGCGGCGATCAGGGCGTCCTCAATCGCACCCTCCTCGCCGCGCAACTCGGCGAGAACCATCATGTGCTTCGCGAAGCGGGCCGGTACGGAGAATGTGTCGGGGAACTGATCCAGCCACCGGCCCCTGAGGTCGAGGGAACAGCGGATCACGACGTGCGACTCATCGATCTGCCGGGCCACGAGGCGTCCGCGGTACCGACAATGGAGCAGCCCGTCCTGCCGTCGAGTTCTCACCCCGTCGAGCCGACGTGCGAGCGACTCGAACTCCGAGATGTCCATGAATCAAGGATGGCACCGGGGCTGCCCTGCGCCGCGAGCAGACCCGCCCAGCCCGAAGGCCGCTCGTTGATCGTAGGGACCATGAGACCACCTCCGCCCCCACGACGACGGTCTCAGGCCATGCTCGCAAGATTGCGACTCGGACTCACCGCTGGGTTCGACTGTGGCGACGTCTCGGATGCTGCCTTCGCGTGCGGGAATATCACCTTCACCGGCGCGGCCTTCTACGTCGGCACCGTCGTCGTCATCCTAACGTCATTCTCCGTCGACACAGTCGACTTCGCCGACGCGACGTTCTCACACGGCACACTCGACTTCGGGCAGCCGAAGCTCTCTGGCGGCAGGGTGAGTCTCGGGAACCTGAGCGTTGACGGCGGCGTGTTGTGTGCGTACTAACGACCTAGGAACCAATAGTGGTGGGTTCGCCGGCGGTGGTGCTGTCACGGTGGCGAGGCGGCCCGGCCACACCCTCCTGCGATGCGAGCTTCACCTGTGGGCTTTTGACGATAGCTGCACGGCGGCGGCGACCACGAGCAGCAGGACGCCGGTACCGCAGGGGAAGATCGATAATACGGCGATGAACCCGTACCCTTCTCCCGACCCGGGGTGAGAGGCTTCGGCACGCTGAGCTATCAAGACCGGCCCGACAAAGACCGCCGCCGACAGCGCGAAGCACACAAGACTCGCGATCACCAAGGGCGGGAGTGGGCGGCTCGGGAGCGGTGTGCCGCCTCGGCGTTCAAGTGCGGCTGTGGGATGGGTACCTGTGTCGGCCGGCTGCTGTTCTGTGTGCTGGTTGGGTCCAATCGGCGTCGGGACGCCGGCAGCGGCAAACGGTCGCGGCCGTGCGGGAGCAGGAACCGCGGGAGCGCGCACCGCGGGTTCAGCTTCGGCGGTGGCATCTCGCTTGGCCCTGCCCCTGACGGGTCGGTATCCCTTCACGCCAGCCACGATGGTGAAGGCCAGCGCCTGCAGCCCGCCGACAACCACGGTGATGAGCAGGCAGGCGATGAAGACGTGGTCACCGCTCGTGCCGGATGCCGCGTCGGACGCTGAGACCCCGATGATGAGCGCAGCGGTGTAGACCGCGGCCGACAGCCACAGGACAGCGGCGTGAACCTTACCCAGACCGCTGAACAGCACCGCCGCGACGATGAACGCGATGGGGGTGCCGAATCCCAGACTCAGCCAGGGCGCCAACGCAAACGCGACACCACCGAGCACCCTGCCAGGCCGGCGCCGCCGCCGGCCTGGGCGGCCGTCGCCTGCTGGGGCAGCTTGCGTCACGAGGTCCCCCTCCATCGAGGATCAACGAATCAGTCCGGTTCACTCCTTACGGATGGGTTCGCATCGTGCGGGTCGAGAGGCTATGAATGGCGTACCACCTATCACCGTAACCCGCCATCACCGTAACGAGCCGAGGATCAATACTGATCGGTCGATATGCCTCGGCGTGTCGATTTGATCGAGATGACGTGGACGGTCTGCTGATTTGTGACGATCAAGAAGGCCCGCGCGGCCCTGTCTCATTCTGGCTTCACCGGCATTTCGCGCAGCCATCTGGACCGGCTCGTCGCTGAGCTGGCCGAGCCGTTCGCCGCCGCGAGGGAGGGCCGGCTGCGCCGCCGCCGTGGTGGCCGCGATCGCCGCCGCTGGCCCGGCGCCGGACATCCGCAGAGGCTGATCCTGCGCGACCGGGTGCTGGTGACCCTGGCCTGATGGCTCCGAGGAAGACCACTTTTTCGCCTCGGCGCTGATCCGTGCGGGGCTGTCGGTGAAGGTCGTCTCGGAGCTGCACCCGTGGCCGAGATCGCCGAGGTGCTCGCCGCCATTCCGAAGGCGCAGCGCCAGGACGTCTTGACATGGCGATCGCCCCGTACGTCCTGCCGGGCAGCGGCCGCCCCGAGGTGTGGTACGCCGCCGCGGCTCCCTTCCTCGTGCGAGCCGGCGCGCGACCGCCGGAGCGACCCGTCCGCGCTCGTCGCTAACGTCGATCATGTGGGCGAGGATCTCACCACGCTGGCCGCGCGACCCGGCTGGAGCGTGGAGGGCGCAGTCGCGACGTACGCGCCGAAGGCGGGCGACTGCTGCGCCCGAATCAGGCAGCCACAGTCCGCCGAACGGCCGCACATGCGGCTGCACGTCGCGATCATCTCGCCGTCTGGCGCACCGGCGCACACGGCCTACGCGTCGTCGGTGACCGAGGCGTGTCGGATCGCTGAGAGTCAGGTCCGGGCGTGCCTCGAGAAGCCGTAGCGCTGCATGCGCGCCGGTCTGATATGGCCCGGCGGATCCGGTTCGGCACATGCGGCGGAGGACGACATCGTTCGTCTGGAAACCGCACCCGGATGATCATTGTTAAAGCGCGCTGGCGTCCATACGCTCCAGACCACCGTGTCTGATCTTGAGCTGAAGGGCGAAACATGAGCGACGGTAGGCCGGATCCAGAGTCATCCGAAGAGAAGACCGCAACTGCGTCAGCCAAACGCCGTGTGTCCCGCCGTGGTCTGATCGCCAAGGGCGCCGCGGTCGCCGCCGGCGGAATCGGGCTAGCCGCGGTCGCCGCGACCCCGGCCGAAGCCTCAACCGGCACCATGATCTACGGCACTGACATGGACGCCGGGTCGGACGGCACAGGCCTGACGAGCACATATTTGAATCAGACACTGCGAGTTAGGAACCTAGGCACCGGAGGCGGGATATTCGCCGAATCCCTTTATTCCACGGCCATCATCGCCCAAGGTTTTGGAGGTAACGGCGTCTTCGCCGCTGGCGGAATTGGAGTCTACGCACGGGGCGATCGAGCTCCTCTGCTCTTGTTACCGTCAGAGGCGCCAGGTGCGCCGACGAGCGACGTTCACCAGCCAGGCGAGGTGTTCGTCGACGGCCTCGGCAGGCAGTTCCTATGTGTATCGCTGGGAGTGCCCGGCACCTGGGTACGCCCCGGCCTCAACCCGATTGACGCCTTTAGGGTTTGCGATACACGGTCGGGTACCGGCACCCCGTACTCAAATGGGACCAAACTCGGCCCCGGCGCGAACCTTCTGGTAAACGTCGCCGGCGAGGCGGCGGTGCCTGTACCCGAAGGCACCACCGCCATCGTCGCCAACCTCAGCGTCACCGAAGGCACCGCCACCTCCTACCTGACCGCCTACCGGGCCGACCTGGCCAGCCCACCCAACGCCTCAAGCATCCACTTCGAGCGCCGGACTACCATCTCCAACCAGATCACGGTTCCACTCGACGACAATGGCGATGTCAGGATCTTCAACGCGGCCGGCAGCGTCCATCTGTTCATCGACATCGCCGGCTTCTTCTTCTGACGGACCGCAAAGCACTAGCGCGGCTCGGGACCGGCCAGACGCAACCGCGCGAGTAGGTCCGCTCGGAGCGGCAGCCGGCGCCCCGGCAGCCGACGGGCGTACGGTCGCAAGGCGTGCGCCGAGCCGACCGTTTCCGGGTGGCCGCAGCGCAGATCAACGGGATCGCGGCCGGCGTCGTCCAGGTGCGGCGCGTCACCGAGGAGGAAGGCCTGGCCGAGATCGTCGAGTGCTCGCCAAGCTTCCGAAGGCCGATCGCCAGGCCGTTCTGGATCTGTCCATCGACGCCTACGTCCGACCGGGCAGTGGTCGGCTGGAGGTGTGGTATCGGGCCGCGGCGGACTTCCTTGAGCGGGCCGGCGCGAGACCGCCGGAGCAACGCCGAGACGGCCTCAGCCAATTCTGAGCCGAGATCTTCGTCGTCAGACTCTAATCGTCGAGCGAGACGTACACGCGCAGTCTGACCGTGGATACGAGGAATGAGGCTGACTCCGTGCCGTCGGCGTTAGCGTCGATCACGTGGCCGAGGATCTCGACGCTCTGGCCCGCCGGCCGGGATGGACGGTCGACCGCCCGGTCGCGACCTACGCGCCGCAGGCGGGCGACTGGTGCGCTCGTGTGAGGCAGCCACGGTCCGCGGAACGGCCGCATATGCGCCTGCACATCGTGGTCCTGTCCCCGTCCGGCGCCCCCGCGTACACGGCCTACGGGTCGTCGGTGGCGGAGGCGGTGCGGGTCGCCGAGGGTCAGGTGCGCTCTCGCCTCGAGAAGCCCTAGCGCTGCTCGAGCACTAAGCAGGTTGCTCCCGCCTGGAGAAAATGGGGAATCACTAACGCAATCTGGGTGGTCGTTCCCGATGCATCTGAGAAGCAACCCCTCGTACGGTCGTCCTCAATCACGTCAGCGATCGAGGGAGTCGCCATGCAGGACGAGGTTGGAATCAAATGTCAGGAGCATGCGCCGGGTTGCGATGAGCCAAGGCGTGCGCGTGTTTCTCGCCGTGGTCTGATCGTCAAGGGCGCCGCGGTCGCGGCCGGTGGTGTCGGGCTGGCCGCCCTAGTCGCCGACCCGGCCCACGCGGCCATCGGCGTTATGCACTACGGCACGTTGAACGAGTCGGACTCCTTGACAACGGATCTCCACGCTACGACAGCTCAATTTGCGACACTTCAGGTAAGTAACTCTGGTTCCGGCGCCGCGGTGTACGGGGCAGGGTGGAACGGAGCTGGACTTCTAACGACTAGCCAGTTTGGCGTTGGGGCGGATTTACACGGTAGTCGGGCGCCGCTGTGCCTGCGCCCGGCGCCCAGTACCATCGGCGCACCGGGTAGCGGCTTTCATGACCTCGGTGACGTGTTCGTCGACCAGCTGGGTCGGCACTACCTGTGCAATGCTGCGGGTACGCCGGGCACGTGGGTACGGCCCGGGCTCAACCCGATCGCCCCGTACCGGGTCTGCGATACCCGATCCGGCACCGGCACCCCGTACTCCACCGGCACCAAGCTCGGCCCCGGCAAGAACCTGCTGATAAAGATCGCCGGTGAGGCCTGGGTGCCGCCCGCTCCAGAGGTACCCGAGGGCGCCACCGCCGTCGTCGCCAACCTCACCGTCACCGGCGGCACCGCCACGTCGTACTTGACGGCCTACCCGGCCAACATCGCCGCACCCACGGCCTCGAACATCAACTTCGTGGGCGGGCAGACAATCGCCAACCAGATCACGGTCGCCCTCAGCACGGCTGGTGATATCAGGATCTTCAACAAGGCCGGTAGCGTCCACGTCATCGTCGATCTCGCCGGCTTCTTCTTCTGACAGACGGCAAGGCCTTGCGTTGCTCTGCCAGATGTGGCCCGGCGGCGAGGCCCTGCTCGGCGCCGCCAGCCGGTAACTCGGCAGCCGACGGCGTACGGTCACGAGCGTGGGCGGAGCCGACCGCTTGCGTGTCGCCGCCGCGCAGATCAACGGCATCGCTGCCGGCGCGGTAGGTGCCACAGGGCTTAATCGTTGCCCGTCCAGACCCGGCGTTCTCCGGCGTGCGCCGACAAGTCGCCATATTCGACCGTCCCGCCCGTGCGGCGGTACGGCAGGAGCACGAGGATCGCCACACCTTCGCGATGATCCGCCTCGATGCGGATCGCGCCGCCGAACGCAGACCCACCGAGACGAACATCCGACACGAACGTCACCGCGCGAATCTCCGTCGACATTGACCGCGCCCCTGCATAGAGAGTGTCCAAGACTTGGAGTGATGCAGGTTTCTCGGCTTCCTCCCATGCCGCCAACATGCGCGTCTCCCCATCTGTCGACACGACTGCCGCGTGCGGTTAGAACTCTCCGTGCCTCTCCAACATCTGTTCACCGAACGGGAGAACCGCATCCAGCAGGCCGTCCAGGTCGTCCTGCGCGGCCCGCGACGTGTGATCACGCCACGACATGCGGGCATACTGCCACACGAGGCCCGAGCGCGAGGGCTTGCGCGCTGGATACGGCACGCTATCCGGCCCGGCGGTGGTGCGGCATGACGCGGCCGAAGCGTGACAAGCGCGATGTCCAACGTGCTCGGTTGGTGCCCGCCAGAGCGGCCCGCTGTACGTCCATTCTGAGCCAAGATCTTTATCCGCTGGTGCATCGCATCACCCGCAACGACAGAGCACTCCCGGTCAACGGTGGGGCTCGGTCGGGCACAAAAGGGCCGCCGTCTGGTGTGGACGGCGGCCCTTCGGTCTGTCTGTTGTGGTCGGTCAGCGGGATGACGTGCGCGCCGCCCAAACGGTGCTTGCCGTTTCTGCGCCCGGCTGTACGGGCGCCGGCTCGCTCGCGCATACGGCCGGGTGGATGAAGCGGGTCGGTCCGCACAGCGCGGCCAGACGTTCGCCCTCGGCCCGCGCTGTCCTCGTCGTCGGCGTGCACGCGGAAGGTGGCGTACGCCGGACTTCCTCGTCACCCTCGCCAGGGCCGGCATCGCCTGCCCACCCACCGGCGCCCCGCTGCGGGGCGAGGGCGTCGGCGTTGCCGTCGAGGTGGAACGGGCCTAGCTGCTGGCGAAGCGTAGCGACTAGCTGGTGCGTCACCGTTGGGCGAGGACTACGGCCAGGGGGAAGGCCAGGAACTCGACGTAGAAGAGCTTCCAGATCATCATGTAGTAGCGGCGGACGGCGGGCAGGTCGCCGGCGTCGACACTCGATCCGGTGAACCACATGACGGCCAGGGCCAGGGCGTGCGTGCCGGCCAGCACCCACGGGTTGGCCCCCGGTACGCCGACCAGCGCGGCGACGATGACCCCGGTGTAGCAGCCAAGCATGATCAGCCGGCATAGCTGCAGGGTGCGGGCGGGGCCGAGGGTGAGCACGAAGGTCGAGATGTTGTGGCGGCGGTCGGCGTCGGCGTCGGGGATGTCCTTCATGACGGCGATGACGACTCCGAAGCCGGTCATGAAGGCCACCATGAGCAGCACATACGGCGGCAGCTGCGCCCGCCCCGTCAGCGCGGACGAGTAGGCCAGATAGACGCCGAGATTGGCCACGATCGCGCGGGCGACGACGATCGACGCCGCGGCCAGGAAGGGGAAGCGCTTGAGACGGATCGGCGGAAGCGAGTAACCGGTCCCGATGAGGAACACGATGCCGATCCCGGCGAACAGGTAGCGCCCCTGCAGGCCGGCGATGATCAGCGACGTGGCGCCGGCCCCGGCGACGATGGCGACGGCACTCGCGCGGCGCAGGCTGCGCGCCGCCAGGGGCAGGTAGGGCTTGCTAATGCGGTCGATCTCGACATCGGTCAGCTGGTTGAGGCCGACGACGTACACGTTCACCGCGAGGCTGGCTGTCAGGACCAGCGCCCACAACGCGATGTCCTGGCGCTTGGCGGCATACGTGGCCAGCACGTAGAGGGCGCACACGGCGGCGATGGTGCCGATGATCGTGTGCGGCCGGCTGAACTCCCACAGCGCCCGGACCTTGGCCGCGGCCGGTGATCTCATGTCGTCGACTATGCCCGCACCCGGCCTGACAACGACGACCGACGTGGCCGGTCGAGGTCGGCCGCGGCGGAACTCCCCGCAGGTGCTCAGGAACACCGAGCATGTCGACCATACGGTGTCGCAGCCGTCGCAAGGCCTGGCCACGTTTGCCACACTGGCCTTCGACAACGGCCGCACGGCGGTCTGCCAGTTTGCTAAACCTCGGGGGCCGGATGCGCGCACGGTACCTGGTCAGCGCTGTCTTGGCTGTCCTCGTCCTCGGTGGACTTTGGCTCGCGATCGTCTGGCACTACGGCCACGGTCCGTTCGCGGCACCCGGAATCGTAGAAACGCGCCACGAGCCCGAGGTCATGCGGGAACTCGGCGAGGGCGGCGATCCGCTTGTCGTCATGGTCGGATACTTCTGGCCAGAGGATGGCTACTGCTCCGGCCAGTTCCACGTATCCGCCATTGAGGGCGCCGCCGAGGTGCGAGTCGGTACTGTCATCAGCCGGCTGCTCACCCGCGACGGCGGCTGCGCGGGCCTCGGCACCTCGAGCAACCGGGCCTGGGCCGAGCTTCGACTGGTGGCACCGCTCGGGAACCGCCGCGTGGTCCGCGACAGCGACGGTGCCCCGCTTCCGTTCGTCTCCCTATTTCCGTGAGCAGTTCGCGGCGTCGTGATCGAGGACGACTGCGTCCCGTTCGATCGCCAGTGGCCGCCGGTAGTAACTGGTGCGCTCGCGTCCGCCGTCCAAAGCCGCACATGCCGCTGCACATCGTGGTCTTATCCCCGTCGGGCGCGCCCGCCTACACCGTGTACGCGTCGTCGGTGGCCGAGGCGGTGCGGATCGCCGAGGGCCAGGTACAGGCTCGCCTCGAGAAGCCATAGCGACGATCCTGGCCACACGGTCGATCGACGGGCGACCCTCACGGACGATCGAATGCCATCGTGACCGATACCGAGTCCCGCCAACGCAGGACATCACTCGCGTGGCTTCCGTTCCGGATCCTCGCGTGGATTGCCGGCGGGCTCTCCATCGTCAACCTGGTAACAGACTTCGACTGGGTAACGCTGAAGGGCGTGGTCGCCCGGTGTGTGGAGACGTACGCGCGCATCGTCGCGAACTGCGTGGACTTCCTGTTCGGGTGGATCCCCGTGTGGGTCCACTGGATGCAGATCTCCGAGACCGAATCGCACGTGCTGGTCCTTGTAGCTCTGCTCGCGACATCCATAACCCGAGGTTCCTATATCGGCGCCAGGGATGAAGGCGGTGACACAGTCACCCCGCTTGTCCTAATCCCCACCGTTTCCGTGGGTATTCCAACGATTACTGCCCTTCTTATTCCGGGACCGTGGGGCGCTGTGTTAACGATCGTTGTTGCCGCGGGGGTCCTCCGCCTCAGTGCCGCGGTCGGAGATGCGGGTTCCTTCCACCGAGGCGACGGTTTGTTGAGCCTGATCGGCGCAGCCGGGGTCTGCCTCCTAGTTGTGCTAGGCGGTTCATTCTTTGGCGTCTAGAGCCGTCCTAGCGCTGCTGGCATATCTGCCCGACGTGACCCGACGGGTAGGCCCGAACAGCCCGTCACCCGGTAGGCGACGGCGTACGGTCGCCAGCGTGGGTCGAGCCGACCGCCTGCGCGTGGCCGCCCCTGCGATCAACGGGATCGCCGCTCGCGTCGTGCAGGTCCGTCGCGTCGCCGAGGAGGAGGGTTTGGCCGAGGTCGCCGAGGTGCTCGCCACCAGTCCGAAGGCGCAGCACCAGCCCGTCCTCGATATGGCGATCACCCCGTACCTCCGGCCGGGCAGCGGTCGCCCCGAGGTCTGGTATGCCGCCGCTGCGGCCTTCTTGGTACGGGCCGGCGCGCGCCCGAATTCCAACGTTGACGACGAGCCAGCTTGACGGTTGCGGCCATGATTGCGCCGTGGTCTGGGTCGAGATCGAGGGCGATAATGAGCAGCCGAACGAGCTGTGAATCCATTGGATAACCGCGTTGCCGTTGCGTTGACGGACTACGTCGGCGCCTTCGGAACGGTGATAGGGCATTCTCCTCGCCGTCTGGGCCATCTGGCTGACACGCCGGCAGCGAATCAGGGCGATCAAGGAAGCCGCACAGAACGCCGAACGGTCTTCGAGCTGGAGATACTGAGGGACCTGCTCGCGGCGGTCGGCGCCGCGGACTTCTAAAGCACGCTCCGCATGGGTCATCGCGAGTACGGCCGAGCGACGATGCTGCCCGGAGACGAGCTGCCTGCCGGGCGGCAGAATATGCCCGGAGGGGCTGATAGACACCGGCTCGCAACCGGGGAGTGTGGGTGCGTGACCAAACTGACTGACTACGACCAAGAATCTGGCCATACCTGAGCGACGGACGAAGACCAATTGCGCGGTCGTGGCTTGTGTTCGGGCAATCCACCGATGGGGGCCCGCTGGCAGCTTCGGGCTACGTGGGCCGGCACGGACGGCACGACGGCGAGGTGAGCGGCGAGCGTGAGATCATTGACACCGTCGATGCGCTCGCGGAACGAATAGCCGCTTTCCCGACCATGATCATTTTTCTGTCTCGACCGCGCTGGGCCGTGCTGCCGCTCGGGAAGGGCCTGACTGGTTGCCCGGTACGCCGGGTAGCTGGCTCGCTACGGTGTGCTTGCCGCGCCTGAGCCGGATCTTGATGAGCTGAGCGAGTATGTCTCTCGGGAACGGGCGCTGACCCTGCGTACGTGTTAACCCCGCTCGGGCGGGGCGCACTGCCGATCCTGGCGGCACTGTAGGACTGTGGCGATCGGTGGCTGCTCGGCGACGGTACGCTTGTACGCGACTTGGCAGGTTGAGCTAGCCGACAGAACGATCGGGCTCAGGACAGCAGCCCCGGTTAGAGGTGGGCCAGCTGACCCGGATAGCCAGCAATGAACCGAAGCTCGTCGTCGGTGAGTGGACCGCCTGTGGCGGCGTTGCGGAGCTGAACCACCTTGAACGTCAGCTCCTCCTCCACAACCTCGATGCCCAGGTCGTCCATCACATGCCGGAAGCCGGCCATTCCGCCGTACCCTCCGGCTAACACGATCCGGCCGTTGTGGCCATGGCGGTCGCGCGGGTACGGCGTTCCCCGTGCGACCAGGGGTATCCCCTCCGATCGTGTCGCAGTAGCGCTCCCGGCCCGCGCCCGCGTCCTTGGCCGCAACGCGAACTCGGTCAAGAACGCATCGTCGGCGCGGGAGCCGTCCTCGGCGTTCACCCCATGGTCCATACTCCGCCCTCGTTCGCGGCGCGGAGTGCGGCCGTCATCTCCCGGATCACCGCGTCCCGGTCATCCGATCGCGGAACTTGCCGTGCAGCATCTGGTCGCTGGTTGAGATGGAGAGGTTCATGTGGGCGCGGCCGAGCGGAGACGAGGTGGCCGTTGCGACTGCCCCACCGACAGTGCCGACCGCCACCGCCGTGCCAACGATCGCAACCCGTGCGACGATGATGACGCCGGTCCAGACCTCGCCGACGTCACTGTTCAGCGACTATGGTGAGTCGAATCCCGCTTGGCGGTGAGTGAGGTGGCCTCATTGGACATACGGCACGTCGTTCGCCGGGGGGCATCGGCTCGATTCTACGTCCCAGAGAACGCCTGGGCTGGAGCCAACCAGGGATACAGTCGGTGGTCGGTCCTCGATGAGACGACGCCGGCCGTGCACACGGCATTCGGGATCTGCAGGCTCGATGCTGGGGGAGAGTTGTCCGCCCGCGTGCACTCGTACGAGGAGAACTTCTTCATCCTCGATGGAACCCTTGTGCTGCAGTGTCTCGGCTATGCCGCACTACTCGAGGCGGGGGACTACGGGATGCTGCCAGTCGGCGCGGCGCACTCGTGGCACAACGAGTCTGGCGCCCCGGTTCGATGGGCGGAAATGTTGGCGCCGCCGCCACGTCCACACTTCGGAGCCAGCACGTTTGCCGTCCCCACGCTCAGCCGCACACCGCCGGAGTCGGTTGCCGTGCTCGATCCCAGCACCAGGGCGCTCGGACACGTCGATCCCGTGCGGGCTCATCCCGAGAAGCGCGCTCCCGAGGGCCGGCCAGCGTCGGATCCCTCGCCATCGTCAGATCGCCCGCCAGCGTCGGCGAGCCAGCGCACGGCGCTGCTGGCGTCCCGCAACATCACGATGACGATGATGGTAGACGCGGAGGCAGGCGCGGAGCAGGCCACGATGTTCCTGGCGGAGTACGCATCGTACGGTGCGATCGGTCGGCACTATCACCCGTTTGAGGAGACCTACCTGTTCCTCCAGGGAACGGTGGAGACGAAGTTCGACGGGACCACCTACGTCCTGGGACCGGGCGATATCGCGTTCGCCGGCATCGGGTGCGTGCACGCGTTCCGCAACATCGGCAACGGGCCGCTGCGGTGGCTCGAAACCCAGTCCCCGCAACCGATCGCGGGCTGACCGCGTGCCGCCTTGCCGAAGTCGCAGCGCCAGGGTGCGCTCGATCGAGCGATCGTCGCGTACGTCCGGCCGGCTAGCGGCATGCCCGAAGTTGGGCACGACCTGCATATGGCAATCCTGGTCGGCGCCGCGCGGTTGCTGTCGGCCCGCCGCGACGAGCTACCCGGCAGCGTCGTCTTCATGTTCCAGCCAGCCGAGCGATCGCTGCCTACGCGCTTCACGTCAGATCGGTCCCCGAGCCGTACGGCGTATTCAGCAGTCGTCGTGGCCCGCTGGTGTCCGCCGCCGACCAAGTCCGGGTGACGGTGCTCGGCCGGGGCGGTCACGGCTCCCAGCCGCATCACGCCAAAGACCCCACCCCGGCCGCGTGCGAGATGGTCACCGCGCTGTCGACGCACATGACGCGGGCCCACGACACCTTCGACTCCGTGGTAATCACCGTGGGCAGCTTCCACGCCGGCACCGCGGACAACATCATCCCGTCGTCGGTCCACTTCGAGGCAACGGTGCGCCGCCGTCAACACTTCTTGACAATCTCGCCGTCGGCGTGGACCCTCGTGCCCTCGTAGGTCAGGTCCAGCGACGGAACCTTCATGGTCGATACGCCGTCGTCGCCAAACACGAACTGCCCGCCGTGACCGCTCACGCCGCCGCCTGGTACGACCGTACCGGCGATGCCGACGAGATCGTCCGGGCCCAGGGTCAGCGATATGACGGCGCTAGGATCGCCATCTTTGGCGAGCGTGATGGAGTTCGTCGACTCACAAATGGACAGTGGCGCCTGCCACCGCCAGACGCCGGTAAGGTCGCCAGACAGACGCAGCTCACCGATGGCTGTGCCCTTCTGAACTTCGGTACCACCGCCGCCTTGGTTGCTGGTGCCGCGGTTACCGGCGTCCGATGACTTGCTTGCGCAGCCAGCCGTGAGGATCAGTGCAATGGCGGTAACGGCAATGCCGAGGCGCGCCTGGTCAGTATGCATAGCCATGACAGCAGGCTCCCTGCGGCCAGCACTCCGCGCATCCGTGATACCACCGAATGATGGCCGGAGTGACAGCCTGTTGGTGGCCAATGCGGCCAGTTCTGCCGTTAGCCTGGTCATCCTGGGCCCTGGGGCTCGCTGCGAGAATTGCCGAATGCCGGTAGGCCTCCCAATCAAAGTCGGGCGCGTTGACGTCTGGCACCCACATCTGGAGATGACGGAGCCCTTGAGCCCGCAGCCGCGCACGATGGCTCCGGACCCGATCCTTGATCCGCGTTACCATGCCACCAATGTTGGATGGAACGCGACCTGGTCGCCAGCCAGGGCCACGCGTTTCGTAGGCACCACCGGGCAACTCTTCGCCATCCCGTTGATCGGCCAAACCGCAGAGGTACCCACGAGGGAGCAGTGATGGAACCCATCGTCTCAACCATCGAGGTCGCACGTACGCCTGAGGACGTCTTTGGGTATGTGTCTGACCCCACCCGATTTGCGGAGTGGCAGGACGACGTTGTCGAGGTGCGCACGTCGGGCCCGCTTGGGGTGGGTGCACGATTCACTACCGTTCGCCGAATCGGCGGTGTTGAACGAACCATCGTCCAAGAGATCACCAAGATCAGCCCGCCGACGACCTGGGCCGCCCACAGCATTGACGGACCGATCAGGGCAAACGCCACGATCACCATCGAGCCGCTGGACTCCGGCTCGAGATCCCGCGTGACGTTCGCCCTCGAGTTCGATGGCCACGGCATCGGGGTCGCGCTCCTGCCACTGATACGCCGACAGGCGCGAAAGGGCGCGCCGAAGAGTTACCAGAACTTGAAGGACCTGCTCGAGGCGAGTCGCTGAGAGGGGAGGGATCGGTGCGCCGTGGGACTTCCCGATTCCACGCGGTGATGGCAGGTTCGCGGTATGAGTGAATCGGACCCGAAGGACGACCTCCACCAGTATCTGCAAGAGGCCCGGAACGCCCTGGTGTGGAAGCTCGAGGGCTTGTCGGAGTATGACGTTCGCCGCCCACTGGTCCCGACAGGCACCAACCTGCTGGGGCTGGTCAAGCACCTGGCCAGCGTCGAAGCCGGATACTTTGGCGCGACATTCGGCGAGCCGTTCCCCGAACCTCTGCCGTGGACGGACGACGACGCCGAGATCAACGCGGACATGTTTGCCGCGGCCGATGAGTCCCGCGATGACATCGTGGGCCTGTATCGCCGGGTGTGGAGCCACGCGGACGCCACGATCGACGCCCTACCGTTGGACGCCGTCGGCCGGGTTCCGTGGTGGCCGCCGGACCGCCGCGACGCGACGCTCCACCGAATCCTCGTGCACATGATCGCCGAGACGCACCGCCACGCCGGTCACGCCGACATCGTCCGTGAGCTCATCGACGGCGCCGTGGGAAGACGCGCGAACGACGGAAGCATCCCGCCAGCCGACGCGATCGGTTGGGAGGCCTACCGCGACCGGCTGGAACAGATCGCTCGGGAGGTCGGCCGGCCTTGACACCGAACGGCTCTGGCGTCGCGGCGCCAGCTGCCAGGAGACCGGGCGACCTTACGCCATCTCGTTGGTCGACCGAAGGGCCGATCGGGGATCGTCGCGAGCCGTTCAAGTTCGTCCGCCAGCGAGTCCCGCGGGGGTGGCCCGCCTCGGCGACCGCGCTAAACCGGCGGCCACGCTAGCGTGGCCTCGTGCTGTTCGAGCGGCGGCTCCGCGAGGGCATCAGTGCCGGGACGATCACGATTGCGTTCCGGCGGTGGCGGCGCAGCCAGGTCGTCGCGGGCGGGCGCTACCGGACTGGCGTCGACATCATTGCGGTCGAATCGGTTGACGTGGTTGCTGAGCGCCGCCGACGGCGAACTGGACCGCGACGAGGTCGCCGACCTCGAACGGCGTCTGTCGCGCATGGACACGACCAGTACTCGCGGGCCGTGGACGGTCGCGACCTTAAGGGCGATCGCCGACCATCCCGGGGTCCCGGCCTCCAAGCTCGCGTCGAGCGCCGGGGTCGATCGGGCGACGTTCAAGCGCGACGTCCGGCGGCTGAAGGAGTTGGGCCTGACACTGAGCCTCACGACGGGCTACCGCCTGTCACCCCGGGGCGAAACATACCTCCGCGGTCGTGGACCCTAATGCGCGATCTTCCCGCGGATCCTGGACGGGAAGGGGAGTCGCGAGCGGACAGCCAACCTTCCGGGGCCCTACCTCCGCGCCGAGCAAGGGGTAGTGGCCGCGATCCGGCGATCACCCGGTCGGTGTTACCCGTCTGGTTCCAGCGCCCCCAAGGCCCTCCCGCGATCAAGGACTTGTGGCCGTAGTTTGGTAATCGAATCGCGGCAAGAAGCCGTTGATCGGCGTGGTAAGTAAACAGTGCCTTCCGTCCGTGCGTTGTGAAAGCGGGTCGACGGAGGCGGATGACATTCGAGGAGTACATGGCAGACGGTCGAAAGCGTCGCGCGCTGTTGCTGGCGGGAGCCGCCGCTGCCGCTGTGGGCGCCGTCGGGGTGCCGGCGGCGCTGTGGCTCCGCGACCGACACCAGGGCCCGCCGCCGCTGCGGCCCAACATGCCTACGCCTTCTCCGGAGCCGACTGGTAGCGGCAACGTTCGGATCGCCATGAGGCTGCGCCCGACCTGGCTGCCCGAAGAGATGGTCGAGCTGCATCGCGGTGCGCAGCGCGGCGGTGTGGCGCAGACGCGGGTGTGGGCCACGCCAGGCGCGATAGCGGCGATGAGATCCCCGGACCCGGGCCACACATCGCTCGAGGGGAGCGTGACCCTCAGCATCCTTCCAGATATGGCGGCCGCTCCGCAGAGACGCTCTCCCGCGAACGCCACCGTGGGTGGCCAGCCGGCCTGGCTGGAGGCGTCGGCGGGCGGGCCGGCACATCTCAAGTGGTATCTGGAACGGGACGTGTTGGTCACACTTGACGTTTCGGCGATCTCGGACTCGGGCAGCGTGGCCCAGCGGATTGCCCACGCGCTGGTTCGGGATGTGGTGGCGGGATGTGAGACGTCGATGCGCTTCGGCTGGCTCCCACCCCATGCGAGCCAGGTCTGGGACATCGACATCAGCGGTTGGAACGGCGAGTGGTTCCAAACGCTTGGGGCAAGGCCGACCAAGAACATCGGCTATGAGCCTGTCTGGGCGTACCTGGTCTCCGACCGCAGTCAACTGTTCGACTTCGTCGAAGGCGACCCGGCAACAATTCGCGGCCGGCCCGGCTTCGCGGGGATTGGTGGCGGGTATGGCGAGGCCGCAGTCGAGCTTGACGGCGGGCGCTGGCTGCGTGTGCTGTGTCAATCGGAGGACGATGGTGCACACGAGCGTGATTGCGCCGTTCGGGTCGCCAATGATCTGGTCATCGGACCTGACCCGTACCTCGGCTGGGTCGGCCGCCGCTGACGTCCGAACACGCCGACAAGCCGCCGTCGCGGGAAGGGACACAGTGCTGTGGCTCGGGTACGACCGGTATCAAGCGGAGCTCCTGGCCGAGACCGCCCGGCTCGCCACGGCCGTAACCGAGGTCGAGTCGCACACGCCAGTGCCTACGTGTCCGGAGTGGACTCTGCGGGACCTGGTCACACATGTCGGGACGGGGCACCGGTGGGCGGCCGAGATAGTCGAAGCTGGGCTGGCGACACCGCCGCCCTACGACGTCATCGATGCACCCCAAGAACAGGGCGCGTGGGCCGGTTGGCTTACCGCTGGCGCCCGAAGGCTGTCTGATGCGGTACGCATCGTCGGGCCGGACCGGCCCGTGTGGACCTGGCAGCCAGATAGGACATCGGGATTCTGGCTCCGCAAGATGCTGCATGACGAGATAATCCACCGGTTCGATGCGGAGCTTATCGAGGGGCGCCTCGGTGACCTGGCTTCCGACCTGGCTGCGGATGGAGTGTCGGACCTACTCGCGTCCATCGGCACGCTGTCACCAAACGACGCCCCCGACCCCATCTTCGGCGGCCTCGTCGGCGCCGGCGAGACACTGCAGTTCGTCGCAATCGATGCGAGCCTGACCGTTGGCGTCTGGTTCGTGGAGCGGACGCCAGCCGGAGTCCGATGGCGCCATTGGCCGGCGCCGGCCGACGTGACGGTCCGGGCGCCAGCGCGCGAGCTGCTGCTCGTATTGAATCGTCGCCTGGACCCTGCTCAGCCTGGCGTGGAGATCAGCGGAGACCGAGCGCTGTTTACGCAATGGCTAGAGCACAGCAAGTTCTGACCGGACCTGGGACGGGGACGTGAACGCTCGCGCCAGCCGTCAATCGGAGAAGACCAGGCCCTCCGCATGCTCGATGATCTGAGCGACCGTGGGCGGAGACATGAGTAGTTCGGTGATGCTTTCCGCGCTCGGGTCGCCGCTGGCGCGAATCCTCCGCACGGACTCGCCGACGTCGTACGACGTTTGTCTCAGGTGGACGTCCGACCCCAGAACAGCCCAGTAGGCGATTCCGGGCGGACCGTCGTGATATGGCAGACCGACACTCCCCGCGTTGACGCTGCGCATCCCGGTCACGGTCCGGTCGAACTGCAGGTGCGTATGGCCGGTGACCAGTGTCCTCTCGGGAATGAGCCGCGCGATTTCGGCGAGTCTGTCCGGCGGCGTACCCGGGGTCACCAGTTCCGTGTCGCTGCGCGGTGATCCGTGACAGAAGCGGACCGGGCCGAGACCGGCGATGTCCAGCACCGCACTTTCGAGGAAGCCGGCCAAGAACTCCACCGATGACGACGAGTGTTGTCCCAACATCCACAACTCGCGTGGCCCAGTCGGCGCGCGTGCGCCGCTCGCCAGCTCGACCACCGCCCGGTCGCCGTTGCCCCGGACGAAGAACGTCGGCTGGCTGGATTGACGTACCAGGTCGATCGTCTGATTCGGCTCTGATCCCCAGCTCAGGTCGCCGCAGTAGACCAGCGCGTCAACATCGCAGGCGTCGACATCGGCGAGCACCGCCTGAAGCGCCGATACGTTGGCGTGAACGTCCGAGAGAACGGCGACACGACCCACGGTCAACACTTCTTAACGTTAGCCGCAGAGATCCGCTTCAGGCCAGCCGTACGCGGGGGTCGAGCACGGACGTCGCCCACGCCCGCCGCCGTCACGAGGCAGCCACCAGACTAAATTGCGCATTCCTAGCCCGGCACGATGTCCGAGCAGCGACGGCGGGGGCGCGGAGTCGTACTTTGGGCGGATCTCACTGGGCTTCCGGGCTCGTACGATGATCGGGTGCGCCGCCTCCTGCGTTCGGCCTGGGACGAGCCAGCGCCGGCTGACCCGCCGGGGCGTTCCTGGTGGGACTGGGCGCTCGTGGGCGTACTGGTGCCGGTCGCGATCCTGGAAGGCCTGCTGCGTCCCGACCTTCCCGCGCGTGTGGTCACGGTCGTGCTCGTGGCCGCCCTGGCGCCGACCTTGCTGTGGCGGCGGACGAGGCCGCTGCTCATGCTCGCGATCGGGTTCGGCGCAGGCACGATCGTATCGCTGGCGATCGGTGCCGACCCGGACATGTACACAATGGCCTACCTGCTGCTGCTGCCGTACGCGCTGTTCCGATGGGGGTCGGGCCGGGCGATTCTCGGCGGGGTTGCGCTCATCATCGGCAAATCCGCGACATCCGTCGCGGCCGGACACCTGGGACTCGGCGACGCGGTCGGTGGCCTCGTCATCGTCGGCTCGACCTTCGCCCTAGCCGTGGCCCTGCGCTACCGTGCGGCTTCCCGTCGACGTGAGCTGGACCAGGTGCGGTTCCTGGAACGCGAGCGACTGGCCCGTGACCTGCATGACACCGTCGCGCATCACGTGTCCGCCATGGCCATCCGCGCGCAGGCGGGACTGGCGACGGCCGCGACGCAGCCCACCGCGGCAACGGATGCGTTACGCCTGATCGAGGCCGAGGCGTCGCGCGCACTGACGGAGATGCGCACGATGGTCCGGTACCTGCGCGACGACCGGCCGGCGGCCCTCACACCGAGCCCAAGAATCGCCGACCTCATCCAGCTCGCCCGGCGCCCCCGCACGGGTCCCTGTGTCGAGGTGGAGATCGTCGGCGATGTGGATTCCGTGCCGGCGTCCGTGGGGACGGCGGTCTACCGCTTGGCGCAGGAGTCCATCACCAACGCCCGCAGGCACGCTCGTCGAGCCACGCGGATCGCGGTGCTCGTCGCCGCCGACGACAGCGCGGTACGCCTGCACATCAGCGACGACGGGGAATCGGTCCACGGAGTCCCCGCCGCATCCGGGTTCGGACTGGTCGGCATGGCCGAGCGGGCGCGCATGCTCGGCGGGACCTGCGAGGCCGGGCCAAACCCCGATCGTGGGTGGGCCGTCGCCGCGGTTCTACCTCGCACGGGAGCGGTACGGTGAGCATCCGGGTCCTCGTCGCCGACGACCAGGAGGTGGTGCGGACCGGGCTCACGATGATGCTCAATGCCCAGCACGGGATTGAGGTCGTAGCTGAGGCGGCCGACGGCCGGGCCGCCGTCGAGATCGCGCGGCGCTTGCGCCCCGACGTCTGCCTGCTCGACATTCGCATGCCGGGACTTGACGGCATCGAGGCCACCCGGTTGCTCGCCGGGCCAGAGGTCCGCGAACCGCTCGCGGTCGTCGTCATCACGACGTTCGACCTCGACAAGTACGTCTACGGTGCCCTTCGGGCCGGCGCCCGCGGCTTCCTGCTCAAGGACGCTGGCACCGAGTTGCTCGCTCAGGCGGTCCGTGCGGCCGCCACCGGAGACGCGCTCATCGCGCCGAACGTGACCGCGCGGTTGTTGGCTGCATTCGCCAACGCAGGGCCCGCGCCGAAGCCCGCTCAGCCGATCGCCCCGGTCACCGACCGCGAGGAGCAGGTCCTGCTTGCCGTCGCCGCGGGAAGGACCAACCGGGAGATCGCCGACGACATGTACATCACGCTCAGCACCGTCAAGAGCCACATCGCGAGCCTCATGTCGAAGATCGGTGCACGCAACCGGGTCGAGATCGCCATCTGGGCGTACGAAACGGGCCGGGTCGGCGACCGGTAGGCCTGTGTCCTGTGTGGACGCCCGCTGGCCCGCGGCGCCCCTCGGACCGAAGCTCGATCGCCTCGTACCAAAGAACGACATCGCCGTAGATCCTTCGGCCGGTCGAGTCGAGGCCCGTGGACTGATGAGCCGGGCGGGGCTTGTGGCCACGATCGAAGCATGACCGATGTGAACGCAAAGGCCGCCGGGAAGCGGCGGGTGTGGCTCGTCCCGGCGGGGCTCATCACGCTCAGCCTCGTGCCGATGGTGGCTGGCGCAGTGCGAATGACGGAACTGGCCCGGGGTGCGCAGGTGACCGCGGAGAACGAGCGCTTCGTCGAGATGCCGGTGCCCGTCGTGGTGCACATCATCAGCGCCAGCCTGTATCTCGTGGTCGGGGCGTTCCAATTCCTACCGGGGCTGCGTCGCATGCATTGGCATCGGTTGGCGGGACGGGCGTTGGTACCGCTGGGAATCGCCGCCGCGATGTCGGGCCTGTGGATGAGCGTGTTCTACGACCTACCTCCGTCCGACGGCGACTTGCTGCGGGCCTTCCGGCTGTTCTTCGGTACGGGTATGGTTCTCGCGATTCTGCTGGGCCTGGCTGCGGCGTTGCGACGGGACTTCAGGAGCCATCGCGCCTGGATGATGCGCGGCTACGCGATCGGTCTGGGCGCCGGAACGCAGGTGTGGACCCTTGTGCCATGGCTGCTCGCGTTCGGGGTACCCGGCGAGTTCGCCCGCGCGATGCTCATGGCGGCTGGTTGGGTGATCAACCTGGTTGTCGCCGAATGGGTCATCCGATCGCGTCCGCTACGGCAAACCCCGAGCCGTCGCATCGCTCGCCGAGGTGACGCGTCGAACGCCCGAGTCCTCAGTGGGGCGTGAGAAGTCGCTATCCAGGCGCTGATAGATTGCGGATTATCCATGGTCGGCGCGAAGTGGAGATTGCAATGGCAAAGGCGAGGTCACTATCGGCGATTACGGTATTCGTGTTGGTTTCCACCGGAATCGTCGGCGCACCGGTCCAGACTGCGGCCTTGGCGGCCGGTTCGTCGGTCTGCGACACCTCGACATCGGCGATCGCCGGCCGGCTCCTGTTATCGGAGCCCGGCGACGAGCGAAACGGCGGCAACCGCGAGCCGGACCTCGGCGAAGTTCATGAGGACCTCCCGGCCTCGGCGAAGGGGAAGGCCGACAAACGGTTCAGGGCGACCGTTCCGGTCTACTTCCACGTCGTGACCGATGGGACCATCGGCGCGCTCACGGACCAGCAGGTCGCAGCACAGATCGACGTGCTCAACAACACCTACGCCGGCGGCGAGGGCGGTGCCGTGACCGGGTTCAGGTTTGAACTCGCCGACGTCACCCGAACCGACAACCCTGACTGGTTCTACGCGAACCCGGGCGGCAACTCCGAGCACTCCATGAAGCAGGCCCTGCGTCTGGGCGGCAACGACGCGCTCAACGTGTACTCGACTACCGCCGGCGCCTACCTTGGCTGGGCCTACCTGCCGTCGATCGTGACCAAGCCCGGTCAGGCGTACCTGGATGGCGTCGTCATCGACTGGGAGTCCTGGCTCGGCACGTCAACCACCTACGCCGGTCGCTACGACCAGGGCGAGACCGGCACCCCCGAGGTCGGCCACTGGTTGAACCTGGAGCACACGTTCTTCGGCGGATGCAACGCCAAGGGCGACTTCGTTGACGACACGCCCGCCCAGAAGGTGCCGACCAATGGCTGTCCGGAGGGCAAGGACACCTGTCGCGAGCCCGGGCTCGACCCGATCCACAACTACATGGACTACTCCTACGACTCCTGCTACACCGAGTTCACCGCCGGCCAGACCCAGCGGATGCGGGACGCCTGGCTCTTCTACCGCGCGGCAGCATAGCCGCACCATCAGACCCGGCCGCGGTTTGTCGGCCGCACACGAGAACGCCCTCCTGGCAGCGATGCCGGGAGGGTTCGTGCTGGTCAATATATGCAGGGTTGCACGTGCCTCGAGCCAGGTGATGAGTCCCTGACCAGCAGTCTTGTGGTCGCTGCGCGCTGCGCTTGCGTATCCATTTGTCGATGCCGATACTGACTACATCGTTCGTAAGGAATGCGCCGCCAACAAACCCGCGGTGCGTCCTCCAGCGTCCACACGGGGCTCACCCCCGGTCCCATGACTCTCGAGGAGGAGACAGTGAGATTCAAGTACAACAATCCGAGGGGGCGAGTCGTTCGACTGCTCGCTGCTACCGTCGGTGCGGTCGTCGTCAGTGTGTTCGTCCTGCCGACCAGCGCGACGTCGTCGCCTCAGGACTACAGCGCCACTCAGCTTTCCTCCGTGAGTAACGCGGTAACGGAGTCAGGCGTCGAGGGCATCGCTTGGTACGTAGACACCGCCGCCCACCGCGTAGTCGTCACCGCCGACAGCAGCGTCTCCGCCCGCGAGATCGCGACGCTCAGGCGCGCTGCCGGCGTCAACGCAGGTGCCCTCCGGATCCAGCGTGCGGCCGGCGTGTTCAGCCCCCTGCTTTCGGCCGGTGACGCCATCTACGGCGGTAAGTACCGTTGCTCGCTTGGCTTCAACGTGGTTAGCGGCAGCACGTACTACTTCCTCACCGCCGGGCACTGCGGAAAACTGGCCAGCACCTGGTACACCAACTCCGGCCACACCACGCTCATCGGCCCGACCGTCAATTTCAGCTTCCCGGGCAATGACTACGCGCTGGTCCGCTACGACAACCTCTCCCTCAGTCACCCCGGCGGGTTCAGCGTCGGCGACGCCTTTGTCGGGGAACGTGTGACGCGTGATGGGTCCACAACCGGAATCCACACTGGAACCGTGACCGCACTCGACGTCACGGTCCGTTATGTCGGCCACCCCGGCGGCAAAGTGAGCGGCTTGATCCAGACCAACGTGTGCGCGGAGCCCGGCGACTCTGGCGGTGCGCTCTACGATGGCAGTACAGCGCTAGGCCTCACCTCCGGCGGTAGCGGCAACTGCTCGAGCGGCGGCACAACCTTCTTCCAGCCCGTTCGCGAAGCGGCCAACACGTACGGCGTGACCATCTACTGATCCACTCGGCGGCCCGGCCGACAGCCTGCTAGTTCTGCGGCCGGGCCGCCGCCAATTCTTCTGCGGCTCGGTCGCGACGCCCGCGGCCACGGCGCCGAGTGACGCCGGACCCAAGCAGCAGTGTTCGACGGACATTAGGGACCGACCGCGGAAACGCCGCAGGCATGGGCATGACGGGGACCTTGAATCCGTCCGCCCCACGTGACGACTCAGGTCCGGCGCCTCGCCATCGCCGCGGCCACGCCCATGGGCGCTGCCGGCGCCGCGTCCTCCTCGTCGATCGCCGGCGCCGCGAACTGGGCCTCGTAGAGACGCTGGTAGGCGCCGCCCGCCGACACTAGTTCACCATGGGTGCCCTGTTCGACGATCTGGCCATGCTCCATCACCAGGATCAGCTCCGCATCGCGGATCGTCGAGAGCCTGTGCGCAATGACAAAGCTGGTTCGGTTCGATCGCAGCGCCGCCATGGCGCGCTGCACGAGCACCTCCGTGCGAGTGTCGACGGAGCTCGTCGCCTCGTCGAGTATGAGCAGCGACGGGTTCGCCAGGAATGCCCTGGCGATCGTGATGAGCTGCTTCTCGCCGGCGCTGATGTTACTCGCGTCGTCGTCGATGACGGTGTCGTAGCCGTTGGGGAGGCTATGCACGAAGCGGTCGACGTACGCCGCCGTCGCGGCCGCGACGATTTCCTCCTCCGCCGCGTCGGGCCGCCCATAGGCGATGTTCTCGCGGATCGTTCCGTGAAACAGCCAGCTGTCCTGCAGCACCATGCCAATCTGGCCACGCAGATCAGCGCGGCGCATTGCCGTGATGTCGACACCGTCGATGCCGATGTGGCCAGCGTCGAGTTCGTAGAACCTCATGATGAGGTTGACCAGTGTGGTCTTCCCGGCGCCGGTCGGTCCAACGATCGCCACCGTGTGCCCCGGCCTCGCGACCAGCGACAGGTCCTCGATCAATGGGGAGTCCGGGGCGTAGCTGAACGAGATGTGGTCGAACTCGACTCGCCCGGTCTGTTCCGTCGGCCGCGCGGGCTGGAATGGATCTGGCGTCTGCTCCTGCGCGTCGAGCAGGTCGAAGACACGCTCGGCAGAGGCGACACCCGACTGGAGCAGGTTGGCCATCGACGCGATCTGCGTCAGCGGCTGCGTGAACTGTCGCGAGTACTGGATGAACGCCTGCACGTCACCGAGGCTGACCGCCCCCGACGCGACCCGCAGGCCACCCACGACGGCCACGGCGACGTAGCTTAGATTCCCGATGAACATCATCGCCGGCATGATCGTGCCCGAGATGAACTGCGCCCCGAAGCTCGCCTTGAACAGCTGATCGTTCTTCGACCCGAACGCGGCGGCGACCTCCCGCTGACGACCGAATACCTTGACCAACTCGTGGCCGGTGAAGGCCTCCTCGATGTGGGCGTTGAGCGCGCCGGTGTGGGCCCACTGGGCGATGAACTGCCGCTGCGACCGCTTGGCGATCTGCTTGGTGACCCATATCGACAGCGGTACGGCGACGAGTGCGATCAGGCTCAGCAACGGCGAGATCGTGAACATCATCGCCAACACACCGATCACGGTCAGCACCGACGTCAGAAGCTGGCTGAGCGTCTGCTGCAAGCTCTGGCCGATGTTGTCGATGTCGTTGGTCACCCGACTCAACAGCTCGCCGCGCGGCTGCTTGTCGAAGTACGGCAAGGGCAGCCGGTTGAGCTTGTCCTCGACATCGGAGCGGAGTCGCTTGATGGCCGACTGGACGACGCCGGTCAGCACGTAGCCCTGCAGCCACATCAGCACGCTGGCGCCGACGAAGAGCCAAATCGCCAGCATGACGACCTGGCCGAGCGCTGTGAAGTCGATGCCCTGGCCCGGTATGACGTCCATCCGCGCGAGCATGTCGGCGTAGTTGCCGTTGCCCGATGCCCGCGCGCCGGCCACAGCCTGGTCGAGCGTGATGCCCATCGGCAGTTGGCGGCCGATGATGCCCTCGAAGATGATGTCCGTTGCCCGGCCGAGGATCTTCGGCACGACGACCGACAGGCTCACGCTGGCAACCGCGAGCGCAATAACAAGAGCGAGCTGCGTCCAGTAGGGCTGCAGGCGACGCATCAGGCGCAAGGCCGACGGTCCGAAGTTCATGGACCTCTCGGTCGGCATGCCCGCCGCCATCCAAGGTGGACCGCCGCCGGTGCGCCGCCCCGCGGGCGGTAGCCGGCTCGGCACGGTCTGCGTCTGGGGGACGGCGTCGAGCTTGGCCGTGGCGCCCGTGGGGTTGGCCGGCTGGTGTCCGTCGCCGCTGCGGTTCTCGGTCATGCCACAGCCCCCACCGTCAGCTGGGACTGCACGATTTCCGCGTAGGTCGGACAGGTCTCGAGCAGTTCTTCGTGCCGACCAACACCGACCACGACGCCGTCCTCGAGCACGAGGATCTGGTCGGCGTCGAGGATCGTCGAGACGCGTTGCGCCACGATGACGACGGCGGCTTCGGCCACGACCGGCCGCAGCGCCGCTCGGAGTCTGGCGTCGGTGCCGAGGTCGAGCGCGGAGAACGAGTCGTCGAAGAGGTAAATGGCCGGTTGATGTACGAGTGCCCGCGCGATGGCGAGGCGCTGCCGTTGGCCGCCCGAGACGTTGGTGCCGCCCTGGGCGATGGGCGCGTCCAGCCCGCCGGGCATGGTCTCGACGAAGTCGCGCGCCTGGGCGATGTCCAGCGCCCGCCACAACTCGTCGTCAGAGGCGTCCGGGTTGCCGTACCGGAGGTTGGTCGCGACGGTGCCGGAGAAGAGGTACGGCTTCTGCGGTACCAGCCCTATCCGGCTCCACAGCTCGTCCATGTCGTGCTCGCGCACGTCCACGCCATCGACGAGGACCGCACCACCCGTCACGTCGAAGAGCCGCGGAATCAACGAAAGCAATGTAGTCTTGCCGGCGCCCGTGCTCCCGATAACCGCGGCGGTCTCGCCGGCGCCGACACGAAAGCCGATGTCCCGCAGCACTGGCTTTTCCGCCCCGGGATATTGGAAAGTGACCCCGCGCAACTCCAGCTCGCCAGGACCGCGCACAACCACGGCGGGCCGGGCGGGCGGCCGTACGGACGACTCGGTGCCGAGCACCTCGGCGATGCGCTCGGCGCAGACTGCGGCGCGCGGCACCATCATGAGCATGAAGGTCGCCATCATGACCGACATGAGGATCTGCACGAGGTATTGCAGGAAAGCTGTGAGCGCGCCGATCTGCAGCTCACCCGCGTCGATCCGACCGGCGCCGAACCAGAGGACCGCGACACTTGAGGCGTTGAACACAAGCATGACTACGGGGAAGATCAGAGACATCAGGCGTCCGGCGCGCAGTGCGGTCTGAGTCAGGTCCGAATTGGCCTTGTCGAAGCGATTGACCTCGTACGGCTCGCGCACGAAAGCCCGAACCACCCGGATGCCGCCTATCTGCTCGCGCAGCACCTGGTTAACCCGGTCGATGCGCTCCTGCATAAGGCGGAACTGCGGCATCATCTGGCGGATTATGAGACCGACGGCGAGCACCATCGCCGGCACGGCCACGACCACCAGCCAGGACAGCCCGACGTCCTCCCGCAGCGCCATGATGATGCCGCCGACACACATGATCGGCGCGGCGACGAGCATGGTGCAGGTCATCACCACGAGCATCTGCACCTGCTGTACGTCGTTGGTCGTACGGGTGATCAGGGACGGCGCGCCGAACTTGGCGACCTCCCGGCCAGAGAACTCACCGACCCGGGCGAAGATGGCCCCACGCAGATCCCGGCCGAACGACATCGCCGCGCGGGATCCATAGTAGACAGCCGCGATGGAGCTCACGATCTGCGCGATGGTGACCAGTAGCATCATGCCACCGGCTCGCATGATGTAACCGGTGTCGCCCTTGGCGACGCCGTCGTCGATGATGGCGCCATTGAGACTCGGCAGGTAGAGCATCGCTATCGTGCCGACCAACGTGAGCCCCACGACAATCGTGAGATCCCTGCGGTAGGGCTGCAGGTACAGTCGGAGCAGTCGAGTCAGCACGGATTAGCCCTTCTTACGTGTGTGATGCTCGGTGTCGGGACGCCGACGGACCCCGTCGAGTAGGAGGTCGGCGATCTCCTCGGGGGTGAGCAGCCGGTTGTCGGTGATCATGGGGTGGGAACCAGAGAAGGTGATCAGCCGCAGCAGCCGGACGACCTCCGACACCGGACAGCGGAACTGGTCGTGGTCGGGCTCGAGTATCTGCTCGATCCGGTTGAGAATGCTCGCGTGATGGGGTTGCTTGTCGCGGCGACGCCGCTCGACCTCGGGCGGCGGTTCACTCATCCCGAGCACCATCATCAGCGTGAAGACCAGCTGTAGCCGGCGCTGGAGGACGGCGGCGACGGCGACGACGCGCTCCCGCAGCGACGCTTCGGGGTCGATTCCATCCAGCTCGGCCAGCGCCGGCACAGGGTCGAACGCCGCCTTGATGGCGTCCGAGATCAGTTCTTCCTTCATCTTGAAGGCGCGGAAGATGGTGCCCTCGGCCACGCCGGCCGCCTCCGCGATCTGTTTGGTGGTCACCCTTCGGCCGTACTGGCACAGCAGGGGAATCGTCGCCACCACGAGCGACGCGCGGCGATCCTCCGGCGGCAATGGCTGGGCGCGACCGGTCGGTCCGGCACTACGGGACGTCGGCACACGACGACTATAACTGAGTGAGCCACTCACTCACCAGATTTAACCGCTCACCGGTGAGTTGGCTACCTGCCGGTCGTGGTCAACGTGCGCGTACGCGCCTTGCGACGCACCGCTCGCTTCGACGTGGTCGGTTGGGCACCGGGGAGGATGCGGTGAGCGCCGGACCTGGCCGACACACCGTAAGGGGTGGTGTACGCCGGGACCGAGCTTCCGGGACTCATCGCCGCGGGGCGTGGCGCGGAGGCGCCCGCTCGATGACGCGTCATGGCAACAGAGGCCACCGCGAGAACTGCGCCGCCAGCGGCGTCGATGAGGTAGTGGTTGGCGGTCGCCATGATGACCAAAAGGGTCACTAGGACGTGAAGGCCGCTGACCGTTTGGGCCAACCTACCGCTGGCGATCGTGGCCAGGATCAGGCTGACCCACAGGGCCCACCCGATGTGCAGCGACGGCATCGCCGCGAGTTGGTTGACGTGTGAAACCAGCGGCGAGCCCCACGATCCCCACGTGCGGTCGAGAACGACCGTGTCGGTGAAGCCAAGGTCTGTAACAAGCCGCGGCGGCGCAACGGGATAGACCGCGAAGCAGATGAGGCTTACAACATTGAGCAGAATGAATGACGTCCGCGCCCAGGAGTAGGTGGCTGGCCGGCGAAGGTAGAGCCAGACCAGCAAGGCGAAGGAACTGACGATATACGTGAGGGCGTACTCGTAGTTCGCCGCGACCCGCAGCGCACCGCGGGGGACCAACCACTGATTGAGTCCAAGTTCGATGTCGATATGGAGGGAGCGTTCCAGATCGAACAGCCACCGGCTGTGCTCGAACGCGGCCCGGTTCCTGCCGGCCCACTCGATGCTCGTCAGGGCCACGTAGACGGCGAGGACCGTGAGCCATATTGCCAACTCCCGCCGCAACTGGGGTCGCGGGCTGGTGCCGTGCGCCGTGGGGCCGCGGACACTCATTCTTCGACTTTTAGCAGGTCAGGCCGGCGCCTGAAGGTGATCCGGCGAACCCTCGAGTTGGGGCGCAGCGCGGCGTATTCTGGCGCGACACCAGCGCGGCGTATTCTGGCGGGGCGGCAGGCGGTTACGGCGACAATGTACGGCTTCTGCCGGTATGGCTGGTTCGCTACACCTGCCGGCGCGTCTTGTCGCCTCGCTGCGGGGAGCCGCCTCAGCCGGGCGCAGGGGCCCGCAGCGCTTGGCCCACGGCGTGCAGATGGCGCAGGGCCTGGGCGTAGGAGCGGACGAGCGAGGTCTCCAGGTACGACACGCCGTGCTGCTGGCAGAAGGCGCGGACGAGCGGCTGCGACCTTCGCAGGTTGGGCCGCGGCATGCTCGGGAACAGGTGGTGCTCGATCTGATAGTTCAGCCCGCCGAGCAGGTAGTCGAACAGCCAGCTGCCCCGGACGTTGCGGGACGTGAGCACCTGACGGCGCAGGTAGTCCGCCTCCTCGCCGGCGGTGAGCATCGGCATGCCCTTATGGTTGGGCGCGAAAGACAGGCCCAGGTAGAGGCCGAACAGTCCCTGTTGGACGATCAGGAAGACGAGCGCCTTCAGTGGTGACAGCACCATCAGCAGCAGGGTCAGGTAGCCGATAAGGTGCAGGGCAAGCAGGACCGTCTCGGATGGCCGGTGACGCAGTCCACGGTGGGCAAGGGCCCGGACACTCGACACGTGCAGCTGGACCGCTTCGAGCAGTAGGAGCGGCAGGAAGAAGTATCGCTGGTGCCGGGCGATGAAGCGGACCAGCCCGGTCTTAGCGCCGGCCTGCGCTGTGGTGAAGGCCAGCGCACCGATCTTGACGTCGGGGTCCCGCTCCTCGTGGTTCGGGTGGGCGTGGTGGCGGTTGTGCTTGTCGACCCACCAGCCGTAGCTGAGCCCGATGGCCAGGTTGCCATGCAGGATGCCGGCCACGTAGTTGGCCCGCCCGGTTCGGAAGATCTGCCGGTGCCCGGCGTCGTGTCCGATGAAGCCGAGCTGGGCGAAGACGAACGAGAGGAACGCGGCCACGATCAACTGCCACCACGAGTCGCCGAGGCCGACGAAGGCCGCCCAACCGCCGACGAGCAGCGCCCCCGTCACGATCATTTTCGCGATGTAGTAGCCGCGGCGCCTGTTGAGCAGGCCAGCGCCCTTCACCTCACGGAGCAGGGCGCTGTAGTCGCTGCCGCGGGGCGCGTCGATCGTCGCGGTGTTGGAGGTACGGGGACGTGTGATTGACGTAACCGCCATATGGGGAATCCCTTCGGTGACGCGGCTGAAGAATCTGTGCCTCGTCGCCGGGGAATGCGCGGGAGACGGGGTGCCGCGGCGTGACCGCGGCTCATTTCGCAACGGTAGCACTGGTGGGCGGCCCTGCGGTTGCGCTCGGCCGTCTGGGTGGGTCAGATCGCATCCATGTGACCGAGCAGCTCCGACAGGTGCACCTGGGCGAATCCGATCGACCGGTCGCTGATGCCGTAGGGGATGGTGACGACGCCGTCGCGCAGGAGCGCGCCGCAGCTGTACACGACGTTGGGCACGTACCCGTCGCGCTCGCCCCCGGCCGCGCTCAGCAGCGGGTGGGTCAGGGTGGCCTGGACGATGGACGGATCGGCGAGACTGAGCAGTATGGCGCCGATGCTGTATACGCGCATGGGGCCGACGCCGTGGGTGAGGACGAGCCACCCGTCGGCTGTTTCTATAGGTGGTCCGCAATTGCCGACCTGGATGGCCTCCCAACCGCGTCGCGGCAGCTGCAGCGGCGCGGAGTCGGACCAGATCCGGAGATCGCCGGAGAATGCGATGGACGTACTCTCGCGGTCCCAACGGGTAAGCGCAGCGTATCGACCGCCAATCCGGCGGGGAAACAACGCCATGCCCTTGTTCTGGGCCGCCTGCCCGGCCACGGGCGAGACGTAGAACTGGCGGAAGTCCTTCGTCGCGAACACCTGGGGTGTGATGTCCGCACCGTCGAAGGCGGTGTAGGTGCCGTAGTACGTGATGTCGCCGTCGTCCTCGACCAGCCGGACGACCCGCGCGTCCTCCATCCCATGGCTCTCCACGGCCGCGCGCGGCCAGAGGAGACGTTCACTCACGCTCACGTCCGCCGGAAACTCGATGTCGTACGTGGCGGCCGCGACGCGGGCGATGATCTCGATGGCGTGCTGACCGCGCTGGCGGTTGAGCGTGTGTTCGTGGGTGGCGGTGAGCCGATCGGCGAGCTGGTCGGGGGTGAAAGTCTCGGGCAGCCCTCGAAGGATTGTCTCCGCCTCATCGGCGCCGAGGTCGGCGAGCCTCGCGAGGAAGCCGTCGCGCTGGATGAACGCGGCTGGGCGGTGGGCACCGGTCCCGAGCAGGGGTGCGGCCTCGTCGACGCGCAGCGTCGATCCCGGTCCCACGATCCCGGTCCGGAAGCCGATCGAGGAGATGTGTCCCTCGCCGACGCACCGCACCACCAACAGGAAGCGGATCTCGTCGGCGGCGAGCCCCGACTGATCGGGATGGGCAACCATCGAGGGATTGAACAGGGCGGCACCTTCGGGCGCGTACTCCTTGGTGAAACAGGCACCGACCAGCATCCGTCGCTCGGCCGAGAGGCGGCGGCGTCCGATGCGGTCCGCGTCGATGACGGCGAAGTTGTCGGAGAATGCCTGCATGAGATCCCGGTGCCGGCCGCGGAAGTTGGCGACGACGGTCGCGGCGAGCTCCACCACCTCCTCGTCGCTGAGCGCGAGGATCCGGGCCAGGACGTCATTGGCCCGGGACCGACTTCCAGGTTGCTCCTCGCCGGGGACGAAGAGCTGCGCGATCACACGCCGGCGGTCGGGATCGATGCGATGCCCGATGCGGTGCGCCAGCTCAACGACCACGCGACGACCCGTCCAGCCGCCGCCCGTGCTGGAGGGTCGACAGCAGAGCCAACGTGGATTCCGTCCTCTGGCTCTCGCTGCGCCCCTGTTGGTTCAGGCCATCGGCGCCGCCCCCGGTCTCGTCGTCCACCATGGACACCTTTGCGTCGTTGTCGCCCAGGAACCAGGCGACGGCGAGATGCGGTCCGTCAGTCCACTGTGGATTCGCGTTGGTGGTCACGCCGCGAGCGGTGCCGACATCGTCGCTGAGCCGCAGCAGGTGGGTGAAGTTCGGTTCGGGGTAACCCGCCATGCTCAGACCGTCGCCCCGTTGGTCAGCAACCGGCCGGACCGAGCGCCGTCGGCGAGCAACTGATGGGCCAGGCGCCGGTAGGTCCCCGCGACGGTTCCCCACGACATCGCCGGCGCGAGCCGGCGGGCCTCGTCGGACATACGCCGGGCCAGGTCCAGATCGGTGAGGACGCGGTACATGGCGTCGCCGATCGCCGGTCCGTCGTAGTGCGGCACCAGGATCCCCGCTCCGCTGGAGAGCACCTCGACGGCGTGGGGAAATCTCGTTGCGATGACTGGCTTTCCCGCGGCGATGGCCTCGACCAGGACGCCCGATGTCACCTGTTCACGCGAGTCGTACGGCAGGAGCACGACACTTGCCTGGCGGACCATGGCGGCCAGCGCCTGCTCATCGAGGTAGGCGCCTGGGAAGCTCACCAGGTTCGACACTCCGCCCGCCTTGGCCCGCAGGCCGAGCTGCAGCCGGTACCGCTCGCCCTGCCGCATCCGCACCCGCGGATGGGTCTGGCCGGCCACGACGTAGCGGGGGAGGGGACGGAGCCGCCGGATCCGCTGGAGCCCGTCGACGGCCCACTCGATGCCCTTGCCCGGGCCGAGCAGTCCCCAGGTGAGGATCAACGGCCGCTCGCCGTCCAGCGGCGAGATCGAGCTGCGGATATCGGCGCCGTGCGGGATGACAGAAACCTTGGTCGAGTCGACGCGGTATCCGCGGATGAGGCGGTCCTGCGCGGCGACGGTCATGGTGACGACCGCGTCGGCGGCCGCGACGACCCGTTCGAGCGTCTGGCGCTGGTGTGGTGTCGGTTCGGCCAGGACGGTGTGGGCCACGACGATGACCGGAATCCGCACGGCCTCGAGCACTTCGAGCACGTCCTCACCATCGGCCCCGCTGTATATGCCGTACTCGTGCTGGACGATCGCCACATCGAAGGTGTTGAGGGTCGCCGCGGCGCGCGCCGCGCGTCCGGCCGTGCGGTCGAGGTGGGCGACCACATGAGGCCTGGCAGACCTGGTCGGCCCGTCGACCACGCGTACGACGCCGCCCCCGTCGCCCGAGCCGGGCGTCGTCAGGCTGCGAAGCATCGCGTCCGAGAACGTCGCGAGGCCGCACTGCGTCGGCGGATACGTACTGAGAAGGCCATAGGCGACAGACAACAGGAAACCGCCTTCCGGTGGGCACAGGCCGACCGGTCATCGAGCGTGTCGGGTCGTCGTCCCGCTGGCCGACTCGTTCACTCCGCCGGCATGCACGCCGCGGGACTTTGAACCCGCAGGCTGGCTGGGGCTCGTGCCACTATAGCACGCCCGATCGGAACCCTCGCACATCCACTGTGGACAATCGTTTTCGCGGTAGGGTGTGGCCATGAGATTGGCAGTGCTCGGTCCTGTGGCGTGGCGCACACCGCCGAGAGCCTACGGCCCATGGGAGAGCGTCGTCTCCCTGCTCGTCGATGGCCTCGTCGCCCGTGGCGTCGATGTGACGCTCTTCGCCACCCTCGACTCAGAGACATCGGCAGAACTGGATGGGGTCTGCACCCATCCGTACGGCGAGGACCCGTCCATGGACGGCCGGATCTGGGAGGCGCTGCACACGGCCCACTGCCTGGGCCGCAGCGGTGAGTTCGATCTCGTGCACAACCACCTCGACTGGCTGCCGCTGGCGATGAGCCGGTTCTCGTCCTGCCCCATGGTCACCACGATCCACGGATTCGGCGACAGCCGGATCCTGCCCGCGTACGCGCGGGCCCGGTCCGCGTTCGTGTCCATCTCCGACGCCGACCGGTCACCGCGGCTGCGGTACGAGGCCACCGTGCACCATGGCGTCGATGAGCGCCAGTGGCCGTTCGCGGCAACCGGCGGCGACCACCTTGTGAGTTTCGGGCGGATTCATCCGGACAAGGCCACCGCGGATGCTATCGAGATCGCCCGCCTCTGCGACATGCGGCTCGTCATCGGAGGACCGGTCCAGGATGCTCCGTACTACCGGGAAATGGTGGAGCCGCACATCGACGGCAACCGCGTGACGTACCTCGGCAACGTGGGCGGCGCGGACCGGGCTCGTGTCCTGGGCGGTGCGGCCGCGCTGCTGCATCCCCTGGGTTTCGCCGAACCGTTCGGCCTTTCCGTCGTCGAGTCCATGATGTGCGGCACACCGGTCGTGGCGTACCGTCGCGGTGCGTTGCCCGAGATCGTCGACGACGGACGCACCGGCTTCCTCGTCGACGATGTCCATTCCGCGGTGGCGGCGGTGCAGGCGGTGCTGCGGATGGATCGCGGGGTCGTCGCCGCCACGGCGCGTCGACGCTTCTCCGTCGACCGGATGGTCGACGAGTACCTCGCCGTATATGAGCGCGTGATTGAACATCCTCAGTTTGCTTAGGGCCGGCTGGCTGATGCGGCGGCTACCGGCTTGTGGCCGATTGGGTGCACGGTAAGCTCCGATGCGCCGGCTGGCCTGGTCATCGGCGGGCCTGGTGTCGGCCGGGTTGGGGCCCGTTGAGAGGAGCGGCTGTGACGAGGACAACGACGAAGGTGTTGGCCGGCGTCGCCGTCGCCGCTCTCGCCGCCGCAGGCGTGGCCGCCGCCGTGAATTATCGCCGGGGGCAGAATCCCGATCGCGAGCAACGCGCCCATCTGGATGAGCTGGATGCCCGGCTCGATGTGGCCGAGAGACTCGGGAGCGAAACCCCAGCGGGCGGCATCGGGCGGATCCTCGATGGCCTTCAGCGCAATCGTGGTATCTCGGTGGGGCGCTTACGGAGTTGGATCGCCGGAATGAGGCAGGGGACGTTGAGCCCGGAGCAGGCGATCGGGGCCGAGAGCGACTTCGGCACCTTGGAACGGGAGGCGGATCAGGGCGGAGTGTAGGCCCGTCGTATGGGTACGACCCCTCTCTAACGCGACGGCCCGACGACAGGACGAATGCCTTCCGGGCTGGTAAGGCGTCGTGCCTCGAATCGTTGCGGCACCGGCCAACGCACGTCGAATACCCAGCCGGCCTTCTCGAGGAGCCGGATGAGTCTGGCGGACGGGTCCAGCTGGCCGCGAAGGACGCCGTGTCGGGCGCAGGTGGGGTCGGCGTGGTGGGAGTTGTGCCAGCTCTCCCCGAACGAGATGATCGCCAGCGGCCAGAAGTTGGCGGCGCGGTCGTCGGCGCGCGTGGCGAACGGGCGTTGCCCGTACACGTGACAGATCGAGTTGATCGACCAGGTGACGTGGTGCAACAGGGCGATGCGGACCAGGCTCGCCCAGAAGAACGCGGTCAGCGCGCCGTACCACGACCAGGTCAGCAATCCGCCCAGCACCGGCGGGGCGAGCACGGACACCACGGCGAGCGTTGGGAACAGTCGGTCCACCCTGCTGATGTCGCGGTCGGCGATCAGGTCCGGGGCGACGCGGGCCCGATTGGTGGACTGTCGCCGGAACAGCCAGCCGCAATGGGCGAAGAACAGCCCCTTGGCGAGCCCGGCGACGGTAGTGCCGTAGCGCCATGGGGAGTGTGGGTCGCCCTCGCGGTCGGCGTAGGCGTGGTGGCGTCGGTGGTCGGCGACCCATTGAATGATTGCGCCTTCCATCGATAGTGATCCGGCCACGGCCAGGGTGACCCGCAGCCAACGCACGGCTTTGAACGAACCGTGGGTAATGTGGCGGTGCAAGCCAACGGCCACGCCGAAACCGGTCGCGACGTATGCCACGAGGCCGATGGTCAAGTCCAACCAGGACAGACCCCGGCCCCAGGCAATTGGCACGGCCGCAACCAGCGCCAGGAATGGAACGACCACGCCCACAGCGAGCGCGGCCAGAGCCGAGCGTGGCAATGGCTCTTCCAACATCGGTTGACCGACTGCGGACGGTGCCCTACCGGGCAGATCAACGACAACCATCTCCGAGGCCCTTCAGGTCGCGCCGCTGCGTGCGGCTGACCGCCAGGGTCCGGAGCGCAACTTGAAGGCAGCGGTGACGCACCGCGCCGTTTCCAGGATAGACCGTGAACGTTGAAGGCGTCGGCACGCGGCGAGGAAGCCGCGACCTGCACTCGCGTCAGTTACCCCGCTACGCGCCGGCCGAACCCGTATATGTGTCGGTTTATGTGTTATGGCCGCAAATTCCGTACGACATTGTGTGTCACACACGGGTCCGAGCCGAAAAGGCTGCGGCACCTGACGGCCGGGCGGGTGCCGCGGCGCCGATACGGCCCCCTCGGCCGGAACGCGACCTCACCGATGGCGCCGCGGCCGGTGACTCGGCGCCGGCGCGAGGCCCGGCAGAGGAAGAGGGCTTCGCGGCGCGACGTGAACGGCCATGCCGCGACGGTTCGGACGCGGTCGGATCGTCGAGCCGTGGTGTGATGAACGACCGCTGGCCCGGGGCGAGTCGGGTGAGCAGCGGATGGCCGGGGCGAAGTCGCGTGGTCGTCGGCGCGATGCCAGCCCTGCGGGCCAGCGCGCGCACGTCGCCGATCTGGTCGTCGGTCACCAGCGTGACCACTGTTCCATGCGCGCCGGCGCGGGCCGTTCGGCCGGAACGATGCAAGTACGCCTTGTGCTCGATCGGCGGATCGGCGTGAATGACGAGAGTGACGTCGTTGACGTGGATGCCGCGGGCTGCGATGTCTGTGGCAACCAGCGTCTTCGCGCTGCCGTCGGAGAAGGCGAGCAGGTTGCGACTGCGCGCGTTTTGGGCCAGGTTGCCGTGTAGCTCCACGGCCGGCACCCCGGCGGCGATGAGCCTTCGGGTCAATGTCTTCGCCCCGTGTTTGGTGCGGGTGAACACCAGCGTGCGACCCGGCGCGGCCACGAGGTCGACCAGGACGGGCAGCCGGTCGTCATGGCTCACATGCAATACATGGTGCGACGTCTCCGCCAGCGGTGTCGGCGACGAGTCGACGCTGTGGGTAATGGGGTCGGTGAGGTACCGCCGCACGAGGACGTCGACCTGGCCGTCGAGCGTCGCGGAGAACAGCAGACGCTGGCCGGATCGCGGGGTCTGATCGAGGAGTCGCCGAACGACGGGCAGGAAGCCGAGGTCGGCCATGTGATCGGCCTCGTCAAGCACGGTGATCTCGACTGCGTCGAGGTGTGCGTGGCCCGCCTTGACGTGGTCGGCGAGCCGGCCGGGGCAGGCAACGAGGATGTCCACGCCTGCGCGAAGGCCGGAGATCTGGGGGTTCGGGCTCACTCCACCGAAGACGGTCAGAGTGCGCAGTGACATCGCCTTGGCCAGCGGGGCGATCGCCGCCTCGATCTGGGTAACGAGCTCGCGAGTGGGCGCGAGGATCAGTGCCCGCGGGCGACCGGGCCGTCGCGGCGAGGTGGAGGCGGCCAGCCGGATGATCAAGGGCAGCGCGAATGCGTAGGTCTTGCCCGAGCCGGTTCGTCCCCGGCCGAGCACGTCACGTCCGGCCAGCGTGTCGGGCAGCGTCGCAGTTTGGATTGGGAATGGCATGGTGATGCCGCCTGCGGCGAGCGCCGAGGTGAGTGCGGCGGGCACGCCGAGGTTGGTGAAGGTGGTAGGGGTCGATGGGGGTGTGGTGTGGGGGCGGCGTGCCGCCATGAATTCTCCGAACGTGGAAGGGTCGTCCTGCCCGGCGCAGACCTGTCCGGTCGCGGCGCGTGGTGGTCGACATTCAGACACGGCCCGAGGCAGAACTGTGCGGGCCGCGTCTCTAGTCTACCCGATCCGTCCGGCGAGCCGCCTCGCCCCTCACCCTGTGCGGCGACGGCGAACGCTCGTACGGACCGTGGACTCGCGCACAACAAGCTCGGGCTTGAAGACGACGTGCCGGTGTTCATGGTGCCCCGGATCGTTCGCTTCCTCCAGCAACAGCTCGGCTGCGGTGCGGCCGAGCTGCTCCCGCGGCTGCCGGATGGACGACAGCGGCACGGCGGCGGCGGCCGCGAAGTCGATGTCGTCGTACCCGATGATCGCCACGTCCCGCGGAACCCGTACCCCGCGCAGGGTCATCTCTTGCAGGACGCCAAGCGCGAGAAGGTCGTTGGCGCAGAACACCGCAGTCGGGCGATCCGCCGGCGGCAGATCCGCGATCCCTTCGCCGGCCCGCCGGCCGGCGGCCACGCTGAGATTGGGTGTGTCGATGATGCGTAGGTCCTCGCCATCGCCGGCGAACATCGCGGAGAACCCTCGACGCCGATCGGCGACCTGCTGGATGGTGATGGGACCACCCACAAAGGCGACCCGACGGTGACCGATGTCACGCAGATGGGCGCCGGCGAGTTGGCCGCCGAGTACGTCGTCGACGGCCACGGAGCAGCGGTTGCGCTGTCCGCTGCCGCGGTCGACGAGCACCACCGGTATGCCTCGACGTACGAACTGCTGCAGTCGGGAGTCTCGCCCGTCGTCGACCGGCGTGATGAGCACGCCCTTGACCCGCTGCTCCTCGAGGAGGTCAAGATGGCGCCCCTCACGCGCTTCGCTCTCCCCGCTGTTGCACACGACGGCCACTGCACCGGCGGCCTCTATTGCCTCCTCAGCGCCGCGCACCACATCGGTGAAGAACGGATTGGCCACGTCGAGCACGACGATAGCGACGGTGCGGCTGCGGCCCGCGCGAAGTTGCCGGGCCGGGTCGTTGCGAACGTAGCCGAGCTTCTTGATCGCATCGATGACGCGCCGACGGGTCGGCTCGGAGACCACCTCCGGACGGTTGAGCACATTGCTCACCGTGCCCAAGGACACGCCCGCCTGACGTGCGACCTCCTTAATGCTCGTCGCGTCCATCGCTCCTCATCTGCTAGCCCGGCAGCAGCGCGCGGACCCCCCAGCCGGTAGAACTACGGTACGGCATGCTGAAACGTGTCAAGAAGCCATACGGCCTTGATCCACCACCAGCAGCGCGCATTTGTCTGCGTGGTAACGGTCCGGTAACATGATCAAGAACTCTTGACGCGGCTCCGGGCCGCCTCCTATCGTTTTCGTAGCTGAAGTGGTGAATCGTTTCAACAACCTCGGGCGAGACGGCAAGTGGGGTCAACGTGGTCGAACCGTCACACGCGGGGCACGAACCGGTGATCAGCCTGCGTGGCGTCGGCAAGTCGTTCGGCGCCGTCGTGGCGTTGCGCGACGTGCACCTCGACCTTTACCCGGGCGAGATTCACGCCCTGGTCGGAGAGAACGGCGCGGGGAAGTCGACGCTGGCGAAGATGCTGGCCGGCGTGCACAGCCCGGACGTGGGGCTACTCATTCTGGACGGCACACCGGCGAGCTTCAGCGGCCCGGCGGCCGCTCGGGAGGCCGGCGTCGCGGTGATCTACCAGGAGCCGACGCTGTTCCCCGACCTGTCGGTGGCCGAGAACATCTTCATGGGCCGCCAGCCGCTGCGCGGCGAGGGTCGTCTGGATCGCCGAATCGACCGACGCATCGACCGACGAATTGACACTGCGGCAATGCGGCGTCGTGCCGGCGAGTTGTTCGCCCGCCTCGGTGTCCAGCTGGATCCGAGTCGGCCCGCCCGCGGGCTGTCCATCGCCGACCAGCAGCTCGTCGAGATCGCCAAGGCGCTCTCCATGGAGGCTCGGATCCTGGTTATGGACGAGCCGACGGCGGCGCTGTCCGGCGTCGAGGTGGACCGGCTCTTCAGCGTCGCTCGTTCGCTTCGGGCCAACGGTGTGGCGGTGTTGTTCATCTCGCACCGGCTCAACGAGGTCTTCGCGCTGTGCCAGCGGATCACCGTGATGCGAGATGGCGGCTGGGTCTCGACCGACCTGGTCGCGACGACCAATGTGGACCACGTCGTGCGGCGTATGGTGGGACGCGAGGTGTCCTCACTCTATCCCAAACGGAAAACCGATCCGGGCGAGGTTAACGGAGGACCCGGACCTCCTCTCCTGGACGTGCGCGGGTTGACCAGCCGTGGCGTGTTCAGCGACGTGAGCTTCAGCGTCCGCTCCGGTGAGATCGTCGGCCTGGCCGGCCTGGTCGGCGCGGGCCGCAGCGAGGTCATCCGCTCCATCTTCGGCATCGACACATACGACGAGGGCGAGGTTTGGGTCGCCGGCGACCGGCTTCGGCCGAACAGCCCGGCTGCGGCGATCGCGGCCGGCGTCGCCCTCATCCCCGAGGATCGGCGGCAGCAGGGTCTGGTGATGCCGCTGTCGGTGGAGCGCAACGCGACGCTCGCCCGGCGCTGGTCGCTGAGCCGTCTCGGGTTGCTCGGCCGGGCGGCGGAGCGACGGGAGGCGCAGCTGTGGTCCAAGCGCCTGCACGTCAAGGCCGCCAGCCTGAGTGACCCGGTCTCCACACTGTCCGGCGGCAACCAGCAGAAGGTCGTCATCGCGAAGTGGCTCGCCACGGCGCCGCGAGTCTTGCTCGTTGACGAACCGACGCGCGGCATCGATGTGGGGACCAAGGCCGAGGTACACCATCTGCTCTCGCAGCTCGCCGCGGACGGTGTCGCCGTGCTCATGGTCTCCAGCGAACTGCCGGAGGTGCTCGGCATGGCCGACCGCATCCTGGTGATGCACGAGGGCCGGCTCGTCGCCGAGCTGCCGCGTGATGGTGCCACCGAGGAGTCGGTGATGTTCGCGGCGACCGGGCATCGGGAGCGCACGTGACTCGCGTGGCCTTACCACCTCAGACGGATGCCCCGACACCAGTCGTCAGCGGCGCGACGAGAGTCGCGCACCGCTGGTTCGTCGCGCGCGAGCTCGGCATCGTGCTGGCCATCACGCTCCTCGTCGTGGCGACCACAGCAGTCAATCCGCGCTTCATCTCGGCGCAGAGCATCAAGGACCTGCTGCTCGGGTTCACCATCCTCGCGATCGTCGCCGTCGGGCAGGCCGTCGTCATCATCACCCGCAATGTCGACCTGTCGGTCGGCTCTGTCCTGGGGCTGTCCGCGTTCGCCACCGGCAGCCTGTTCCTGGCCGCGCCCGCGATTCCGATCCCGGTGGCGGTCGTGATCGGGACGGCGCTCGGGGCCGCCTGCGGAGTCGTCAATGGGGCGTTGATCTCCGCGATCCGGGTACCCGCGCTCGTCGTCACACTCGGCACGCTCTACGTGTTTCGCGGCATCGACTACACCTGGGCCACGGGGCGGCAGATCAACGCCGCGGACATGCCCGTCGGTTTCCTACGGATGGGCACCGCCGCCGTGCTCGGCGTGCCCGTGCTGACCATGTTCGCGATCGCGGTCGTGCTGGTGGCCGGGTTCTACCTTCGCTCCTACCGCTCGGGCCGGGAGCTCTACGCCATCGGGTCCGATCCCGACGCGGCCCGGCTCTCCGGCATCCCCGTGGGTCGGCGCGTCTTCGCCGCGTTCGTGACCAGTGGAGCGCTGGCCGGTCTGGCCGGCGTGCTCTACGCCGCCCGCTTCGGGACCCTCGACGCAAATGCCGGCATCAACTCGGAACTCAATGTCGTCGCGGCCGTCGTCGTCGGCGGCGTCGCCATCTTCGGCGGCAGCGGCTCGGTCTACGGCGCCGCCCTCGGCGCGGTGTTGCTGACGACGATCGGCGCCGCTCTGCCCTCCCTCGGCGTCAACCCGTTCTGGCAGCGGGCGGCAGTCGGCGCGCTGCTGCTCGCCGCGATCGGCCTGGATCGTGCCCTCGCTGTACGGGTGGCGAGCCGCCTGAAGGGACGGAGGGCACGTGGCAACTGACCTCGCTACCACCGAGCAGAGCACCGCCACCGGCGCGAGCCGAGGGTTGTTCTCCACGCTGCGGTCGTGGGACGCCGTGGTGATCGTGGCCGTCGTGGTTGTCGCGATGGTCGGAAGCCTGACCATCGACGGCGTCTCCAGCCCTCGCTTCTGGCGTTTCGTGACGATCGAGATGATCCCGATCGCGCTGATCGCGCTGCCGATGACGCTCATCATCATCACCGGCGAGATCGATCTGTCGGTGGCGAGCATGCTCGGACTGACCTGCACCGTGATGGGGCAGCTGTGGTTTGTCGGTGTCTCGTCCCTGCCCGTGCTCATCGTGTTGTGCCTGCTGCTGGGGGCCGCGCTCGGCGCCGTCAACGCCACGTTCATTACCGTGTTCGGGCTGCCATCGCTCGCGGTCACGATCGGCACGCTCGCCCTCTACCGTGGACTCGCCTACGTCGTGCTGGGAGACCGCGCGGTCGCCAACTACCCGATCGAGTGGACGCGGCAGATCATCAGCCCCATACCGGGCACGACGATCCCGTGGTTCGTGCTGGTCGTCGCCGGATTGGCCGTGATCTTCGGCGTCATCCTGCACGCCACTCCGGTCGGGCGGGGCCTGTACGCCATCGGCAACAACGTTGATGCCTCCTCGTTCTCAGGGATCAGCGTTGCCCGTACCAAGTTCTGGCTCTTCGTCGTCATCGGCATGATCTCCGCCCTCGCCGGTGTCTACTGGACCCTGCGGTTCGCCAGTGCCCGAGCCGACAACGGCACCGGGCTCGAGTTGTCGGTCGTGGCGGCGGTCCTGTTGGGCGGGGTGTCCATCTTCGGTGGGCGCGGCGGCCTGGTCGGTGTCGTCGCCGCGGTGGTGTTGTTCGGTGTGCTGCGAAACGCGCTGCAGTTGGCGTACGTGCCGGCCAACACGCTGACCATCGTCACCGGGGCCCTGCTCATCGCATCCGTCGTCGGACCGAATGTCGTCGCCGTGGCACGGCAGCGGCTGCGCCACCGACGATCCGTCGCACCACCGGTGGCGGGGGCTTAGCCGCACCCGCCGCTCGACCACTCACATGTCCAAACCGGAAGAGTCGGCCGAAGAAATGAAAGGATTCAACATGAGAGCCGCTGGCACCACACGTTTCCGTGCGGCCGTGATGGGGACGTTCGCCACGGTGCTCCTGCTCGGCGCCGCCGCCGCGTGCGCCGAGGAGACACCGACGACCACCCCCACCGGCAATGCCGGCACGATCAGGGAAGGATTGAAGATTGCCTTCCTGCCCAAGCAGGTCAACAACCCGTACTTCACCACGTCCGACAACGGCGGAAAGGCCGCGGTGGAGGAATTCAAGGGTGTCTATAGCGAGACTGGTCCGTCCGAGGCCAGTCCGTCGGCCCAGGTGAGCTACATCAACACGCTCTCCCAGCAGGGCACCAACGTCATCGTGGTCTCGGCGAACGACAAGGACGCCATCTGTGGTGCGCTCAACGAGGCACGTACGGCCGGCGCGAAGGTCGTGACGTTCGACTCCGATACCAACCCGACGTGCCGGGACCTGTTCATCAACCAGGCCACGGCCGACGGCATAGCCAAGATCCAGATCAAGCTCATCTCGGACGCGATCGGTGCGGATGGCGGCGAGATCGCCATCCTCTCCGCGACGGCGAACGCGACGAACCAGAACGCCTGGATCGAGATGATGAAGACCGAGCTGGCCAAGCCGGAGTACTCGAAGCTCAAGCTGGTCGCGACGGTCTACGGTGACGACGACGACCAGAAGTCGTTCCAGGAGGCCCAGGGCCTGCTCGCGAAGTACCCCAACCTCAAGGGCATCATCTCGCCCACGACGGTCGGGATCGCGGCGGCCGGCCGATACCTGTCCGGTTCGGCGTACAAGGGTAAGGTTCAGCTGACCGGTCTCGGTACGCCGAACCAGATGCGCGCCTACGTCAAGGACGGCACGGTCAAGGCGTTCGCCCTGTGGAACCCGGCCGACCTGGGTTACCTCGCGGCGTACGCGGGTGGCGCACTCGCCTCCGGTCTCATCACCGGCAAGGAAGGCGACAAGTTCAAGGCCGGCAAGCTCGGCGAGTACACGGTCGGCAAGGACGCCACCGTCCTGCTGGGTGACCCGTTCACCTTCGACGCGTCGAACATCGACCAGTTCCAGTTCTAACCGGCGGGCTGCGGGGTCGGCCACTCGATCTGGCCGACCCCGCAGAACCCCACGATATGCCGCAAGGGGGCCGCACCATGGGTCGGGTCTGCTTCACGCTTCAGGTGCGACCGGAGAGGTTGGCCGAGTATCGGGAGCGCCACGCCGCTGTATGGCCGGAGATGCTGGCCGCGCTGCGCGGCGCGGGGTGGCGCGACTACTCGCTTTTCCTCCGCGATGACGGTCTGCTGGTCGGCTATCTGCAAACCGACGACCTGGCGGCGGCGCAGGCCGCGATGGAAGCGACCGACGTCAACCGGCGCTGGCAGGCGGACATGGCGCCATTCTTCGTCGGAGACGATCAACGCGGCAGCAGCGTCGGAGACGATCAACGCGGCAACAGCGCCGGCTTACCCGACGGTCGACCCGACCGCGGCCTGACCGTCCTTGATGAAGTGTTCAATCTCGACGCCCAACTCGCGCGGGCGCAGCACCTGGGAGAAAGTCAATGACCGACAACGTGCTGGCGGTGCTGCGCACGCAACGCATCGAGACGGCGTCCTGGGCATACGCCAACTCGGGAACCCGCTTCAAGGTCTTCCCGCAGGAGGGAGTGCCGCGCACCCCGTACGAGAAGATTGCCGACGCCGCCGCCGTGCACCGCTACACCGGCGTCGCGCCGAGCGTGGCCATGCACATTCCGTGGGACCGGGTGGACGACTACGCCGACCTTGCCCGGTTCGCGGCCGAACACGGCGTCGCGCTGGGGACGATCAATTCCAACGTCTTCCAGGACAACGACTACATGTTGGGCAGTGTCACCAATCCGGCCGCCGGGGTCCGCCGCAAGGCGATCGACCACCTGCTCGAGTGTATCGACATCATGGACAAGACCGGCTCGCGCGACCTGAAGCTGTGGTTCTCCGACGGCACCAATTACCCCGGCCAGGACGACATCCGCGCCCGCCAGGACCGGCTGGCCGAGGCGCTGTCGCAAACCTATTCGAGACTTGGACCGCACCAACGGATGTTGCTGGAGTACAAACTCTTCGAGCCAGCGTTCTACACCACGGACGTGCCCGACTGGGGCACGGCGTATGCGCACTGCGTCGCGACCGGCGAGAGGGCGCACGTCGTGATCGACACAGGTCATCACGCGCCGGGCACGAATATCGAGTTCATCGTGGCGGTGTTGCTGCGCGCCGGCCGCTTGGGCGGCTTCGACTTCAACTCGCGGTTCTACGCCGACGACGACCTCATGGTCGGTGCGGCCGACCCGTTCCAGCTGTTCCGGATCATGCACGAGATCGTGCTGGCGGATGCGGTCGGGCCGGCTTCGGGCATCGCCTACATGTTGGACCAGTGCCACAACATCGAGCCGAAGATTCAGGCGGTGATCCGGTCGGTGATGAACGTGCAGGAGGCAACGGCGAAGGCGCTGCTCGTTGACCGCGGCGCGCTAGCCGCCGCTCAGTACGCCGGCGATGTGCTGGGCGCGAATGCCGTGTTGATGGACGCCTACAACACCGACGTGCGGCCGCTGCTGCGGGACCTGCGCGAGCAGATGGGGCTCGATCCTGATCCCATCGCCGCGTTCCAGCGGTCCGGTTATCTTGAGAACGTCAGGAAGGAGCGGGTCGGCGGTGAGGCCGCCGGCTGGGGTGCGTGACATGAGTGTTGTGGACGATCTCATCGCTCGCAGCAACCGGTTCGGCGCCGATCGGCGCACAACGAACTACGCCGGCGGCAACACCTCGGCGAAGGGTCACGCGGTCGATCCGGCGACCGGTGCGCCGGTCGAGCTGTTGTGGGTGAAGGGTTCCGGCGGCGACCTGGGTACGCTGACGGAGTCGGGCCTGGCGGTGCTACGGCTCGACCGCATGCGGGGGCTCGTAGACGTCTATCCGGGCGTCGAGCGTGAGGACGAGATGGTCGCCGCGTTCGACTACTGCCTTCATGGTCGCGGCGGCGCTGCCCCGTCGATCGACACGGCCATGCATGCGCTGGTCGAGGCGTCCCATGTGGACCATCTACACCCCGACGCCGGCATCGCGTTTGCGACCGCCGTTGACGGCGAGGCGCTGACGAAGGAGTGCTTCGGCGACCGGGTGGTGTGGGTGCCGTGGCGCCGGCCCGGCTTCCAACTCGGGCTCGACATCGCCGAGGTGGCCCGGAGCCATCCGCGCGCGATAGGTGTGATACTCGGCGGGCACGGCGTCACGGCATGGGGCTCGACGAGCCAGGAGTGCGAGGCCCACTCGCTGGAGATCATCCGTGGCGCTCAGGCGTTCCTGGATGAGCGCGGTCGGCCGGAGTCCTTCGGACCCGTCGAGTCTGACTGGGCGCCTCTGCCGGAGCTCGAGCGCCGGGAGCGGGCGGCGGCGCTGGCTCCGATCCTGCGGGGGCTGGCTTCTACGGACCGGCGGCAGGTCGGCCATTTTACCGACAGCGAGGTCGTGCTCGACTTCCTATCCCGGGCGCGCCACCCCGAACTGGCCGCGCTGGGTACGTCGTGCCCGGACCACTTCCTCCGAACCAAGGTCCGGCCGATGCTGCTCGACCGTCCCAGTTCTGCTCCCCTGCCGGAAACGGTGCGGCGCCTGACCGAGCTGCACGCCGCATACCGGCATGAGTATGCCGCGTACTACGCACGGCACGCCGCGGAGGACTCCCCGCCGATGCGCGGCGCCGACCCGGCGATAGTTCTGGTGCCCGGCGTCGGCATGTTCTCCTTCGGGGCGACCAAGCAGACCGCGCGGGTGGCGGGCGAGTTCTATGTCAACGCCATCAACGTGATGCGCGGCGCCGAGTCCGTGTCCTCGTACGCTCCGATCGACGAGTCGGAGAAGTTCCGCATCGAGTACTGGGCGCTCGAGGAGGCGAAGCTCGCCCGCATGCCGGCGCCCAAGCCGTTGGCCGGGCGGATCGCCCTGGTCACCGGGGCGGGATCGGGAATCGGCCGGGCCATCGCGCACCGGCTCGCGGCCGAGGAAGCGTGCGTGGTGGTGGCCGATCGCGATCCGGAGTCGGCCGCGCGCGTCAGCGCGGAGATCGGCGATGGCGACAACGCCGTCGCGGTGGTCGCGGACGTCACCGACCCGAAGGCGGTCGAGGCGATGGTACGCGCGGCGGCGCTGGCCTTCGGCGGCGTCGACCTCGTCGTCAACAACGCCGGACTGTCGGTGTCGAAGCCGCTGTTGGAGACGACTGAGGCCGATTGGGATCTGCAGCACGACGTGATGGCAAAGGGGTCATTCCTCGTCTCGCGCGAGTCGGCCCGGGCGATGATCGCGCAGCGCATGGGCGGCGACATCGTCTACATCTCGTCGAAGAACTCACTCGTCGCCGGGCCGGACAACGTCGCGTACGGGGCGGCGAAGGCCGACCAGGCGCATCAAGTCCGGCTGCTCGCCGCCGAGCTGGGCGAGCATGGCATCCGCGTCAACGGCGTCAACCCCGACGGGGTCGTCCGAGGATCAGGCATCTTCGCCGGCGGGTGGGGAGCGCAGCGGGCGGCCGTGTACGGGGTGCCTGAGGACGAGTTGGGTGCCTTTTACGCCCAGCGAACGCTGCTTAAGCGGGAGGTGCTGCCGGAGCACGTGGCCAACGCCGTCTTCGTCCTCACCGCCGGTGAGCTCTCACACACCACCGGCCTGCACATCCCGGTTGACGCCGGGGTCGCCGCGGCCTTTCTGCGATGACCGAGGCCTGCGTCGCGGCGGTCGACCTCGGCGCGTCGAGCGGCCGGGTGATGCTGGCGCGCGTCGGTCGAGATCGGCTCGACCTATCCGAGGTCCACCGGTTCACCAACCAGCCGGTCCAGATCGGACGCACGCTGCACTGGGACATCCTTGGTCTCTACCGTGGTGTGCTCGACGGCCTCAAAGCGGCGACGAGGCTCGCGCTTGGCGGGTCGCCGGGATCAGGACTCGCGGGTATCGGCGTCGACTCGTGGGGCGTCGACTATGGACTGCTCGACGGCTCCGGTGCACTCGTCGCAAACCCAGTCTGCTACCGAGACTCGCGCACCAACGGTGTGATGGAGAAGGTACTCACGGAGGTCGGCGCGGAGTGGATCTACGCCGCCACCGGTGTGCAGAACCTGCCGTTCAACACGGCGTACCAGCTCGTCGCTGCCCAGGCCACGCCCTCCTTTGCCGCCGCTCGGCACCTCCTGCTGATCCCGGACCTCATCGGCTACTGGCTCACCGGCGAGATCGGCGTCGAACTGACAAACGCGTCGACGACTCAGCTTCTCGACGCGCGGACGCATACGTGGGCCCAGGATCTGTTGGCGCGACTCGGCCTTGACTCGGCGTTGTTTCCCAACCTCCGCCGGCCCGGCGATCGCGTCGGGCCGCTGCGGCCCGATGTCGCCGCGCAGGTGGGCCTGGCGGGGGAGGTGCCTGTTCTCGCGGTCGGTTCGCACGACACCGCGTCGGCCGTCGTGGGTGTGCCCGCGGAGGGCCAGCGGTTCGCGTACGTCTCCTGCGGCACCTGGTCACTGGTCGGCGTCGAGCTGGACGCGCCGGTGCTGACCGAAGACAGTAGGAGGGCCAACTTCACCAACGAGGTTGGCGTCGATGAAACCGTCCGCTACCTGCGTAACGTGATGGGACTCTGGCTGCTCCAGGAGTCGCTGCGGGCGTGGAACGCGACCGCCGATCTCGACGGGTTGCTGGCTGCGGCGGCGGCCGAGCTGCCATTCGCGGCGGTGGTTGATCCCGACGACGCGATGTTCCTGCCGCCGGGAGACATGCCCGCGCGGCTCGCCGAGGCATGCCGGCGAACTGGTCAACCAGTGCCCGTGTCACGGCCCGCCTTCGTGCGCTGCATCCTCGACAGCCTCGCCCTCGCGCATCGCCGGGCGGTGCGCGATGCACAGGCGCTGTCGGGACGCGACGTGGACGTTGTGCACATCGTGGGCGGTGGAGCGCGCAACGAGTTGCTGTGCCAGCTCACGGCGGACGCGTGCGGCCTGCCCGTGATCGCCGGGCCGGTCGAGGCGACGGCCATTGGGAACGCGGTGGTTCAAGCCCGAGCACTCGGCGCCGTCGGTGGCGGCCTGTCCGAGCTGCGGGCGCTGGTGCGCGAGCATGTCCGGCCGGCCCGGTTTAAGCCTCGTGGTGACGCCGCGGCGTGGGCGACGGCGGAGGCTCGGGTCCTGGCCGCTTCCACCGGTTCGACTGACTGAACGCGGCGCAGCGCGTCCGCAATCACGTCGGAAGTCGCGAGGTCTTCGAAGCCCTGCCCCGCTCTGATTCGCCCCAGCCAGATTTCCTGGTTCTGAACGGAATCGAAGACTTACGGACCGGGTTCGATGATGTGGGCGTCGCGATGCACGCGGATCCGATCGTCGTACCCCCCGACGACCAGGACCGTGCCGTCCGGCAGCGCCGTGGCCGTCGCTGCCCACCGCCGTGGCCCGGCGCCGGTGATCGCGACGAAACTCTGGCCGTCGGATGCCAGCACGTCCACCTGGGTTCCGCCGGCGACGACCAGTCGGCCGGTCGCCGTGCGGGCGACGGCGTCGGGGAACTTGTACCGGCGTGCGGTCATTTCCGGGCCGGGGGCGAACCGTTTTGCGGCGAGGTCGAGGACCTCGGTGCTGGCCAGCAGCTCGGTGTCGTCGGTGGTGCCGCCCAGCACCATGATCCGGCCACCATCCAGCGTGGTGATCGCATGCTTGAATCGCGGCGTGCCCATCTGCGGGCCCGGCCGCCAATCACCACTGACGGGGTCATAGATGACCGTCGACGAAAGCCCGTGCCCGGCCCCGTCCTGGCCACCCGTGATCAGGATGTCGCCATCGGGCAGCACGATGGACGCCGCTTGGCGCGGCAGCGGCATTGCTGAACCGGGTGTACGCGAGCCGGTGGTGGGATCGAAGATCTCCACGCCCTCGGTAAGGTTGCTCGGCCCGGATCCGCCGTCGGCGATCAGTACCCGCCCGTCGGGCAGCAGGATTGCGCCACCCCGGAGGGTCCCAGCTGGCTGAAACGTGCCGGTGGTCGGATCGAAGATCTCCGCCTCGGTGAGCGACGCGGTGCCCTCCCTAGCCCATCCGCCCACGATGAGGATGCGGCCGTCGGCCAAAAGGGTGGCGGTGTGGCTACTGCGCGGGTGCAGCATCGGCGGTCCCGCTACGAATCCGCGGCCCGGCACGTAGAACTCGCTGCTGGGCTCTACTTCGGACGTCGTACAACCATCGACCGCGCACCCACCGGCGAGCAGCACCCGGCCGTCGGCCAAGAGCGTCGCGGTGTGCCCGGCCCGCGGTCGCAGCGGCTGCGCCGACACCGGCGGCGGATCAGCAGAGGGCGGGGGCGACGGCGTCGGGCCGGTGCATCCGCCGACCACCACCAACAGGAACACCGAAACGATGAGACGTTTCATGCCACCTTAGATCCCGATCCCAGGCGTCAGGTTCCGGCCGGCGCACGGGGCCTGCCTCAAGCCAGCCCGGCGGACGTCAGCAAGGTTGATCTATCTCGGGCGTGCGGTGGTGCCGCACCGCGGGGCCGACTTACCCCGTCGCGGAGGGGGTGGTGATCAGGCGGATCGAGCTGTCGACGGACGCAAGGGTCCCGTCCGGCGTACCCCTGATGAAGAGGCTCGCGACGACAACTGCGTCGCCGCCACCAATCAATTCGACATCGGCATGCACCCGCTGAGAGGCGGCGTTCGCCCGGCCGAAGGCGCCGAAGAAGTCGTTGTCGGAACGGAGGAAGAATCCCACTCCCGTCGCGGCCGGTGTCTCGTTACACAACGATTCGACCAAAGTCGGTGTGAGCACGTCGTAGACCAGGACGTTGGCCGTCTGGTCCATCGCGAGTTGCTTAAAGAGCCCATCGAACTCAGCGAACTCCTCGACGTTGCCGACGAACTGCATGTGCATGAACTCGGACCGCTCCGATCCACCGCACGCAACATGCTCACGCGGGTTCGCGGGTGCACCGATGATGATCCCAAGCCCCGACACGAAGTCGCGCCAGCCAAGGAGCGTTCGACCGTCGAATCGAAGGACTTGGGGAAGCATCGCAGGGCCGTTGTTGAATCCGGTGGTCTGCTCCACGGGTCCAGGGGCCGTTTCGTCCGCGGCTGCTGCGGTCCCAACTGCCAAGAACGAGACCAGCAAGATAGCGGCGGCACCAACTCGCATGATCATGGAGATCCCCTCAGCAACCGGCTTGACGTTGCGGTCGTCCCGAGCGTAGTGGGGACTTCGGCGGCAATCAATCAGTGCCCTCGCAACCGTCCACAAAGCTAAGACAGGAAAGATCCGGTCACACCGCCGTGATCAAGCCGCGTCGAAACCGGCCGGACCCTGCGGCCACATCCCCACCACGCCCTGCTACGCAAAAGCCCGCCACGACTGGGCGACAACAGCGCCGCCAATGTCCACGTCATCCTCGACCTTATGGGCGACTTCTCCCGATTGGGGGAGCCCCGCGCACCGGAAAAATGGGTAACGCGGCAAGAAATCTGGGGAACCGTTCCCGATACACGGAGTGCGCCAGCGGCCGTACGGTCGCTCCGAACATCCCGGCAATCGAGGAGGCACCGTGCCGCTCTACATGGACGTCCACACAATCTCCGGCGGCGTCGCCGTTGACGCAGTGGCCAAGGCGCACATGGCGGACCTGCAAACGCAGCACAAGTACGACGTCCGCTACCTGCGCTACTGGGTCGACGAGCGACACGGCAAGGTGTTCTGTCTGGTCGAGGCGCCGTCCGCGGACGCGGCCTCGACGGTGCACCGGGAGGCGCACGGCCTTGTTGCCGAAGCGATCTTCCAGGTACAGGAGGGCTCCTGACATGAAGGTCCTGCATGTCATCGCCACGCCGAGGAGCGAGAAATCCAACACACTCCAGATCTCGGGCGTGTTTCTCGACAGCCTGTCGGTGCTCCGCCCAGACCTGCAGATCGAGGTCGTAGACCTGTTCAACTCCGACCTCCCGGCCATGGCCGGCGAAAACATCGAATCCAAGTACACCCTCATGAGCGGCCAGCCGATCGACAAGGACCACGAGGCCTCCTGGCGTCAGATCGAGACGCTCATCGAGCACTTCCTGTCGGCCGATGCATACGTCATCTCCTCTCCGATGTGGAACTTCGGCATCCCGTACGCGCTGAAGTACTACATCGACTGCATCGTCCAGCCCGGCTACGTGTTCGGGTACAACGAGTTGGGCATGCCGGTCCCCATGGTCCACGGCAAGAAGATGCTCTGCGTGACCGCCCGCGGCGGCGACTACTCTCCGAGCAGCCCGTACCACCCCTATGACTTCCAGCAGCCGTACCTCAGGTCGATTTTCGGCTTCATTGGCATCACCGACCTGCACTTCATCAGCCTCGAGCCGACGGACATCAGCTCGCAACGCGAGGCCGCGTTCGCCAGCGCGCTGGCCCAGGCGCGGGCTCTGGCCGGCTCACCACATTGGAGCCTGCGAGCGGCGGAGTCTGACGACCAGATCGCCCTCACTGTCGGCTAACGGAATCCAGCAGATCACAGGAGAATCACATGCGTCGCCCTGTCCTACTCACGCTCGCCGCGGTCGGCGGCATCATCGTCATGCTCGGCGGCACCGGCATCTTCGCCGCGTTGACCGACACCGCGCGAAGTGGCACCAACTCCATCGATACCGATGCCCTGCCACCCTCGTCGGACCTACGAGCCGCGACCGCGGAGCTCGTGGGGTCGACCATTTCGTGTGGCTCCTTCAGTGACAATTTGGCGTCGGCGCTGATCACCGTGTCCGGCCCACCGGGATCCAACTCCCCAAACAGCTATTTCTTCTGCCTTCGCAACGTCGGTAGCCAAACGATCAACGTTACCTCTCAGGCGGACGAGTTCACTGACGTCGAGATCGAGTGCACCGGCGACGAGAGCGTCTTCGACCTCACATGCGGCTCCGGCCCGGGGGACCTCGGCGATATCGTCACCGTGTTACACGCGCAGTACGACTGTGCAACAGGTGCGCCCATAAATCCCGCGCCGAGGTCGACCTGCTTCGCGACACCATCACCACGCCAGTGCCCCTCGGCATTCTTGGCCCCGACGAGACCCACTGCTTCGTAACTGCCGTGTACCAGTCCAGTTCGACCGAGGACCAGCGCCAGCGGGCCCAAACCGACCAGTTGACGTGGCGATTTGCCTGGACCGGCCAGGCCTGACGTGACGGCGGAAGCTAGCGAGAGCCGGGGCCGCCGGTGGGGGCTCATAGTTCCCACCGGCGTCCTCGGCTTCGTCGTTCTCGCCCCGATCGCGGCACTGTTGGCCACTACCTGGGTATTGGGCTGGCGACTCCAGGTGGTGGAAACCTCCAGCATGCGGCCCCTTTACCCTGAGGGCTCGCTCGTAGCCGTCGAGCCGATCGATGCCGCCAGCGTCGAAAGCGGGATGGTCGTGGTGTTCCGCGACCCGGTTTATCGTGACCGCCTGATCGCCCATCGTGCGGTGAAGCGGCTGCCGGGCGAGCAGCCCAGATGGCAGACCCAGGGCGACGCCAACCGGGACCCCGACCCGTGGCCCGTCTCCGCCGAGGACGTACGCGGACGGGTGCGGTGGGGCGTGCCCGGCCTCGGCCGTGTGGTGTCCGCGCTCTCCGGGTGGCGGGGCGCGGCGTTGCTTATCGGCGGGCCGCTCGGACTGCTCGCGCTATCTGAGTGGTCCGCCCACGTCCGCCGACGACAATCAAGAACCGCACACAACGGCCGCATGGATGCCGTCACCGCGGCCCGGCCCAGACCGAGAAGATGGGCTTTGCCCAAGCGAGCATGGGAGTGAACGTGAATGGGAGACGATTCACAAGGCGTTTGGTGAGCCTGACGATATCGGCGGTGCTCGTCGCTGTCGGCGTAGTCGGGGTGGATCCCGCATACGCCGTCCAGATCACCGTCGCGTCGTGTGAGTCGGGCGCGCTGATCAGCGCGATCGAGTCCGCTAACGACGAGGTAGCGAACCCCGGGATCGATCTCATCGTGCTCAATTCCGGCTGCACCTACTCCCTCACAAGCGCCTACGACGCTTCCGGCCTGTTCGGGCTGCCGACGATCACCAGCGAAGTCTTTCTGCTTGGCTTGGGTGCAACCATCCAGCGAGCCGCAGAAAGCCCCTCGTTCGGGTTCTTCTCTGTAGCCCAGCAGGGCTCGCTGACCCTGAAATCCACCACATTGATGGACGCGAGGCGGGCGAGCATCGACAACAGCGGCTCGGTCAGTGTGGAGGATTCGATCATCACCGCGATCCCGCCGCTTGCTAACAAGTCCGGACTGGACAATCAGGGAACCATGTCGATCATCAACTCGACCCTCTCCAACCTCAGGAGCAATGACGGCGGCGGGGCCGTCGTGAACACCGGGGCGCTGACGATCGCTTCATCGAGGTTCGAGAACAACCGGGCCGGAAATCCGCTCAACGCGGGGCTCGGGCCGGGTGGCGCCATATGGAACGTTGGAACTGCCTCCATCACAAGCAGCCAATTCACGGGGAACGTAGCCACTGCCGGTGGCGCGATACGTCAGCCCGGTGGAACGTTGAGCGTGGTCGATTCGTCCTTTGTCGACAATGCTGCCAGCGTGGCCGGCGGAGCTATTCGTGCCAATGCGGACGCGGATCTGCGCGTGGAACGGTCCTACTTCGGCTTGAACGACGCGTTCGAAGGAGGGGCGCTGCACAATTCAGGGTCAAGCCTGGCAACGGTGATCAACTCCACCTTCTTCGGGAACCGTGCCTCCAGAGGAGCCGCAGCGTGGAACGAACACTCGTTGCGAATCGAACAGTCCACGTTCTCCGACAACACGGGCGGCGGAGCGACGCTGGAGAGCCCGTCGGGTCTCATTGGGGTTGAGGCGAGCATCATCGAGGGTGCTAGCCAACCGTGCGGCGGCTTCGTGGCCGACTTCGACTACAACGTCGTCTATCCCGCCGGCGGCTCCTGTCCCAGCGGTTTCGCCGTCGCGGATCCGAGGCTCGGCCAACCTGGGTCGTATGGAGGCGCCACGAAGACGATACGTCTGGGTGGCGGCAGCGCCGCGATCGACCGTGTGCCGTTGGCCGCGTGCGGTCACGCGGTGGACCAACGCGGGGCCACGCGTCCGGCCGGGCCCGCCTGTGACAGCGGCGCACTCGAAAACCAGATCCCAACATCTGCCGGCCAGCCCGTGCTGACGCAAGGCACCACCCCCAACCAGGGCTCGTTCACGCTCGGCTGGGAGCCATCTTCCGATTTGGAGCAGGGGCCGCTGACGTACCGGGTGTATCACAAGGACGCGGACGACACGGCGTTCGAACTCGTAGGTCAGACAACCGCCCCCGTTTACTCCTTTGCGGTGCCGGAGGCGGAGGGGAGCCACCAGTATCGGGCGCAAGCGAGCGACGGTAACTACGATTCGTCCCTGTCGGTGCCCTCCGGCGTCGTGGTCGTCGATCGGACGCCGCCTTCGTCGCCGATCGCGACGGCCGATCGGCCGCCGGAGTTCGTGTCACAAACTGGCGATGCCTGGTACCGGGACTTGGTGACCCTGAGCTATGCGGGGTCGGCCGATCCGGCGCTCGCGGACTTCAGCCCGGGCTCGGGAGTTGCCTCCTACACGCCGCCGATAACGCTCACGACAAGTGGCCAGCATGCCGTCGTCGGCCAGGCCACCGACCACGCAGGCAACCTCGCGGAGACCACCGTGAACGTTCGGGTCGACGCCCACGTGCCGGACGTTGGCTTCACCTCCTGCCCGGCGGACGTGTTGTTGAACGCCGCGGCGATGGCGACCTGGTCGGTGTCGGACGCTCACTCCGGATTGGCGACCGTCGCCTCGGGAGTCATCCCCCTGCCGACGTCGACAATCGGCGCCAAAGCGGTCACCATCTCAGCTACCGACAATGTCGGACATTCGTCGTCGGCCATCTGTAACTACCGCGTGATCTACGACTTCAATGGCTTCCTCAAACCCGTGGTCAACCCGCCGACCGAATCGGTCGTCGTGGCCGGCAACACGGTGCCCGTCTCCTTCGGCCTCAACGGAAATCAGGGAACCGACATTCTCGCTACCAGTTACCCGCAATCGGTCCAGATCACCTGTGGGACATCTCCTGACGAGACGTCAGGCTCCCCGACTTCGGCCACGAGGCCATTGCTGTTCACACCAGCAAAGGCTGGCGGCGGCCGCTACATCTACTCATGGCGAACGCAGGCGCAGTGGGCCGGCACCTGTCGACAGCTGATTGTGATGCTCGCCGACGGCACGTATCACCGAGCGAACTTCCGGTTCACGTAGCCGAACCGCCAGCCTGGCGGCTGGACCGTGCGTGGGGGTCGGTGGAGGCGCCGGCCCCCTAGCTCTGTCCGTCAACAACGAGCCACATGTTTGGAGTCGCCGACTTCTGCGCGCACGCCGGAGGCGGCTAGGCCCGCACGGCCTGTGACCTGCGGCGAAGCGTGCCTTGGACTGTCACCGGCGTCGAGCCAGAGCCGGCAAATGCAGGCCGCCGAAATCGATCATCAGGGTTTCATAACGGCCGGGTAACGGCCCCTTGTCCATATTGTTACCTCGAACAACAAACTTCAACCTTGCGCGACCGAGCGGAAACGGAATACGTTGCCGGACACAACAATCCGTGTGACCGGTCACACATCTGTCGAGCACCGCTATCCGAAGCCGCCTCAGCGGGCGGCACGACACAGAAGGGATCGCGCGATGCGCAAGAGCATCTGTCTGATGGTCGTCACGGGTCTGCTGACGATGGGTGGCGCGGCCGCCTGCGGCGACGATAACAGCGGCGGTACCACGAAGACGCCGAAGATCGGGGTAATCCTGCCCGACAGTGCGTCGTCGGCACGCTGGGAGACGGCTGACCGCAAGTATCTCGAGGCAGCATTCAAGGCAGCGGGCGTGCAGTACGACATCCAGAACGCCCAGAACGATAAGACTCGGTTCCAGACGATCGCCGACCAGATGATCACCGGCGGTGCCACCGTCCTGATGATCGTCAACCTCGACTCGGGCACCGGCAAGGCCGTGATCGACAAGGCGAAGGCACAGGGCGTCGGAGTCATCGACTATGACCGCTTAACCCTCAATGGCGGGGCGTCGTACTACGTCAGCTTCAACAACGTCGCGGTCGGCAAGCTGCAGGGCGAGGGCCTGGTCAAGTGCCTGACCGCCAAGGGCGTCGCCAAGCCGGTCGTGGCCGAGCTGAACGGCTCCCCGACCGACAACAACGCCACGCTCTTCAAAGAGGGCTACGACTCCGTACTCAAGCCCAAGTACGACTCGGGTGAGTACATCAAGGGCCCGGACCAGTCGGTGCCTGAGTGGAACAACACCACCGCCGGGACCATCTTCGAGCAGATGATGACGCAGAAGCAAAACAAGATCGACGGTGTACTGGCCGCGAATGACGGACTGGGCAACGCCGCGATCGCGGTGCTCAAGCGCAATGGGCTCAACGGCCAGGTTCCAGTGACTGGCCAGGACGCCACGGTGCAGGGCCTGCAGAACGTGCTCGCCGGTGACCAGTGCATGACCGTCTACAAGGCGATCAAGCAGGAGGCCGACGAGGCGGCCAAGCTCGCCATCGCGCTGGCCAAGGGCGAGAACGTCAACACCGGTGAGACCGTCAAGGACACCGAGTCGGGCAAGGATGTTCCGGCCAAACTGCTGGTGCCCGTGTCGATTACCAAGGAGAACATCAAGACCGTCATCGACGACGGGTTCGTCACCACCGCCGAGCTCTGCACCGGTGCCTATGCGGCTATGTGCACAGCGGCCGGCCTCACAACATGATCGAACCGAGCATGCGCATGCGTGCGTGACAAATTCCGCGACTACCGGCGCCGTGCGGGCGAACCTTCCCGTGCGGCGCCGGACGCACCAGGATGGACGGACGGACGCGCCCGCGTGCGGCCGGGAGGGAGAACGGTGAACGGCACAGACCCACGACCGTTGATGGAGCTGCGGGGCGTGTACAAGAGCTTCGGCGCGGTGCAGGTCCTCCACGATGTCGACTTCTCCATCGGCGCGGGCGAGGTGACCGCGCTGGTCGGCGACAACGGCGCCGGGAAGTCCACTCTGGTCAAGTGCATCAGCGGCATCTACTCGCATGACACGGGGGAGTTCCGATTTGAGGGACGGCCCGTCACTATCCACAATCCGCGAGACGCGGCCGAGCTCGGCATCGAGATCGTCTACCAGGACCTCGCGCTGTGCGACAACCTCGACATCGTGCAGAACATGTTCCTCGGCCGGGAGCGCCGCCGGAACGTGGTGCTCGATGAACCGACCATGGAGCAGATGGCCGCGGAGACGCTGGCCAGCCTCGCCGTGCGTACGGTCAAATCGGTCCGCCAACAGGTCGCCAGCCTCAGCGGTGGGCAGCGACAGACAGTCGCCATCGCCAAGGCCGTGCTCTGGAACAGCAAGGTGGTGATCCTCGACGAGCCGACCGCTGCGCTCGGCGTGGCACAGACCGCCCAGGTGCTCGAGTTGGTCCGCCGGCTCGCCGACAACGGTCTCGCCGTCGTACTTATCTCACACAACATGAACGACGTCTTCGCCGTCTCGGACCGCATCGCCGCGCTCTACCTCGGCCGGATGGTGGCTCAGCTCAAGGCGACTGACGTGACGCACTCCCAGATCGTGGAGCTGATCACGGCGGGTCGAAGCGGTAACCTCGGGTTCCCGGCGCAAGGCGATCTCGCGGTCGGTCTCGACGAGAACGGAGTGGAGTCATGACCACGCTGCGGACGCCGGCCGATGCCCAAAGCACGGGAACGGTCCCTTCACCGCCGCTTTCGTCGTATGTGAGTGGCTACTGGACGCGGGTGCGCGGCGGCGAGATGGGTGCGCTGCCAGTCATCCTCGGTCTGCTTGTGCTGTGTACGGTCTTCTCCATTGTCCGCCCGGCCTTCCTCACCGCCGGCAACTTCGCGAACCTCTTGCCGCAGGGCGCCGCCGTCATCGTCATCGCGATGGGTCTGGTCTTCGTGCTCTTGCTGGGTGAGATCGACCTCTCCGCCGGCTTTACCAGCGGTGTCTGCGCAGCGATCCTGGCCATCTCGCTGGCCGACTATGGGATGCCGTGGTACGCGGCTATCCTGGCCTCCCTGGCCGCGGGGATGGTCATCGGACTGGTGCTGGGCTCACTCGTGGCGAAGGTCGGCATTCCGTCCTTTGTGGTCACGCTCGCCGCCTTTCTCGCGTTCCAAGGCGTGGTCTTGCAGCTCATCAAGGGCGGCACGATCGTCTCAATCGGGGATCCCGTGATCCTTGCCATCGGCAACAAGAACGTGCCGCCAACGCTGGGCTGGATCCTGTACGCGCTTTGCATCTTCGCCTACGCCGCCGTGCAGATCGGACGCGTGCGAGACCGCGGACGGCGCGGCTTGACCCACGACCCGATGAGCCTCGTCGTGCTCCGGATCACGGCACTCGCGGTGCTCGCCGGTGGCGCCGTGTATGTGCTCAACCAGGAGCGCAGCCGCAACCCCTTGATCGTCTCTCTCAAGGGCGTCCCGATCGTTGTCCCCATCATCGTCGTGCTGCTTGTCGTGCTCACGTTTGTGCTCAAGCGCACCGGCTACGGCCTGCACATCTACGCCGTCGGAGGCAACCGGGAGGCGGCGCGGCGGGCCGGCATCAACGTCGACCGGATCCGCACCAGTGCGTTCGTCATCTGCTCGACGATGGCGGCTATCGGCGGCATCATCGCCGCGTCCCGCGCGAACTCCGTCGACGCCAACACCGGCGGGAGCAATGTGCTTCTGTCCGCGGTCGGTGCGGCGGTCATCGGCGGCACGAGCCTGTTCGGCGGCAAGGGTCGCGTCCTCGACGCCGTCCTGGGCGGCGTAGTCGTCGCAGTCATCGAGAACGGCATGGGGCTGATGGGCTTCAGCGCCGGTGTCAAGTACATCGTGACCGGCTCAGTGCTGCTCCTTGCGGCAGGCGTCGATGCGCTCTCGCGGCGGCGGGCGGCGACGGCGGGCTTGCGGTGACAAGTAACTGTCAGGGAACGAGCTGACGGACCATGCGCGCCGGACCAAGCCAGGAGGAGATCCGCCGCCACAACCTGGGCACGCTGCTGCGGTACGTACACGTGCGCGGCCCGACGTCGCGGGCGGAGCTCACCGCTGAACTCGGTCTCAACCGCAGCACAATAGGCGCCCTCACCACCGACCTGGTCGCCGCCGGGCTTGTCCGCGAGGAGGTGCCGCGCGATCACGGCCGCGCCGGGCGACCGTCCCTTGTGGTCCAGCCCGAGGCGCAGCGGATCTATGTCTACGCCTTCACGATCGAGGTCGACCGGGTCGTGGCGGCCCGGGTCGGCCTGGGCGGCGTGGTCCTCAATAGGCGCGAGGTCCCGCGCCCGCGCGGAGACCGGCCGGCCGACAAGGTCGTCGCACCGCTGGCCGAGTTCGTCCGGGACACCGCGAAGCTGATCCCGACCGGCGCGATCTGCATCGGCAGCGCCGCGGCGGTTAGCGCGATCGTGCGCCAGGAGGATGGCATGGTGCACCTGGGAGGCGGCATCGGCTGGGCGGACGAGCCTCTTGGCGACGCCTTGACCGAGGCGATGGGCGCGGAGGGCGGCCCGGGCCTGGCGCCGCTCGTCCGTAACGGCGCAGATCTGGCCGCACTCGCCGAGTACACCAGAGGTGTCGCGGTCGGCTGCGAAAACGTGATCTTCCTGCACGGCGACGCGGGCGTGGGCGGTGGCATCATCGCCGGCGGCCGCCCCGTCACCGGGCATGGTGGGTACGGTGGCGAGGTTGGCCACATGTCCGTGAACCCGCAGGGACGGGCGTGCAACTGTGGGTCGCGCGGCTGCTGGGAGACCGAAATCGGGGAACACGCACTGGTGCGAGCCGCGGGGCGGGATGGCACCGGCCGAGCAGCCGTCGAGGCGGTAGTGGACGCCGCGGCGCGCGGCGACGGCATGGCTCAGGCGGCCCTGCGACAGGTCGGAGACTGGCTCGGCGTCGGCGTGGCGAACCTGCTCAACATCTTCAATCCCGAAATGATCGTATTTGGCGGCACCCTGCGCGACATCTACCTGGCATCCGCGACCCAGGTGCGGGGGCGTATCAACCGCATGTGCCTGCCAGCGGTTCGGGAGCACGTGCGTCTGCGTACGCCGGCTCTCGGCGACGACGCGGGCCTGCTCGGCGCCGCGGAGCTCGCCTTCGAGCGGGTACTCGCGGACCCGCTCGACGCCGCGGGCGTGAGTGGTGAGAGCGTGAGCGGTGACCTGCCAGTTCCCCCAGATGACGATCGCTGACAGACCTTTGGAGTGCGCGTGGTGACGGCTAACCTGGACATCCAGCACCGTCGTGGCCACCAGGAGACAGCGACATGATCAAGCGTCAGCTTCCCCGCCCGCGCGACCTGCGGCCGCTCCTGCGGTTCAGAAGGCCAACGCTGAACGTGAAACGTCGGCGGCTCGAGTCGGCCTTGACCATCGCCGACCTCCGCGACATCGCGAAACGGCGCACCCCCAGTGCCGCCTTCGACTACACCGATGGCGCCGCCGAAGCCGAGATCTCCCTCGCACGGGCCAGGCAGGCGTTCTTGGACATCGAGTTCCATCCGGCGATCCTGCGCGACGTCTCCGGTGTCGACACCGGTTGGGATGTACTTGGTCGGCGGGCCGAACTGCCCTTCGGTATCGCGCCTACGGGGTTCACCCGCATGATGCACACGGAGGGCGAACGCGCCGGCGCGTCGGTTGCCGCGGATGCCGGCATCCCGTTCGCACTGTCCACTCTGGGCACTACCGCCATCGAGGACGTGGCCGCCGCCGGTGGTCCCTCCGGACGCAACTGGTTCCAGCTCTACATGTGGAAGGACCGGGACCGCTCCATGGCGCTCGTCGAGCGGGCCGCCAAGGCGGGTTTCGACACGCTGCTCATCACCGTCGATGCACCCGTGGCCGGAGCGAGACTCCGCGACAAGCGCAACGGATTCTCCATCCCGCCCCAGCTCACCGCGGCGACCGTGATCAATGCCCTATCGCGACCCGCGTGGTGGTTTAACTTCCTGACCACCGAACCCCTGTCCTTCGCCTCGCTATCGACCTGGCCGGGCACGGTGGCGGAGTTATTGGACACCATGTTCGACCCCACCATCACCTACGACGACCTGAGCTGGATCCGTGATCAATGGCCCGGCAAGGTCGTCGTCAAAGGTGTTCAGACCCTCGAGGACGCGAAACGCCTCGCCGCGGCCGGCGTCGACGCGATCACGTTGTCCAACCATGGCGGCCGCCAACTCGATCGGGCTCCCATTCCGTTCCACCTTCTGCCCACCGTAGTACGGGAGGTCGGCAACGATGTCGAGGTCCATGTTGACACCGGAATCATGTCCGGGGCCGATGTCGTGGCTTGCATCGCCCTTGGCGCCAGGTTCACGATGGTGGGTCGCGCCTATCTCTACGGGCTTATGGCCGGCGGTCGCGACGGGGTCGACCGCACGATCGCCATCCTTCGGTCCGAGATCGAACGGACCATGCGACTGCTCGGCGTCGCCTCCTTGAAGGAACTGTCAGCGTCGCATGTCACGCAACTGCGGCGGCTGGTTCCACGCACCGATCCCGGCACGGCGGACGGTCTGGCCACACCTGCATAGTGCGCGGTCAACCTCGTTCCTCGCTTCCCGCAATCGGTCGAGTCCCGGGCAGCGGCCATCCACAGTAGATTTTCGGGTTTCTGTCGGCGTGTTGGCGGTTTCAGTCGTACGCCTCGTCTAGGGTAGAACACATGACCGATCGCCAGCTGTTGCCGGAGGGGCTGGCCCACCTGCCGGTGGGGCCGCAGCTGGCGGCGGCATTGGCGGGCATTGGCCGGACCCGGCTCTACGGGGCGGACCTGTTCGCGCTGCTCAAGGCCCGGGCCCGCCAGATCGCCCACGAGCAGGCCGAGTTGCTGGCCGACATCAAGGAGGCGGCCGAGACCCCCGGCGATGGGGAGACGCTGGAGCGGGTGCGTGACGAGCTTGACGAGTTCGCCGACGTGCAGATCGGGTTCGAACTCAAGTGGTCCAGCATCGCGGTGGCCCGCCACTTGGAGCTGGCCCGGGATTTGATCAACCGGCTCCCCGTCGTCTACGAGGCTTTGCTGGCCGGGCGGATCGATCTGCCCAGGGCGCGGGCGTTTCACGACGCGCTGTACCTGCTCGAGGACGACAAGGCCCGGCGGTTGGCGGCCCGGTTGATCGCCAAGGCGCAGGGGTGGACCGCGGCCCAGCTGCGGGAGCGGCTGCGCTATCACGTGCTGCGGGCCGACCCGGGCCAGGCCCGCAAACGCTACGAGGCCTCGGTGGCCGACCGGCGGGTCTACCTGCAGGAGGGCCGGGACGGCACCGCCGAACTGGCCGGGGCCAACCTGCCCCCGGACCGGGCAGCCGCCGCCGACGATCGGCTGCACCGGCTGGCCAAGGCGGCCAAGGCCGACGGCGACCAGCGCACCATCGCCCAACTGCGCGCCGACGCC
>JAXIPB010000289.1:0-30209 GCA_045403155.1 Micromonosporaceae bacterium
GCCACGCATGACTCGGGGCCACCGTGGGGTCGCTAGCCCCTTCGATGTAGAGCTCTCTCATCTCCTTCTTCATGCCGGTTTATCCCGGCGCACTCATGATCGACGCGATTCTGGGACCGTCAGCTCATGATCACGGCGATCTTGTTGACGTGCGATCCTTCATTGGCGAACGGCGGGCATCCCCAATGAGATGCCAGGGGTCCGGGCCACCCGGCCGGCCTCCCAGGCATCGCCCGCCCGTGTCCGGCGGTGCGAGACGAGCGGGCCGTCGGCGTTGAGGTGGTGCGGCGCGGCGTACGTCACTGTCGTGTGAACGATGTCACCCGGCCGTATCGACCCGTTTAGGTCTCCGGCCGAGAAGTGCACGAGCCGCCCATCGCGCGCACGCCCCGACATCCGCCCGGTCGCGCCATCCTTGCGGCCCTCGCCGACGGCAGCCAGGACCTCGACGGTCTCGCCGATCAGCCGGCGGTTCTCCAACCAGGTGATCTCCTCGACGCACGACATCAGCCGCTCGTACCGCGACTGGACGACCTCCTTGGGAACCTGATCATCCATTGTGGCCGCCGGCGTGCCGGGTCGCGTGGAGTACTGGAAGGTGAAGGCCGAGGCGAAGCGGGCCGCCCGAACGACGTCCAGAGTGGACTCGAAGTCGGCCTCGGTCTCGCCGGGGAAGCCGACGATGATGTCGGTAGTGATGGCGGCGTCGGGCATTGCCGCGCGCACCTTGTCGATGATGCCCAGGTAGCGGTCGGCCCGGTACGAGCGGCGCATAGAGCGGAGCACGGCGTCCGAGCCCGACTGCAACGGCATATGCAGCGAGTGGCAAACATTGGGCGTCTCAGCCATCGATTCGATGACGTCTTCGGTGAAGTCCTTCGGGTGAGGGCTGGTGAACCGGACCCGCTCGAGGCCGTCGTTGACGAGGGTGCCGCATGCGCGCAGCAGCTTGCCGAAGGCGTACCGGTCTCCAAATTCGACGCCGTACGAGTTGACGTTCTGACCCAGCAGGGTTACCTCGAGGACGCCCTCGGCGACCAGGGCCCGCACCTCGGCGAGGACGTCTCCCGGTCGACGATCCTTCTCGCGGCCACGCAGCGACGGGACAATGCAGAACGTGCACGTGTTGTTACAGCCCACGGAGATGGAGACCCATCCCGCGTACGCCGACTCGCGACGCGTCGGCAGGGTCGACGGGAAGACCTCGAGCGACTCTAGGATCTCCACCTCGGCCGCGGCATTGTGCCGGGCGCGTTCGAGCAGCACGGGCAGGGAGCCGATGTTGTGCGTACCGAACACGACGTCGACCCAGGGCGCCTTGCGGACGATCTCGCCACGGTCCTTCTGCGCGAGGCAGCCGCCGACCGCGATCTGCATGCCGGGGCGAGCGTCCTTGACCGGCCGGAGGTGACCCAGGTTGCCGTAAAGGCGGTTGTCGGCGTTCTCGCGGACGGCGCAGGTGTTGAAGACCACCACGTCGGCGCCGGCGTCCGGCTCGGCCCGGACATAGCCGGCGGCCTCGAGCAGACCCGAGATCCGCTCGGAGTCGTGCACGTTCATCTGGCAGCCGTACGTGCGCACGTCGTACGTTCGAGGTACGTCGGTGCGTGGGTCGGTCTGCGAGGCGACGATGCTCATGACGAGTACAGGGTAGCCGGACGAGTTGGGAGAGCCTCATGTGCCGCAGCATCAAGACGCTTCGTGAGCCCTTCGTGGGCGAGGTCACGAATGCCGACGTCGAGGCCGCCGCGCTGCAGTACGTGCGCAAGATCTCCGGATTCCGGGCCCCGGCGGCCCACAACGCGGCTGTTTTCGACGAGGCCGTCCGTGCCGTCGCCGCAGCGACGGCCACCCTGCTGGATGGCCTCGTGGTTCGTTCGTCCGCGCGCGGCTAACCGCTCCTCAAGATCCCGGTGATCATGACCTCAGCGTCGCAATATGGCGTCGATCATGACCTCCAGGTCATGATCGGCGGGGTGTTGGGGCGGGGTGTTGGGGGCGACGTTTAGCGGGCGACTTCGGTGGCGCGGGACTCGCGGACCACCGTGACCCGGATCTGACCGGGATAGGTCAGCTCCTCCTCGATCTGCTTTGCCACGTCGCGGGCGAGCACGGCGGCGCCGATGTCGTCCACGTCGTCCGGGCGCACCATGACCCGGATCTCCCGGCCGGCCTGCATGGCGAAGACCTTCTCAACGCCGGCTTTTCCGGCCGCTATCTCCTCGATGCGCTCGAGCCGCTTGACGTAGGCCTCGAGGCTCTCCCGGCGGGCACCGGGGCGGCCGCCGCTGCAGGCGTCGCTGGCCTGGGTGAGTACGGCCTCGACGGTCTGGGGTGCGACCTCGTTGTGGTGCGCCTCGATGGCGTGCACGACCTCCTCGGCCTCGCCGTACCTTCGTGCCACATCGGCCCCGATCAGAGCGTGACTGCCCTCGACCTCGTGCGTGAGCGCCTTGCCGATGTCGTGCAGGAAGGCACAACGCTTGACCAACGGGACGTCGATACCCAACTCGGCCGCCATGATTCCGGCGACATGGGCGGTCTCGATGAGGTGCTTGAGAACGTTCTGGCCGTATGAGGTGCGGTAGCGCAGCCGACCGAGAAGCGTCACGAGTTGTGGGTGGATGTCGGTGATGCCGACCTCCACCAGCGCGTCTTCGGCGGCCCTCAGGCAGAGCCGCTCCACTTCGCCGCGCGCGGCGTCGAAGACCTCCTCGATGCGGTGCGGATGGATGCGTCCGTCGAGCACGAGCTTCTCGAGCGTGAGTCGGCCGACCTCGCGTCGCACGGGGTCGAAGCAGGACAGGAGCACGGCTTCCGGGGTGTCGTCGATGATCAGGTTCACGCCGGTGACCGACTCGAAGGCGCGGATGTTACGGCCCTCGCGGCCGATGATGCGGCCCTTCATCTCGTCCGATGGCAGGTGCAGGACGGAGACGACGCTCTCGGCGGTCTGCTCGCTCGCCACCCGCTGAATGGCCTCGACGACGACATGCCGCGCCCGCGTCTCCGCGGTCGCCCGGGCATCCGCCTCGATGTCGCGGACCATCAGCGCGGCGTCGCGCTTGGCCTGGTTCTCGATCACTTCGATGAGCTCGAGGCGGGCGGCCTCGGCGGTCAGGCCGGCAAGGCGTTCGAGTTCGCGCCGGTGCACCTCGCTGGCGGAAGCGACCTCGGCCTCGCGGCTTACCAGAACTGATTCCCGCTCGGCGAGGTCGGCCTCGGCCGAACTCAACCGTCGATCTCGCTCCGCGAGGCGGTCGACGTCCTCCGCGAGCAGCCGCTCCCTGTCGTCGAGGCGCTGCTGTCGGCGCTCGGCATCGGCGGCCTGCTCTCGGGCCACCTCGGTGAGCGTGGCGACCTCGCGCTCGCCGGCCCGGCGGGCGGACGCGCGCGCCTGCTCGGCGTCGTTGTCAGCCTGTCGATGAGCCCGCTCGAGGATGCCGTCGGCCTCGGTCCTGGCGCTGTCGAGGATCCGGCGAGCCTCGCCGCGCGCCGCGGAGGCCTCGGCCCTCGCCGCCGCGGCGTCGCTGCGCGCGGCAGCCGCATCGACTCTGGCCTCATCGACGGCGGTGCTCGCATCGATGCCGGTGGCGCCGCGGTAGGCAGGCGTCCCGCGCGTACGACGCATGCCCAGGCCCGGTCCGTCCAGGGCCTGGTCGGCCGCCAGCTCGTTCTCCGGCGAACCGGCCAAGCTGCTGCCCGTACGAAGTGATCGAGTCAAGACGACGAAGCCCGCCACGACCGCAACCGCGAGAAGAATGACTGCGACGGCCAACACCGTCTCCAGCAGGTTCACGGTGGCCTCCTCCCGGCTGGCATCGCATGGCGCGACGCGGCGTCTGCTGCGGGAGAGTCGGGTCCACCGTGAGGGAACTGCTTCGACCACCTGATCGGAACCGTACGGCGGTCGGACGCCGCCTATCGCGAGGCGACGCCGTCATCACGCAGCGCCTTGGACCTTCCTGCTCTGCTTCGTCTAGGGCTTCGTGATCGATTACCAGCTTGTGTCGTTTTGCTAACTTCTGTGTTGCCGGTCGCGACGATGTTCCCTTGCGTCCGTCGCGTCACCAGCCATTCCCAATTGATGTGATTTCGTTACGCGATTTATGTTGTGCGGTTGTCCCGCGGTGGTTCGTCTTACTCCCGGTACAGCCGAGGCTAGGCCCTGACGGTCCGCCAGGTCAAGGACAGATGATCTAGATCCGCGCTCGGAATCGCGGGCTCGATGCGCCCGGCGGCTGTTGCTACCTGCGCGAATGCCACAGCGATCGATCAGCTACGCGCACGAGAATTCTCAGACCGACGACGATGCGACCTCACCCGAGTCCTCAGCTGAGTCCTCAAAGGCTTCAAGCTCGGCGGCGTCGAGGTCGACGTCCTGTTCTCGCTCGGCGAGGGCCTCCTTGACCACACGGATCGCCAGTCCAGCCGGATAGCCCTTTCGGGCGAGCATGCCGAGCAGCCGGCGCACGAGCGCCTTGGTGGGACCGCCCCGGTCGGCGCGCAGCCTGCGGTCGACCAAGGCCCGGGCGGTCTCCGCCTCTGTGTCGAGATCCAGTTCATCTAGGCCAGCGTCGACCGCCTCGCCATCGAGACCCTTGCGGCGCAACTCGGCGGCGAGTGCGCGGCGGGCGAGGCCGCGTCCGTGGTGCCGACTGGTCACCCAGGCCCGGGCGAACGCCTTGTCGTCGATGATGCCGACCTCGCCGTAGCGCGCCAGCACCTCCGCGGCGATCTCGGCCGGGACGCCGCTGCGTCGCATCGCCGAGGCCAATTCGGCCTTGGTCCTCGGCCGGATCGCTAGGTGGCGCAGACAGATCTCTCGCGCCCGTTCCGCAGGGTCGGCCTGCTCGGTCTCGGCATGCGTCTCGAGCGTGGACGCCGGGCCGTTCGCTCGCGGATCGCGTTCCGATCCTTGTCTCGAGCCCGTTGCCCGCGCGAGGGGCGGAGCCGCGTCCCAACCCCGCCCCGTCCGACCACGCCGCCTACCGGTCATGGCTTCGCGACCTGCCGTCGGCTCAGAAGTCCACTGGCGGCAGCGCCGGACCGCCGGCCTCGTCCTGGGCCTGCCCCACCCCGAGCTTTTCGAGGATCTTCTTCTCGATCTCGGCGGCGACGTCCGGGTTCTCCGTGAGGAAACTGCGGGCGTTCTCCTTGCCCTGGCCGAGCTGATCGCCCTCGTACGTGTACCAGGCACCCGACTTGCGAATGATATTTTGCTCGACGCCCACATCGATAAGAGATCCTTCGCGGGAAATGCCCTTCCCCCAAAGAATATCGAACTCTGCGGATTTGAAAGGCGAAGCGCACTTATTCTTCACAACTTTTACTCTTGTCCTATTTCCGACCGCTTCGGTGGAATCCTTCAGCGTCTCGATGCGACGAACATCGAGCCGCACTGACGCGTAGAACTTGAGCGCTCGACCACCGCTGGTCGTTTCGGGGCTGTTATGCACCATCACCCCGTCGGCGAGATAGTTATGTGAGCCCTCAACCTCGATGTCGTAGCGGCTCATAATCTTGTAGTCCCGACGCAGCTTGATGCCGAGCACTCGTGCGGGTGTCAGCTGAAGTGTTGGCTTCACGAACTCTGGCGCGACGGCGCATTGCCCCTGGAAGCGCGGAAGTAATTTGTAGGCCATCGAATCATGAACATAGGGCGCGACCAACTCCTGAAACCGTGCCGTGGCCGCGGTGCTGAACAGAATTGCACTTACCTGCCTAGATCCTTTTCGAATGAGCTTTCCGTCGATTCCCCACACGTCCCGTAGGTGGGCGACGAGCCGCTCACGCGAGCCTTCGCTCATGGCCTCCACACAGATCTCGATCCGCCCGCTGCCACCCTGCGTACGCTCTTTTCGGCCCTTGGAACGAAGCGTGAATCCGCCATCATCCATGTACCAGATAGCAAGCGCCAGCGGCGTGAGCGCCTTTAGGTACTCGTCGCCGAAGTGCTTCTTGCCGTCGCCAATGTATACGGCACGGTAGAGCTCGTTTAGCTCGGCGAGTGTTGTGAAATCGGCGAAGACCGCACCCTTGGCGTTTGAGGTGAGTGAGTGAGGAATGTTTTCGAGCAGAGAGACTTTCCAGTCGAGGTAGCGCGCCTGCTTACCTCCGTGCCCCATCCGGAATCGAGCGCATTCGGCGTCGACTCGGACGGCGCGAGACAGGCAACCATCGCCCATCAGAGCCCCTAGGATGACCTCCCACTGTGTCGGGCTGAGGACGTGCGGCTGAGCGAGCATGACGCGGTCACCCACAACAATCTCACTAGCTTCCCGCCACCCACCCGGGGTTCTGATCAAATGATTCGGTGTGAATGCCAGCCTGGCCCGACCGCGCCCCGACCCGCCGCCAGCTCGTTCAACCGTGAACTCGAAGAACTCATCGGCCTCGCCGTTGTTGAACCAGTTCACGACCTTCCTTGGCACAACCTTGCCCAGGTCCGCGTCGTAGGAAAGAACTTCCACCGCAAGTTTCCTATCCACGATCCGCCCGATCGGGATTCGCTCTCCGTCGGCCAGCGTGACTTTAGTCCTCCAAGATCCACATCCGAACATAACTCCTATCTTTTCGCGCAATTGGTTAATGAAAATCGCGGTGGTGTTGGAATTGCTCAACGCGCCGGTTATCTTTCGCAGCGCCTGACTCATCAGACGCGCCTGGAGGCCGACGTGGCTGTCCCCCATCTCACCCTCGATCTCCGCCCGCGGCACGAGCGCGGCGACGGAGTCGATGACGATGATGTCGAGCGCGCCGGACCGGATCAGCATGTCGGCGATCTCGAGTGCCTGCTCGCCCGTGTCGGGCTGGGAGACCAGGAGCGCATCCGTATCGACGCCCAGCGCGCGGGCGTAGTCGGGGTCGAGCGCATGTTCCGCGTCGATGAACGCCGCGATTCCGCCGACCTTCTGTGCGTTGGCGACCGCGTGCAGCGCGACAGTCGTCTTCCCGCTCGCTTCGGGCCCGTACACCTCGATCACACGCCCACGGGGCAGGCCGCCGATACCGAGCGCGACGTCCAGCGCGATGGACCCAGTCGGGATCACGGCCATCGGCACGGCCGGGCGGTCGCCGAGGCGCATCACTGAGCCCTTCCCGTACTGCTTGTCGATCTGCGCGAGGGCGAGTCCCAGCGCCTTCTCGCGGTCGGGCCCTGTAGCCATGTCTGCCATCCCCGGGTCGTTCGCGGTCTTGGTGTCGTTCTTCGGTCGACGCTTCGTCACGGTCACGCGCTCACACGCTATGCGCCGGGTCCGACAGATTCGAGGGGCAACGCCGAAGCTGTGGATAACCGACCCTCAACGCCTGTGGACAACCGCGCACGAACCACCATAGGCGTACAACTGTTCGACGCAAGCACCAACACGCCGCACCTCAGCGAGGCCGCAGGGCGGCCGCAGGAGTCAGGTCAGCGCAGGCGCGCCGGAACCCGGTCCGGATACGCCGCCACGACGGCCCGCCACACCTTGACTATCTCCTCGCCGGCCGCCAGCGCCTGATTGATCGTCCGACCGCCCAGCTGCGGGAACACTTGATCATGGGCCACGCTGGCCGCGTACTCGGGCCCGAAGGTCTCCTCCAGGCGCCGCCACAAGTCGGTCAGCCGCACCTAGCTCCCCCTCACCACCGCCACCCGTACCGGGCGCAGCGCCAAGGCGATCAGCGGCACGGTCACCACCGCCGCGAGCATGGTGAGAGTCGCGTACGAAGACCACGCCACGACCACCCCGCTCAGTGCGCCAGCCAAAGCGCCGGCCAGGCCCATGACGAAGTCCGACAGGCCCTGCACCGATGGCTTGTTCTCGACCCCGACGGATTCAGACAGCAGCGTCGACCCGGCCACCATCGTGGCCGACCAGCCCATGCCGAGCAGGATCAGCCCGAACGAGAGGCGCGGCGTGTCGTGGCCGGCCGTGCCCGCGACGGCGCAGGCAGCGATGAGCAGCGCGATTCCGCCGAGGATGACCGGACGGCGACCGATCCGGTCGGTGAGCCACCCAGTGACCGGCGAAAGTGCGTACATCCCCGCAATATGAACGCTCAGCACGATTCCCACGATCCGCAGCGTGTCCCCCTCGGGATGGCCGGCCTGACCGATGTGAACGGGCGTCATCGCCATGACGCCGATCATCACGACGTGGCCCACCGCAACCGAGGCGATCCCCAGCCGCGCTCCCGGAGACGCGGCGACCTCGCGCAACGCCGCCCGGAATCCAGACCCACGCGTGGGCCCTGGCGCCGCATCGGAGGAGGCGGCGAGCGTACGAGCCGTAAGCAGCGGATCCGGACGCAGCCACAGCATGACTGCCAGACTCGCGACCAGGAACGCGAGCGCACTGAACACGAATGGGCCGGAGTACGTCGCCGCACCGAACCTGTGGACGGTCTTATCAGCGAGCGGGGCCAGGTTGGGGCCGGCGACCGCGCCGATGGTCGTGGCCCAGACCACCCAGGAGAGTTGCCTTCCGCGCCGGGTGGGCGGTGCGAGGTCGACGGCCGTGTAGCGCGCTTGATAATTGGCGGCGTTTCCACCCCCGAACAGGAACAGGCCGGCGAAGAGCAAAGGCAGGGAGTCGAGGGCCGCGCCCGCGAACACCACCACCGCGCCGACCGCGCCAATGAAATACGCCACGGCGAGACCGGGTCGACGCCCGCGCGCGCGCATGAGGCGGGTGACCGGTAGCACCAGCAGCGCGGCACCCACGACCAGGGAACTCTGGCCGAGCCCGGAGATCGCCGTGCCGCCCATCCGCGCAGCCAGCAGGGCACCGACAGCGATGCCGATCGCCACGCCGACACCCCCGACCAGCTGGGTCAGGACGAGGACGCGGAGGGTACGCCGCTGGATCCGGGTGACATCAACGGCCGCTGGGGCCTGGACGGCGACGGCGCTGCTCATGTGTCCATCCTCGCGCACTGGGTTGCACTCCGTTTGCAAGCCGGCTCCGGATCGTTCGGGGTCGAGCCGTCCGGGACTGGCCGAATGGCATGACGCGGACAACGCGTCACAGCCCGAGACCGCGGCCGATGATCTCCTTCATGATCTCTGTCGTTCCGCCGTAGATCGTCTGGACACGGCTGTCCAGCCAGGCCTTGGCGACCGGGTACTCAAGCATGTAGCCATACCCGCCATGCAGCTGGACGCAGCGATCGGCGACCTTATTCTGCAGCTCGGTCGTCCACCACTTGGCCTTCGCCGCGTCCGTCACGGTCAGCCGACCGGCGTTGAACTCGGTGATGCAATGATTGAGGAAGGTACGGGCGATTGTGACCTCGGTGTCCAGCTCCGCTAGGACGAAACGGTTGTGCTGGAACTGTCCGATCGGGCGGCCGAAGGCCTGACGGGTACGGGCGTACTCGAGCGTCAGGGCAAGAACCTCCTCCGCGGCGGCGACCGCCGCCACCGCGATGCCCAGACGCTCCCGGGGCAGGTTCGCCATGAGGTGGTAGAAACCGTGATTCTCGGTACCGATGAGGTTGTCCGCTCCGACCCGGCAGTCGTCGAAGAACAGCTCCGCGGTGTCATTGGCCTTCAGCCCAACCTTCTCCAACCGCCGGCCGCGGGTGAATCCGGGTGTACCGCGCTCGACCGCGATCAGGCTGACGCCGTGCGCCCCCTGGTCGGTGGCGGTCTTCGCCACGACGACCACCAGGTCGGCGTGCTCACCGTTCGTGATGAACGTCTTCTGTCCATTGAGGACGTAACCATCGTCCTCCCGAACCGCCGTGGTCCGTACCCCGGCCAGGTCGGAGCCAGCGCCAGGCTCACTCATCGCGATCGCCGTGATCATGTCGCCGGAGCAGAAGCCCGGCAGCCACCGCTTGCGTTGGTCCTCGCTCGTGAGCTCCGTGAGATACGGAGCGACGACGTCGTTGTGTAGCCCGAATCCCAGCCCGGAACAACCCGCGCGGATGATCTCCTCCACCAGCACGGCGTTGTACCGGAAGTCACGCTGGCCGCCCCCGCCGTACTGCTCGTCGACGTCCAGGCCGAGTAGCCCGGCCTTTCCGGCCTTGCGCCAGATCTCGCGATCGACCAGCCCAGCCTTTTCCCACTGCGCGTGGTGCGGGACCGCTTCACGGGCAAGGAATTCGCGGCAGAGATCGCGAAACTCGGCGTGCACCGGCTCGTAAAGGAGCTGTTCCATGTGGCGAGAGTAGCCAACCTCAGGCGCTGGGTGTGGACGGCGGCGTCGCCGGCAACGGCAATCTCCCCTCGTCGCTGAGAATCCGGTCCAGCCACTTGAGCAGATCGGCCGAGCTGGACCGGATCTGGCCGTCCGTCATCACACCGGAGCAGCCATCGTGCCCAACGACGACCCGCCGCTGCGCTCCGTCGGAATCAACGACGCGCAGCAGATCGAACGCGAGTCCGGCGCCGGCGTCCGCGCAGGTGATCGGCTTGGCGACGGGCAATGGATTCAGGATGCCCGGCAGTGCCTCAAGCTGCTGCGGCGTCAGCGTCGCGAACGCGGCCAGGTCGCTGTCGCGGTAGCGGCACAGGTGACCCGATTGCGGCGCCGCGGCGAGGATCGGCGTGACGGTCTGCACGTATACCATCGTGCCGTCCTGGCCCTCGGTCCGACGGGGGCGGATCGGAAACGTGGGGATCTTCCGGTCACACGGCTGCGGCGCCGCCACCTGCGTCGGGCCACCGGCATCGGCGGCGCATCCCGGTGCCGTCAGGCCGGTGAACACCGACAGACCCACCAGCAGTGTCCGAGCGACCAACGAACCGACCCCGTTGACGAGCCGCGCGGTTTCACTCTCCACCTGCCGGCTCCCCTCTGGACCCCACGGCCACGGGCCGGATTTCATTACACCGGAGCAGTGTTACGAGCGGTAGCCCTCGCGTCACCGGATCACGCAAACGCTGCGAGGTTCGGTGCACTCAACCGCGGCCGGGAACGATCTGGCAACGGTGCTCGAACGGTGCTTGACTACGGGATCCGTTGTCAGACTATGCTGCCAGCCAGGGATCCGTTGTGCAGTCGCGCAACGAGATCCATAATCCGTATGTATGGAGTGCGAGCAAGTGTCGGCTGAGACTGCGCCCGCGATTCGGTTGTCCGGTTTGCGAAAGTCGTTCGGCCAGGTCGAGGCGGTCGCCGGCATCGACCTGGAGATCGCCGACGGCGAGTTCTTTTCCATGCTCGGTCCCTCGGGTTCGGGTAAGACGACCGTGTTGAGGATGATCGCCGGTTTCGAAATGCCCTCGGCCGGAACGGTCACGCTCAGCGGCCGGGACGTCACGCGGCTGGCGCCATTTGAGCGCGACGTCAACACCGTGTTCCAGGACTACGCGCTCTTCCCCCACATGACCGTTCAGTCCAATGTGGAGTACGGAATGATGGTGCGCAAGGTCGGCAAGGCGGAGCGCCGCCGCCGGGCCAGCGAAGCCCTGCAGACGGTCCGGCTCGAGGGGTACGGGGAACGCAAGCCCACTGAGTTGTCCGGCGGTCAGCGGCAGCGGGTGGCGCTGGCCCGGGCGCTCGTGAACCGGCCCAGGGTGCTGCTGCTCGACGAGCCGCTTGGCGCGCTCGATCTCAAGCTCCGCGAGGAGATGCAGGTCGAGCTCAAGGCGATCCAGCGCGAGGTCGGGATCACGTTCGTCTTCGTCACGCACGATCAGGAAGAAGCGCTGACGATGAGTGACCGGATCGCCGTCTTCAACCACGGCCGGATCGAGCAGATCGGTACGCCAGCCGGGGTGTACGAACACCCGGCCTCCGCGTTTGTGGCCGGCTTCGTCGGTACGTCCAACCTGCTGACCGGCGCGACGGCGGAGAAGGTCCTCGGCCGCGCCGGCGTCTTCTCCATCCGCCCGGAGAAGATCCGCCTCAACGGCACCGCCCCATCGGTTGACGAGATCTCGGCCGCGGGTCGAGTCGCCGAGGTGATCTACGCGGGGCCGGCGACGCGCTTCGTCGTCGACCTCGACGCCGGCGGGCGCCTTGTCGCCGTACAGCAGAACCAGCAGACAACGTCGGCCGATGTCGCGGCAATGCGCGAACACCCGGTTCGTCTGACCTGGCACGCCGAGCACGTCGTATCCGTACCCATTTCTGAAGATCCACTCAAAGGAGAGTGACAGTGAAGAAACTCAGAATCCTGACCGCGATAGCCGCGGCGGGACTGCTGGCGTTGGCCGGCTGCGGTGGCGATGGCGGCGGTACGCCGGCTCCGGGCGGTGGTTTGAAGCCGCCCGAGCGCGCGAAGCTCGCCGCGCTCGGCGCAGGCGAGGGGCAGGTCAACCTCATCGCGTGGGCGGGCTACGTCGAGAACGGATCGAACGACAAGAACTTCGACTGGGTTAGCGGCTTCGAGAAGACGACCGGCTGCAAGGTCAACGTCAAGCTCGGCAATACGTCGGACGAGATGGTGACCCTGATGAAGAGCGGCGAGTACGACGCGGTCTCGGCGTCCGGCGACGCGTCGCTTCGCCTGATCTACGGTGGCGACGTCGCGCCGGTCAACACCGACCTGGTCCCGAATTACAAGGACGTGTTTGACGGCCTGAAGAGCAAGGCCTGGAACTCGGTCGATGGCGTCCCCTATGGGATTCCGCACGGCCGAGGCGCGAACCTACTGATGTGGCGCACCGACGTCGTGACCCCGGCCCCAACCTCGTGGAACGTGGTGTTCGACGCGAACTCGCCCTATAAGGGCAAGGTAACCGCCTACGACTCGCCGATCTACATTGCCGACGCGGCGGTCTACCTCATGACTCACAAGCCAGAACTCAACATCAAAAACCCGTACGCGCTCGACGACACCCAGTTCGCGGCGGCCGTGGACCTGCTCAAGCAACAGAACACGGTCATCGGCGAATACTGGTCGGACTACCTCAAGGCGATCCAGGCATTCAAGTCGGGCAACACCGTGGTCGGAACCACGTGGCAGGTCATCACCAACTACGCGGTGGCCGAGAAGGCTCCAGTTGAGGCGATCCTGCCGTCCGAGGGCTCGACGGGATGGTCCGACACGTGGATGATCTCGGACAAGGCCAAGCACCCCAACTGTGCCTACATGTGGATGAATCACATCATATCACCCGACGCCAACGGGGGAGTGGCGGCATGGTTCGGCGAGGCACCATCGAACGGGCTGGCCTGCGGCAAAGCCGCCGAGCTAAGCGGAGACCCGAAGTTCTGCGAGACATTCCACGCCAGTGACGAGGCGTACTTCAGCAAGGTCTGGTACTGGACGACCCCGATCGAGCAGTGCCTTGACGGACGCACCGACGTCAAGTGCAAGGACTACTCGGCCTGGACCCAGGCCTGGACCACAATCAAGGGCTGAGCCTTGTCCGTTGTCTCCACTGTGGATCGGCCCTCCGGCGCCAATGTCGCCGCTGGAGGGCCGACCCGGAGGCTCGCCTCCTGGCTGCATCGTCACGCGTGGGCCCGGCTCAGTATTCTGCTGTCGGCTCCTATGGCCTGGCTCGTGGTGGCATACCTCGGCTCCCTCGCGATCCTTCTCATCTCATCACTGTGGACGGTGAACACCTTTACCGGCACTCTCGTCCGCGAGCCGACGCTCGACAATTTCCGCATCATCCTCACCGAGGCCGTCTATCGGAACGTGGCGTTCCGCAGCGTCGGGGTGGCCGCGGCGGTCACGATCGTCGACGCGGTGATCGCGCTTCCCATGGCGTTCTTCATGGCGAAGGTGGCCTCACCCCGCGTCCGTGCGTGGCTGGTGATCGCGATCCTCACCCCGCTGTGGGCGAGCTACCTGGTGAAGGCCTACTCATGGCGGGTCATGCTCGCCAACGGCGGCCCGGTCGACTGGCTGTTGGGCGGCGCCGGTAACGGCCCGGGCTACGGACTTACGGCGACCGTTCTGGTGCTGGCATACCTCTGGCTTCCGTACATGATCCTGCCCATCTACGCCGGACTTGACCGGCTGCCGAACTCGTTGCTGGAGGCGTCGGCGGACCTCGGCGGCCGGGGCGCGCGGACCTTTCGGTCGATCGTCATGCCCATGATCATTCCATCGGTCATCGCGGGTTCAATCTTCACATTCTCGTTGTCGCTCGGTGACTACATCACCGTCCAGATCGTGGGCGGCAAGACGCAGCTCATCGGCAACGTCGTGTACGCGAACATCGGCGCGGCCAACAACCTGCCGTTCGCAGCCGCACTGGCCACCATTCCCGTCTTCATCATGATCGGCTACCTCGTGGCCGTGCGTCGCTCCGGCGCGCTCAACCAGCTGTGAGGGAGGAGCGATGACCATATCCCCGGCAACCCGCTGGCTGCTGCGCGCCGCGATGGCCCTCGGTCTCGCCTTCATCTACGTTCCGCTCGCCATAGTCCTGCTCAACTCGTTCAACGCCGACCGCACGTTCGCGTGGCCGCCGCCGAGCTGGACCACCGACTGGTGGGTGGCCGCGTGGGAGAGCCAAGGTGCACGGAGTGCACTGTGGACGTCTGTGAAGGCTGGACTTGGCGCGACGGCCATCGCACTCGTCCTGGGAACCATGGTGTCGTTCGCGGTCGGCCGGTTCCGGTTCTTCGGCCGCGACTCGATCTCGCTCCTCATCGTGTTACCGATCGCGTTACCCGGCATCGTGACGGGCATTGCGCTCGACAGTGCCTACCAGACCGCGATCCGGCCCTTGGGCCTCGAAAAAGGGCTGTTCTGGGTCATCATCGGGCACGCCACCTTCTGCGTCGTGGTCGTGTACAACAATGTGTTGGCACGGCTTCGCCGTCTCGGCGGAAACTTCGAGGAGGCGAGCGCGGACCTCGGCGCGGACACGTTCCAGACCTTCCGGTTCGTCACCTTCCCGCTCATCCGGTCAGCGCTCTTCGCCGGTGGCCTGCTCGCCTTCGCGCTCTCCTTCGACGAAATCATCGTGACCACGTTCACCGCTGGTCCAGGGGTGCAGACGCTGCCGATCTGGATCTTCGCCAACCTGTTCCGGCCGAATCAGGCGCCCGTCATCAACGTCGTGGCCGCCGTGCTCATCGTGGCGTCGATCGTGCCGATCTACCTGGCCCAGCGAATCTCGTCCGACTCCGCGGCCGGCGGCCGTATCTAGACCTCAAGATCCTCGTGATCATGAGCTCAGCGTCCCGTTCTCCCGCCGATCATGACCTCCAGGACATTATCGGCGGGATCTTGGAGGGGTGGCTATAGGTAGATCGTTCCCGTGCCGAGGTCGTGCACGGGCGCGATCAGGTTGCCGCTGAAGTTGTTGCCCGTTCCGACCACCGTCCGATGACACAGGGCCGCGGTGATGTTCAGGCCGTACTTCTGTGTCTTCGGCGTCTGGTTGTCCGTTGCGGTGTTCCCGGATACGACGTTGTCGTCGCAGGCGATCGAGTCGCCCGTGGTAATCCGGATGCCGTCGCGACCGGTCGAGACGTTAGAGCTGTTCGTGATTGTGTTGTTGGTGATGCGGTTGCGGTCGCCGCTGACGACGTTGATGCCATCCTGACCGGCCTGGTCGATCACGTTGTTCGTAATCACGTTGTCATTGGCCTTCTTGTTCGGTTGGTCGGCCAGGGTTGAGGACTTGTTGACCTGGATGCCGTGCCCGCCCACGTTGGTGATGGTGCATCCGGTGATGGTGTTCTGGCTGGACGCGAGCAGCTCGATCCCGTCGCCATCCGTGCCGGTGATGACGCAGTCGCGGACGACGTTGCCGAGCGACTGCCACGCGTCGTTCTTCCCGTCGAAGACGACGCCTCGACCGCGCGACGCGGTGACCTTGACCCGCTCGACCAGCACGTTGTTTCCGTTGTCGAAGTCGAGCGCGTCGCTGGTGGTGCGGACCGGGCCGCCGGCGGCGACGGTCAGATCCCGAACGGTGACGTCGAAAGCACCAGTGAAGTTGAACGGCTCGGTGTCGGCCGCGGCACTGCTGTTGTTCTGGATGATGGTGAGATTCATTCCCGCTCCGACGAACTCCACCCCGTGAAGGTCGAAGAACTTGAAGTACTCGGCGCCGAAATCGAAGGTGCCTGCGGTGAAGTTCACCCGCCCTCCGCCGTACACCTCGAGGTCATGAACAGCGCTCTCCACGACGAACTTCAGCGATCCGTTGTAGGTGAGGCCGGTCGATTGGGATACCGCACGGTAGCTCGATCCGACCTTGCTCACCAGGAATGGCGACGGAGACGCCGGTGCCGGCACGACCAGCTGTGGCTCGTTCGTGGTCTCCCGGCTGCTGAACTTGACCGCGGTGTTATCGGTGGTGGTGATCGCAAAGGAGTATGTGCCGTCTCCCTTGACGAAGGCCGACACGTCCACGGTCTGCCAGGTCCCGGCGGCGAACCCGCCGGTGGTGGCGAGGACCGCACCGACAGCCGGCGCGTTGTTGAAGGTGATGGTGTTCTCGCCCCAACCGTTGGTGGTTACGGCACGCACCTCGACGCCCGCACTACCCGACTGCGCGTGGAATTTGAGCAACGCCGAGCCGGCCGCGCCCACCCCGGAGACCACGAACCGGAGGTACGCCCGTCGTACCGGGGAACCGTCCGCACGCAGGTACGTTCTCGTACCGAAGTTCGTGGTCGGGCTGGCTGCGTCGACGTAGCTATCCGCGACCGCGTTGACGGTCGCCGCGAATGCCGGAGTCGCCGGCAACGCCATGATGCTCAGCCCGAACACGCTGCCGATCAACACGATCACGGCCCGGGCCTTAGCTCGACCTGACATTGACACTCCTCTGCTCTTGCTATCGACTAAGGTTTCTTCCAATGTGGAGGGTGGGGGAACGAGTTGAATCAATGGCACCGATCCTCTCCGGCGTCGAGGGCGACACCATCGATCGAGATGAAGCTCCAGGCGTAGCTGTCGGCGCGCAGCTTTAGAGACAGGAATCCGAAGCTGTCGTCGATGAGCCGCTCGCTCCCTTCGCGCGGGGTATGTGCGGGACGCAGGTTGCGGCCGCCCGTGCCGACGACGAACGCGCGCATGCCGTTGGCGTCGTTGCGCAGACCGTTCTCGGCGAGAGGGGCGAAGCGCTCGTAGTTGTGGTCGTGGCCATTGAGGATGACGTCCGCGCCGTACGAGGCGAGCACACTCCAGAACGTGCGGTATGCCTCACTGTCTCCGTGGTCGCCGGAGCTGAACCGGGGTATATGCCAGTAGGCCAGGACGCACCGCGAGGGATGCGCCGCGAGTTCGGCCCGCAACCAGGCGACCTGGGCAGAGCCCTTACCGCACCCGCCCACGTCCGAACACTCGGAATTCAGCGCCACCAAGTGCCAGGAACCGACATCGAAGCCGTAGTAGCCGCGATCCGCGGGGCCGGCTTGGTCGCCAAAGTAGGAGAAGTAACCCTCCGCGTGCGGTGTGAGGTATTCGTGGTTTCCAGGTACCGGGCGGGTGATCGCGCGCAAGCGGCCATAGGTCCGGTCGTACGGCTGCCAAGTACCCGGCGCACCCTCTTCGTACTGAAGATCACCAAGGGCGAGCAGGACGTCGGGCCGCGCCGCGACGATCGCGTCGCTGACGGCCCCGTGCGCGCACCGTTCCTGCCCGTCGGTGACCTGGACATCCGCGCCCGACTCGCCAGCACACGCCATGTCTCCGACGGCCGCCACGACCGCCTCGTCAACACCGGGCTCCTCGGCTCGGCGTAGCGCGGCAAGACCAATGCCGGCGCCCACAAGGGCCAGGACGGTAACGACGGCGCCGATCCACCTCGTCCTCATCGCGGTGCCCTCGCCGATACCTCGTCGTATCCGGTGTTGCCGGGGTCATCGGTGCGAGACCGGCGGCGGCGCCAGGCGGCGAGGGCGGAGAGGAGCCCGATCAGTCCACTGGCGAGCATGAGCGCTTGCCAACTGTTCAGGCCGGACTGCTCGGTCAGCGCCTCGCTGCTGTCCCTTGGCACCGTGATCTGTGTCGTGGCACCGAGCATGGCGGCGAGCGCGTTGATATCCGTTGTCCCATACCGCTCGCTGGGCTCGATGTGGGTATTCTCGCTGAACTCGTTCCAACTGATCAGTCCGATGGCGTCCGGCTCCGAGGCCCGCGCGGCGGCCATGGATGCGCGCAGCGTCTCCCCGTCACGTCTCAAGACCTCCCTTTTCCCGCCGACAAGCCGGGCGTCGAAACCCGGTGCGGCCGGAGCTACCCACACACCGCCGAGAAGGTGAACGGCGCGGGCCATCGCGGCGAGTTTGGTCTGAGTGGCGGGCTGGAACGGGTCGACGGACGACCAGTAGTAGGCCTGCCCTTCCATAGCTGGTCCGATCGCCTGGATCTCCTGCACGCTCTTGGCGTTGCCGAGCACCAGCAGCCTGTCTCGCACTGCGGCGACCGTGGCCCCGATCTCGGCGCGGGTTTGCCGGTTGCTCCCTGTCCACACCACGATGGGCTTGCCGAAAATGTCGAACGCCGGGTCGGTGGCATACTGGTCGGCGAAGAGGTTGAGATCGGACTTGATAGTCGCGAGCGGGAGCGGATCCCGTTGGAAGTCGAGCCCCTGGTAGACGATGCCTAGCCGGAAATCCTCCGCCCGGGCTACCCCGACCAACTTTGCGAGCCGCTCGTCCAGCAGCGGCGTGTGCTTCCAGGAGACCAGGAAGCCATCGATGCCGGCGGCCTTCGCCATCCGTACATGCCGGCGCATGATCTCGACGTCGTCGCTCGAGTAGCGCCCCAGTAGCGGATAATCGATCTTCCCGCGGTTCCACGAGGTCGGCGTGAACCAGATGTAGTAGTACGCGAGCACCGGCACCGGGTCGGCTTGCGACGAAAGACCATCCGCGCCTGGCGGCAGGGCATCGGCGGACTTGGCGGGGAACAGGCCGGCGACGGTCACGACTACCACGACGAAAATCGCGGCCGCGCGCCGGCCGGCCGGGAGCCCCCGCCACCGCGAATGTCCGTCCCGGGCCGCGCGGACGGCGGCTCGACGGACGCTCGTGCGAACGGTCGGCCGGCCCAGGGCAACGAGGCCGATGGCGGCCGACGCTAGCGCCAGGCCGGCCAGCACAAGATTGAGCCAGGTGATGACGCTGAGAGTCACCGTCTGGTCCTTGCTGATGCTGACCGGTCGGGCGAAGGAGAGGCCACCGCCGTAGACCTTGACGTCGTAAGTTCCACGCGGCAAGTCCGGCAGGGTCACCGAGCCGCCGGGCCCGAACGGCAATCGCACGACCATGCCGGTGGGACCGATCAGTTCGATGCCGGAGCCGGCCTGGCTGCCGAAGAACAGGTCGGTCCCGGTGAACGCGACCTGGAAGAACAGGATCTGAATCGTCCAGCTCGCCTGGTCCCACGGCACGAACCTTTGTTGCGCCTTGTTCACCACAGAAGTGCCGTCGATGATCGCGTTGTCCACGACGTAGTACAGCCGCTTGGAGACCAGGCCATTGGGGCCTTGTTGAGTGCGGCTCTCCGGGACCCAGAGCGGCGCGCCAACCTGCGGCCCGCTGAGTTCGAAGACCTCGCCGGTGTTGCTGCGCAGTCGCATCGACGCGATCCGCGTCGCCGGAACCAGATCGCCGAAGCGGTCCATGAATCGCCACGAGACGAGCCGCCGCGTACGCACGCCAAGCTCTACTACCTCGCCTCGCCCGCCCCGGGAGAGCTGGCCGCGGAACCGGTCGAAGACGACTTCGCGGTCGGGCGCGATCCGAGTCGGCACCACCATGAGGCGACTCTCCAGACCGACGAAGTCACGCACGAGGACGACGATGCGGCCGCGCTCATCCGATCGCGCGGTCGCACCATCCACCGTGACCACGACGCCTCTTAGCGGCGGCACCGTCTGCAGATTGAGGACACCGGCGCTCGCCGCGGGCGTGGCCGCGGCCGCCGACGCCCCGTCCGGCCGGACGACCACGGCTGCGGCCACCGCTAACCCCACCAGAAGGCTGAGGGAGAGGAGTCGACGCACGATCACGGATCGCCTCCCGCGCGGTCGGTCGGCGGAACCCGGGTCCGACGCCGCCACCAACTCGCGCGCACACGACCGGGCGTGGCGGCGAGCGCGAATAGCAGCACGGCGAGCGCGCCGACGGTGGCGTAGGCCCCGAAGACCGGGGCGGAGTTGGCCTGGACCTGCGGCGGCGGGTTGCGTTCGGCCCCGACGAGCTCCGCCCGCCGCGGCGGACGTGAGAAGTCGAACGCGTCGAGGAAGGTGTTGGCCTTGCTGTCGCGCTCGGCCAGCGGCTTGAGTCCCCAGTTCACCTCGATGAACTTCAACGCCGACGTGAAGTCGAGCGTGGTCGAGTCGACATGGCCGCGCTTGGCGTAGGAGCTGACCAGCAACGCGGGCACCCGGAAGCCATAGCCGTGCTCATCGATCTGCGGCGGCCGAACATGGTCGTACCAACCCCCCCAGTCGTCATAGGACCAATGGAACGCGGACGAGTCCCACAACGGCGAACGCATGAGCTGGGTAAGCAGGGTGCGGATCAGCGTCTGTCCGGCCTGGATGCTGCCGGGCGGGTGTTCGCTGTCGCCGGACGGAGCGATAAAGGAGACAGCGGGAAGGTCGCCGCGCGCCGCGTCGTCATAGTACTCATCGAGGTCGACGATCTTGGAAAACAGCTTCGGATTGTCGATGTAGCGGGCGTACCCCAGCAACGGCACCCAGATGACCTGTGCGCCGCGGTCGACGTCGGGAGCCGACAGCCTGGTGCGGAAGGTGATGGTGGGGTCGTAGTTCTCCACATAGAACTTCCAGCTGATTCCCGCGGCCTCAAGCCGGTCGAAGATGGTCGGGATGGCGCCCCAACCGCCCGGCGGAATGGCTTCGGTCTTGCCGGTTCCGCCGGGGCTGCCGGTGACTCGGTACATGTGGTTGCGGATGCTGCCCGAGTTCGACGAGCTGAAGTACCGATCGAAGAGGACATACTCATCGGCGAGATTCCAATAGAATGGCAGCTCGCGGTCGTCGTAGTACGCCATCGCCATGCGACCGTCCTTGCCCCGCGTACTCACGCCCTCGACGAAGCCGTCCATGCGCCCACCGTTGTACTGGATCCGGAATGCCTGCTCGGTGTGGTCGAGGTCGAGGCTGCCCTTGCTTCCGATGTGGTACGGCTTGACGCATGGCGTTTTCTTGGCGCGCACGACCGGCATGCAGGTGCCGGGCGGGATGCCGTCGACTCCGGGCCGCGTGCCGAAGTAGTTGTCGAACGTGTGGTTCTCCTGCATCAGGAAGATGAAGTGTTCGATCGGCGTGGCGGTGGACCGTGCGTGCGCCGGCGCCGCCGGGACAATGGCCGCGACGACTGCCACAACGGATCCGATGGCGAATGCTGCTCTCATGGGCGCACCTCGTAGACGACAATCACGGAGATCCGGGTCGGGTTGCCATCGGCGTCGCGGCCCTGCACGTACTCCGTGTGCAAGACCCGCCCGTGGTAGCGGCGCACCAGCGTCATTAGGCGCTCGGAGAAGAACGACGATCGAGAGGCGGAGTACGCATCCCACACGATGTAGTGCAGCTCGTTCTGGCGTAGCGCCCGATCGGGGTTGGGCAGGGGGGTGTACGTGGGGTTGCGGTGCAATGGATTCGGGCTGACCGAAAGGCCGTAGCTGCGCCGGTGACCGTAGTACTGGATGATGTTCGCCATCGACGGCCCGAGCGTGAGCACGACTGATCCGGGCGGCGTGTTCTCTGCCAGCCACCGGCCCACCTCCCGCCCGGCGGGCACGCCGCCCGACCCGGCCAGAAAGGTCGTGGCGTCCTGATGGGACACTGCCCGCCAAGTCGGGGCGACGAGGCTCACCACGACGATCGCGACGGCGACCAGCCGGGACCGCATGGCAACCCTCGGCGTGGACAGCCGGCGCGGTAGGGGGATGCTGAGCAGCCCCCGGGCGGCGAGTATCACGGTCGGTGTCACCACCGGCAGCAGGTACTGGAAACCCTTGACCGGCCACAGCTGAAAGAAGAGGATCGGGGTCCCGACCCAGCACAGCAGGAGGGTCTCCCGCCAGGACCAGCCGCGGCGCAGCCACCACAGCCCGCCGAGCGCGAATGCCACGACGAGCAGGCCGACCGCGATCGGAACGGTCTCCAGGTAGAAGCCCGCCGAGTGGTTCGGCCGCCGGAACAGTTGCCACACCAGGTAGCCGCGGCCGGTGCTCGTGTGTCCGGCGAGTGCCAGCGAGATCGGGTGGGCCACAACAATGGTGCCGGCGACGACCAGGGCGAGAAGTGAAAGGCGGACCGGCCGCCGCACCCTACGGGTCAGGGCGAGGAACGCGTATACCGCTCCGGCGAGCACGAGGCTCGATTCCTTGGTCAGCCCGGTGATGCCGAGCATGCCCCCGGCGGCGACGAACCAGGCGGTCCGCTCGCTCTCCAGGAACCGGACCAGGCAGTAGAGCGTGAGCGACGCGAAGAGCACCATGGGCCCGTCGAGCAACACCTGCCGGGTGACGACCACGTGGTACGGCATAACGGCCAGGATCAGGGCCGCCACCAGACCGACGCGGCGACCGTACAGGCGTGCGCCCAGCAGGTACACCACGAAGACCGTGGCCACCCCGAAGCAGGCGACCACGAAGCGCCCCGCGACATCGACCTCACCGCTTCGGTAGAACGGCGACAGCAGGATCTGGAACAGCAGTGGATGCGCGCGGAAGGCGGGGAACATGTCGGAGTAGACGGGGTTGCCGGCCAACGACGCCGCCTGCCCGGCGTACACCGCCTCGTCGCTATTGAACCCCAAGGCATCCAGGTCCCATATCCGCGCCAGCAGCGCAACCGCGCCGATACCCACGATGGCCGCGACACGCCACCATTGGCGCGCTTCGGCCCACGACGCTAAGGCGCCGCGCTCGGCGCGGCGGACCTCCAGCTCACGGTCTCGGACGGGGACGACAAGAGTCTCGGATACGCGAACCGCGGTCACGCGGCTTCTCCCCTTGGGCGCAGCCGTCCGTTCCACCTCGGCCAGGCGGGCATGTCGAGGCAGAGACCGCTGACGGCGCCCTGCGCTGTCCCGGCAGCGGGTTGAGCGCACCCGGCGCCGATGAGCCGTGGAATCTCGTCCGCCCAGCCGTAGCAGTCGGAGGTGACGATCCTCGTACGCACATGAGTAAGGAAGGCAGCGAGGATGTCGCGCTCCCGGTTACGCAGCTGCGTATACCCGGCCCCGGCGATCGTGAGCGCGGGCGCCAGATAACGGAAGGGCGGAAAGCCGTACGCGTCGTCGGTGTTCTGGATCATCCGCTGCAACGTGCTGGCGTGGTCGAGCTCCCTGACCGCAGACGGGCCGTGCTCGAGGATGAACATCTCCTGGACGCCGGTCGCGCTGCCGATCCGGCACGGCACGAGACGGTCGACGCTGTACTTGGGCGGCGGGATGAGCTTCTGCGTGATGGCGTTGATGCCCATGATCGGGAGATTGAACCGGCTGAGAGTCATCGCGAACGAGCGTCCGCCCTTGGAGTGCAGCCGACTCTGGAGCTGAAGCCGGCGCCACTCGCTCGGAGTCAGGTCGTTGGCGCGTACGGCCCGCAGCGTGTGCGAACTGATCGTCAGCGGCTTCGGGTAACACACCGCGGTCCCGCTCGCGTCAACGACGGTCATGTCGTCGGAGAGGAACATGCCGCCGTGGTCGCGCAGCAGCCGCAGCACAGTGGCGGTCTTTCCGGTGTCGGTGAGAGCCGAGAGCATGACCCCGACTCCGTCGAGGTTCACGCAGGCGGAGTGGAGCAGCATCCGGCCGCGCGACACCATCACAAAGCGAAGCAGCGCCTCAATGACGTTGGTGTAGACCACATGCGGGGAGCGGGCGAGCAGCGGACCGACCTCGATGCCGATCGACGGGCCAAGATCGATGCGGAAGTTGGCGCCGAGCCGACCGAGATGCTCCTCGTACCGCAGGCTCGGCTGATTCGCGTACTCGGTCATAGCAGCGCGCCGCCTCGGCCCGCGACCGCCGATATCGCCTACTCGCACCGCGATATCGACCTCCGCGTCGGGCACCCACTGCGCGCGGAAGAACTCGAGCTCGGGCAGCATGATCTGTGAACCGATCGTGACCACGCCGGCGACATCGTAGCGATATGCGAGGTAGCCGTGTCGCTTCCTCGATGGGGCCGGCGCGACCGGCGCCGCGTCAAGGTCGACTAGGAGCCGGACCGGATCTCGCCCGACGGCGCGCTCGGCGCCGACGACAACGCGTTGATCGCCGCCGGCGAAGATAACCCGGTCGCTGATGACGAACCGAACAATGAACAGCGCCAAGAGGGTGACCGCGTTCGACAGCAGGACACCCACCCCGACCAAGACGAGCGCCTGCAGGACCGGCAGTCGCACCACCAGGAGCAGGTTGTTCAGCAGGAAGAATGGAGCGGCCCGGGAGAGCCAATCGCGGCTGCGGTCGCCCCGGTAGACCAGGCGATCCACCAGGGTGAAGTTCCACGCCGTCGACACCTGCGTGGCCAACGCCGCGCCGACCAGGTGGTGCCAGCCAAGGACTTCGAAGAATGTCCACAGCGCGAGCGTGTTGACGGCGATGCCGGAGAGACCCACTAGCCCGAATGCGACCATCCGCCCGAGTTCGCGTAGCCGATCTCGTTGAGAGCTCGGCTTCTCGCGAATCTGCCCGGCGAAGCGGTGCAGGCGCAGCCGAGCCAGGTGGCGGAGATACAGCAGACCCACCCGCAGCGATGCATTCGAGCGACCGGCGTGCCGAGGCGCCATCTCATAGGAGACCTCAGCGACGCGCGCGGATCCGTGGCGCACCAGTAGCTCCAGGAGAATCTTGAAGCCGAGCGGGTTCAGCCGGTCCAGATCGATCGCACTCCGGCGGAACGCGAACAGGCCGCTCATCGGGTCGGTCACGGTGCCGAGCCTGCGCGGGAACAACGTCTTGGCCAGCCGGGTGGCGAACGATGACGTGACCATCCGCGCTGGACCGCTGAGACCCTCAACCGATCCCCCGCCGGCGTACCTTGTGCCCACGACGATGTCCACCTCGTGGCGCATGGCGATGCGCGCGAGCATGGCCGCGGCGTCGGGCGGATGCTGCAGGTCGCCGTCCATGACCAGGACCCAGTCGCCTCGGGCCTGCCGGGCTCCGGCCATCACGGCGCCGCTGAGACCTCCGTTTCGCGCCTCGGGGGGCCGGTGCAACAGGAGTACCGGGACCGGGCAAGCGGACGCGTGACGAGCCAGCACATCGGACGTCCCGTCGTCGCTGTCGTCCACCACCAGGATCTCCGCCGAGAGCTCGACGACAGCTGGGCCGAGCCGAGTCAGCAGGGCCTCCACGTTCTCGGCCTCGTTCCGGGTCGGCACGATGACCGTGAGGCGTACGGGTTCGGCGGGCGCGGGATCGTGCAGCACGACGGCTGGGGCGTGCATGTCACGACGGACAAGGGCGTCGAGGTATCCGGCGCTGGGCGCAGAGTCCGCGCCAACGGCCTGGCCGAGCGTCTTGTGGTGACGAACGTTGGTCATGGAACCCCTCGCGATGGCTTAGGAAGGCAGGAACGAGTTACCCGCGCGTGCAGGTCCCCGGGCGGGCGGTCAGGAGTAAATGGGAGCCGCTGAGTTCAGCGATCCGTGGCCGTGACAGGCCGCGGAGATTCGTGCGTCAGTGATTCGTTCGTCAGCGAATTGTTCGGTGAGAGGGGGCGCGGGGTCGTACCTACTCAGCGACCGACAAAGTGGCCCTCCCTCCTGCAACTTATCGGAAGGTGAAGAACGGATGAACACGAGAGGTGAGGTTGAGATTACGGCGCGTGAACACGATCCGTCCTAAGAATGGACAAGTCCGGGTCGGAGGAGATAACCCCGGCGCCAGCTCATGGGTTCCGGTTGTGTCCCGGTGCGGTCTGGGAGAACATCGGCCTGCGAGCGAAGGGGGCGGGCACCTGACCAGCGACACCGGGCCAGACGCGATGGCGCAGCCAACCGTCGTACCCATACCTGGTCCGCGTGGAGGACCAGGCGTTGTCGGCGCGCCGGCAGCCCGACTGCGGGTGCTGCTCGTCGAGGACGACGACGCGGATGCCTTTCTCGTCCGTGAGCTGCTCGATGAGGCCAACGCGGCCGTGCAACTGACGGTCGCGACCACGCTCGCAGAGGCGCGCGAAAGGATCGCGGGGGTCGACTGCGTACTGCTTGATCTCGGCCTTCCGGATGCCCAGGGCCTCGACGGAATGCGCCGCCTGCTAGAGGTCGCGCGGGGCGCGGCGATCTGCGTCCTGACTGGCCTGGGCGACGACCACATCGGAGCGGCCGCGGTGGCCGAGGGAGCACAGGACTACCTCATCAAGGGTCAGGTCGATGGGGTCCTGCTCGCGCGCTCGGTCCGCTATGCGGTCGAGCGCAAGAGGGCGGACGAGAATGCTCGGCGCTTGCACGAGGTCGAACTGATGCAGCAGGAGTCCGCGCGCCTGGAGCGCGGCTTACTACCCAAGCCGCTACTCCTCACATCGGACATGCGCGTGCAGACCTTCTATGAGGCCGGCCGGCGGGCCCAGCTCGGTGGCGACTTCTTCGACGTCGTGCAGACCTCGCCGGAGCGAGTCCTGATGATGGTCGGCGACGTGTGTGGCAACGGGGTCGATGAGGCCGCGCTCGGTGTCGAGCTTCGCGTCGCGTGGCGTGCCCTCACGCTCGCCGGCGTCGACGACGACGCGGTGCTGCCGGCGATCGAGCAGGTGCTCATCAGCGAGCGCAAGCACGAAGAGGTCTTCGTCACGCTCGCGACCGTGACCGTTGACCTGGCCAACGCCGAGGCCGCGGTGCGCCTGGCCGGGCATCCGCCGCCACTGCTGCTTATCGAGGGCGAGGCGACGGCCGTGCCGGCGACCCATGGCGCCGTGCTCGGCGTGTTCGAGGAGGCGGAACGACCGGCGTCGCTGGTCCGGCTCCTCGGTGACGATTGGTCGCTGCTCCTCTATACCGACGGTCTCATCGAGGGTCGCACGGGCGACGGCGACAGCCGCCTGGGCGTCGCCGGTCTGAGCGAGCTCATCTCGAACGGACTGGGGCGGGGGATCGCCCACGAGGATCTGGCCAGGTGGCTTGTCACGAGAGCCGAGGAGGCGAACGGTGGGCCGCTCGCGGACGATGTCGCGATGCTTGTTCTTAGCCCCGCCCGAGGCGTGGGATGAACCCGCACGCTCCCCGCCGGCAACTCTTTGCCGGCGGATTAGCCAGGCCGGAATGGACGCTGCGCCGGCGGGTGACCGCGCTGTGTCTTCTCCTCGCCACCGTGCTGACGTTCCTCGCCGCGGGAGCCGCGACGACGGCGGTGGCCAACCGCGACCAACTGGACCGGGTTCTCGACACGATCGGGCCGATGCGCGACTCCGCGCATGAGCTGCGGCTCGTGTTGCTGGCCCAACAGGCCGGCGTACGAGGCTACGTGCTCGCGGGGTCGGAGAAGGACCGGCAAGCCTACGCTGACGGGGTCGTGGCGGAGGCCGTGGAGCGCGAGCGGATTAGCGCGAATCCGATTGCGACGCAACAGATCAGGGAGCAAATCGATCGGGTAGCTCAGCTGGCCGCGCGTTGGCGGACGCAGGTTGCGGAGCCGGCCATCGCGGCGGTGCGCGACCGCGGCCTGGATGCGGGTCGGGCGATCTTCACTGACGCGGCCAACCGGATGTTCGAGGACGCCCTGGCGGCAGTCGACACGCTGCAGGCCACGATGCAGCAGGTGAGCGATGACGCCGCGACGTCGGTCAAGGACACCAGCACCACACTGCTGTTCGTACTGATCGTGGCGGCGATTCTCGTCCTGGCCAGCAGCGTCGGCCTCCTCCTCGCGCTTCAGCAGACCGTCATCGGTCCGGTGACCGATCTGGCCGCTCAGGTGCGCTCGGTGTCGCGGGGAAACTACGACCTGGCAATTACCACGACCGGCCCCCCCGAGCTGAGGCGCCTCGCCCGCGACGTGGATTCCATGCGGCGCCAGATCGCCTCCGACCTGGCCGAGGTCGAGGCGACTCGACGCCTTCTCGAGGATGCCAATGTGCTGCTCGAGCAGCAGGCGGCCGAGCTTCTGCGGTCCAACCGTGACCTGGAGCAGTTCGCGTACGTGGCGTCGCACGACCTTCAGGAGCCGTTGCGCAAGGTGGCCAGCTTCTGCCAGCTGCTCCAGCGCCGCTACCAGGGTCAGCTCGATGAGCGGGCCGACCAGTACATCGTGTTCGCGGTCAACGGCGCCCAGCGGATGCAGCGCCTCATCAACGACCTACTCGCGTTCTCCCGGATCGGACGAGCCACAACCGCGTTCGTCGACGTCGACCTCGACCGGCTCGTCGCCGACACCGTCGGTCAGCTCGATGCCACGCTGGAGAAGGCCGGCGCCGAAGTGACGTGGTCGAACATGCCCGTCGTGCGCGGGGAAGAGGCGCTGCTGTCAACGCTGTTGGTCAACCTGATCGGCAACTCGGTGAAGTTCCGGCGCCCCGACGTCCCGGCCCGGGTGCACATCTCCGCGCGGCGGTCCGGGGACCACTGGCAGATCAGCTGCGTCGACAACGGCATTGGTATCGAGCGCGAGTACGTCGAGAAGGTCTTCGTGATCTTCCAGCGGCTGCACCCCCGCGACGCCTACCCGGGCACGGGCATCGGGCTGGCCGTGGCGAAGAAGATCGTGGAGTATCACGGCGGGACCATCTGGATCGACACCTCGGTCGCGGACGGGGCTACGATCCGGTTCACTCTTCCCGTGGTGGCCGAACTCCCCGCGGTCCCCGAACAACCCGAGCGGACCAAGGAGAGCATCGCGTGACCGCCATCGAAGAGCCGGTACCCATCGAGGTGCTCCTTGTCGAGGATGACCCAGGCGACATCCTCATGACGCGCGAGGCGTTCGAGGAGCACAAGCCTCGCAACCGCCTCACCGTCGTCTCCGACGGCGTCGAGGCCCTGGCCTACCTGCGCCAGGAGGGACGGTACGCCGATGCGGTGCGCCCCGATCTGGTCCTGCTCGACCTCAACCTCCCCCGCCGGGATGGGCGCCAGGTGCTAGCCGAGATCAAGAGCGACGAGAAGCTGCATCACATCCCGGTCGTCGTCCTCACCACCTCGCAGTCGGACGAGGACGTCCTGTGTAGCTATCGGCTGCACGCGAACGCGTTCGTGACCAAGCCGGTCGACTTTGATCGCTTCATCTCCGTGGTCCGCCAGATCGACGACTTCTTCGTCACCGTGGTCAAACTCCCCCCACGCCCTTAACCCGTCGATCATGACCTAGCGGCGACCTTGAGGATGCTCCTATGGTTGTCAAGTGGTTGAGTGCGGCGAAGTCGGCTTGTAATGCGGTGAGGACTTCGCGTGCGGCGTAGCGCTTGAGGCAGCGGATGATCTCCTTCTTGGTCTTGCCTTGCGTCGTTCGGCGTTGTTTGTAGGCGCGGGCTCGGGGTTCGTTGGCGAGGCGGCTCAGGACGAGCTGTTGGCGTGGCGGTCGCCGCCGCGGTTGAGGCGGTGCCGTTCGGTGTTGCCGGAGCTGGCCGGGATGGGCGCGACGCCGCAGAGGCGGGCGAAGGCGGCTTCGCTGGGCAGTCGGTCGGGGTTGTCACCGGCGGTGACCAGCATCTGGCCGGCGACCTCGGGGCCGACGCCGCGTATGGCGCACAGCCGCGGGGCGGTTGTCGCAAGGATGTTCTTGAGCTGCTTATCGGCCTGTTTGATCTCGGCGTTGAGATTCTGGATGCGCCGGGCCAGCACGCCCAGCGCGGCCGTGGTGGCGTGCTCGGGGTCGATCAGGCGGGCCGGGTCAACTTGGAAGGCGGCGCAGTGGGCCACCAGCTTGGCGGCGCCGAGGTGCCGCAGCGCGGCACGCAGGGTCTCGCTGAGATTCATGCCGCCAGAGAACCTCACCTGCCTGAAGTCGACAATGCCGTCGCGAGGATCAAGACGACCGTGTCGGAGAACGTCGCGAGGATGACGACGAGCATGCCGATTTGACCAGGGTGGTGACCGGCGCACATGGCGGAGTGTTCCCGTTTTGGGGAGTCCGGTGATGGTGTCGTCGTACGCCGGTGGTCGTCGAGCGACCGGGATCGCCGCGCGGCCGCGTGTTGGGTCAGTGAGTCGGGATGCTCCTTCGTAGCCGGCCTCGGCGGGTTACGCCCAGGCGAGGTGAGGTCCGGCTTCGTTGAAGACGACGAAGGTGTGCCCATCGGGCAATCCGTCCCAGCGGGTCGGGTCGATGATCCACGCGCCGCGTCGGCTGGCCCGCGGGTGCAGCGCGACAAGGTGGAGCCGCCGGCGGCGGCGGGGTCGGCGACGAGGTACGGCA
>JAXIPB010000203.1:0-24036 GCA_045403155.1 Micromonosporaceae bacterium
CGCCGCCGTGGCCGCCGCTGCCGTGGCCGGCGTGCGTTGGGCCGGCGCTGGTGCGACCGGCGCTTGTGCGGCCTGGGCGGGGACAGCCTCGAGGACGCGGGCCGGTGCGGCCTCGATGGCCAGCGCGGGTGCGATGGCCGGCAGAGCGGGCAATGGAGCGGGCCGCGGTGGCTCGATGGCTGGCCGGAGCGTCGCGATCAGGGGCGCCCGAGCGGGCGCGGCCGTGCTGCGCGCGTCGCGGTGCGCCGCGGCTATGGCCGCGGAGACGAGGAGGCCGACCGTGGCCGCGAGTATGGACGCGACGTACGCGGCGCTCAGGCCGCCGACCGCGGCATCGCCCTGGCCGGCGACGAGGTACGCGGACGCGACCAGCGCTGGTCCCGCGAAGCCCGCGAGCGACATGCCAAGCCGTCGGCCGCCCAACCATCGTGCCGTTACGGCGACTAAGGCGCCGAGCACGGCCGCCACGCCGATCATGAGATAGGGACCCAACCACCAGTCACCGCTCGCGATCACGCCCGGTGCGTCGAGCATTCCCAGCCGAGGGGTGGCGGGTGAGTTCCCGGCGGCCATGACCAGGCCGACCGAGACGAGTGCGAACGTCCACGCCCAGATCACGGTGGCCAACGCTCCGGCCGTAATGGGGGCCGAGGCTAGCGCGGCGAGCGTGACCACCATTCCGATCACGACACCGGCCGCGGCACTGATCGCCGCGGCCGACACCGACAGACCTTCGGCGCCCGTCGGCGCAGTACGTATAGGCACCCACACCAGGGGGAACGCCGCGGCGGCGCCTAGGCCGGCGGCGATCGTGGCGCTCATCCGCGCCGCCGGAACGGCGGCTCCGCGAGCGGAGTCGACGACCTTGGCCCGAGCGGACTCCGCCAACCGGCGACGCGCCCCGATCCCGGCATTCCTGATCGCGGCGGCGATGGCGCGCTGATTGGCGATGACTGACCGGATGCCCCGGATGCTGCGCCGGGAGACAGTGGCGCCGCCGAGGACGGCGGTCGCGAAGACGAAGACTAGCCACGAGAGCAGCCGGCCATTGACTGTCTGATCAGTTGCTGCGTCCCACCGGAGGATGCCGAGGGCCTGCCCGATCCCGATCTGGGCGGCGGCGATCGCGGCCGACGCGGCGAACGACTTCCCCACGACCCTGACCAACATGCTGCCTGTCACGCCGGCCAAGCTTACGAGGCAAAGTCGCGCCAGGCACGTCTAGGCTCACCAATCTGCTCCGATCGTACCTCGCGCCTGAGCACTTTAGACGGATGTAGCCCGATTCATAAGCCTGCACAAGCCGGCCGTCAAATCTGACGGATCATGTCAATGCGTCAACTTGCGTAGGCTGCGGCGACAAGTCTCGCGCGCGCCGATCGGATACGATCCAATCCAAGGGTTAGTTGTTGTGAATCGCGGTGTCCGTCATGGTCATCCTTGGTGTTCTCATCGGTGCGCTCGCCGCGGCTGGGGTCTGGTTTCGCTTGAGCGCCCGAGTCGTCCAACAATTCGAGCGCGGGCTCGTCTTTCGGTTCGGTCGCGTCCGCGAGGCGGTGAGAGGTCCCGGCCTGACGATGATCCTGCCGGGCATCGACCGGCTCCGGAAGGTCAACATGCAGATCGTCACGATGCCGGTCCCGGCGCAGGAGGGAATCACCCGGGACAACGTGACGGTCAAGGTAGACGCTGTGGTGTACTTCAACGTCGCCGATCCAGTGCGGGCCGTCGTCAACGTCCAGGACTATCTATTCGCCGTCTTGCAGGTCGCGCAGACCTCATTGCGCTCGATGATCGGTAAGAGCGAGCTGGATGATCTGCTGTCCAATAGGGAGAAGCTCAACCAGGGCCTGGAAATCATGATCGATAGTCCGGCGCTGGATTGGGGCGTCCACATCGACCGGGTGGAGATCAAGGATGTCGCCCTGCCGGAGTCGATGAAGCGTTCGATGTCGCGCCAGGCGGAGGCGGAACGTGAGCGGCGAGCCCGCGTGATCACCGCCGAGGGCGAGTTGCAGGCGTCGCACAAGCTGGCCGCGGCCGCCGCCGTCATGTCCGACACGCCCAGCGCGCTGCAGCTTCGATTGCTGGAGACGGTCGTACAGGTAGCGGCGGAGAAGAACTCCACCCTCGTCCTGCCGTTCCCGGTCGAGCTGCTTCGGTTCCTGGAGCGATACCCCGCCGAGGGCGCGGCCGCCGGGGCTGCCGCCGAGTCTCGCCTGAATTCCCCGAGCGAATCCGCGACCGACCTACCTGCCGCGACTAATGGTCCGCTGGCCGTCGAGTCCACGGCCAAGGATCGATCTGCGCCCGACCCGTCCGACCGGGACGTGGCGTCGCTCGAGAAGCTCACCGAGGAACGGGTGACAACCCCCAAGCAAGGGGGCGGTCACGGCCGCGCGGCCGGGCATGCTGAACCCTAGGAGCGCTTTGAACGAGACCACTCATCAGAAGGGTGGCGTGTCGTCCTGGGGCGATGGCGGTGGGGTATGTAGGCATTGATGAACTCATTAGTCTAGCTCTTTCAGCGCCTCGATCGGCTCAGAAATGCGGTCAGCGACGTCAATACTGGTGTCCATTCCCCTTTGCGGGCAGAACTGATAGACAACTATCAAAGGCCGGCCCCGAACCTTCCCATACCCCATAGGGAAAGGTGACACGCTCATGCGTCTCATCGGCCTATCGACGCGAGCCGCGCTGACGATTCCCGCTGCGGCGGCGATCATTCTTCTCACCGCGACACCGGCTCTCGCAAACGTAGCGGTGACTCAGGTCAGTAACGATCCGTACACCGACGCACAGGCACAACACCAGACCGAGGTCGAGCCGGACACATTCCAGTTCGGCAACACGATCGTCTCCACGTTCCAGGTCGGCCGGGTGTTCGGCGGCGGCTCATCCAACATCGGTTGGGCGACGTCGACCAACGGCGGAGCCAGCTGGAGCAACGGTTTCCTCCCCGGCATCACGACCAACGCGGGCGGCACCTACCTGCAGGTGAGTGACCCTGCGGTGGCATTCGACGCGCAGGACAACGTCTGGCTGATCTCGTCACTTGGACTCACCGCATCCGGGGCCGACGTGTTGACAAGCCGATCAACCAACGGCGGTCTCACGTGGGGCAATCCTATCGTCACCGCCACCGGCGATCTGGATAAGAACTGGATCGTGTGCGATAACACCGCGACCAGCGCGTTCTTTGGCAACTGCTACACGCAGTACGACATCGTCAGCGGCAATCAGATCCGCATGCGCAGATCCACCAACGGCGGCCTCACCTGGGGCGCCGCTCTGTCACCGAGTGGCGGTGCCACCGGACTCGGCGGGCAACCCGTTGTGCGACCCAACGGCACGGTTCTCGTGCCGTACCGGGCAACCAACGCCAGTCAGATCCGCTCCTTCCGATCTATCGATGGCGGCGTGACCTGGCGCGCTACCGTTCTCGTCTCGTCAATCAGCCACCACACCGTGGCCGGTGGGCTGCGCGAGTCGCCACTGCCCTCGGCCGAGATCGATGCGGCCGGCACCGCGTACGTGGCGTGGGCGGATTGCCGATTCCGCAGCGGCTGTGCCCGCAACGACATCATTATTAGCGAGTCGACCAGCGAGACGACATGGGCAGCGCCCTACCGCGTACCGATCGACGCGACAAGCAGCACGGTCGACCATTTCGTCCCGGGCCTCGGCGTTGACAGGACGTCGTCCGGCAACACCGCGAGGTTGGGGCTGAGCTATTACTTCTACCCGAACTCGTCGTGCACGGCCGCGACGTGCCAGCTCAACGTCGGGTTCATATCGTCGACCAACGGAGGGACGAACTGGACCGCGCCGACCCAGATCGCCGGACCAATGACCCTCTCCTGGTTGCCGAACACTTCGCAGGGACGGATGTTCGGCGATTACATCTCCGCATCCGTACTCGCGGGTGGGAACGCCTACTGCGTGATTCCGATCGCCAGTGCGCCCACCGGCGGTACATTTCACGTTCCGATGTTCGTGCCAGCCGGCGGGATGCCCATCACGGGCGGCGCGCTGCAGTCCGCCAAGTGGACCGGCCCCGAGCCGCCCGGTCAGAGCGCCATACCGCCACAGCCCCATCGCTGAAGGTTGAATCGATTACCTGAACCCGGCGCGCCACCATAGCGGCGACGCGCCGGGCCCGGGCAGACAATGCCACGGACTGTAAGTGCAGACATTGATGCTGACTGGATTGCCGGCGGCGGTGATTCCGTACGCGATCAGCAACACTCCGCCTCGCGCCACCAGCCGCCCGCCTAGTCGGTAGCGTGGCGGGATTCGGCGTATTGAAGCGCAGGTCGTAGTGCGTCACCGTGATCGTGCGTCCGCCAGCGCTTCAACGGATGGCGGATGGACGGCTTTGCGAGCTGCGCATTACTCGCCCTGTTCGCCTGGCGGCTGCGCAGCATCGATCGGAGGGTCGCGACGGCCGGCCTGATCCTGGCGGTCACGGCGCTCGCCCCCGGGCTGATCACTATCGCTCTCGCCATCGCTACGGATCCGCAGGATTCGACCAACGCCAACACCCTCAACCACCTGGAACCACGAGGCGATGACCTGTTATTCATCGGAATTACGCTGTTCGCCGGCACCGTGCCGTGCTGCTCGCACGCTCGCCGCGATGGATCGGCGTCGAGGCGGCCGTCGTCGTGCTGACCTGCCTGCTCCGGCTGATGCTCGAGGCTCTCGGTAGGCCCCGCGGGTTCCTCAACTCGGTTGCGCCAATAACGTTCCTAGCGCTGGTTGCCGGGCTCGTCTGGCTCAGATTTCGCGGATACCCACGCGGCCAATCGGCTCGGTAGTGGCAGGGGTCGCGGGGCTTATGGTCCTTGGGGGACCGCGACGATGGGACGAAAGGTTGACGGCCGCGCGCGATGGCACCGGACGTACGATCGCAGACGGTGGGCAACGCGATCGTGGACACCCTGCTGAATTCGGCCGAGCCTTCCGTTCGGTGGAAGGTCAGAACACGCGTGCTCGGCGAGGACCCGGCATCGACCGCGATCCGCCGGCTACAGGACGAGATCCGCCGGTCGCCGCGGGTGCGGCAACTCTTGGCGGGCGTCGAAGGCGTGCGGACAGGCGTCTACGCCAAATGGCAGGGCGCGCACTGGGTTCTCGCGACGCTCGCCGACGTCGGCTACCCGGCCGGCGACGACACGCTGGCGCCGCTGCGCGACGACGTGCTCGACACCTGGCTTCACGAGAACTATTACCGCGAGTTCGAAACGGCCGGCAAGGCCGAATCGTACCGCCGCCGCGGCGTACCAATGATGGAAGGTCGATACCGGCGGTGCGCGTCGCAGCAGGGGAACGCGCTGTGGTTCCTGACCGTGCTCGGGCTTGCCAACGACAGAACGGTGGGACTCGTGGAGCGTCTGCTGCACTGGCAGTGGCCAGACGGTGGGTGGAACTGTGACCGCTCGCCGTCGGCGCACGTCTCCTCGTTCGCGGAGACGTGCCTGCCCCTGCGTGGCCTCGCTGCCCATGCCCGCTTCACCGACGACGAAGCAGCCAACGCCGCAGCCAAGCGGGCCGCCGAGGTGTTCCTCCAGCGTCGACTGGCCTTCCGCCGGAGCGATGGCGGGCTCATTCACCGGGAGTTCGCGCAGCTGCACTACCCGCTGTACTGGCACTACGACGTGTTGGGCGGCCTGAAGGTGATCGCCGAGGCAGGTGCGATCGCCGACGACCGCTGTTGCGACGCCCTCGACCTTCTCGAAGCGAAGCGACTGCCCGACGGCGGGTGGCCGGCTGAGAAGCGCTACTACCGCTGCTCGGCGGAGATCGGGCTGGGCAACGACTTCGTCGACTGGGGTGGGACGAGCACCAAGCGGAGCAACGAATGGGTCACGGCCGACGCACTGGCCGTGCTCCGTGCGGCCGGCCGGCTGCATGACTGAGGCGCAGGCATGCCAAGTCGAACCAGGTTCGGTAACGTCGGCGCCGAGATGCGACCTACACGATTGCTTCCCGGTCTTGTGCTAGTTTGGCTGACGCTGGTTGGCTGCTCCGCCGGCCCGCCCACTGCGCTCGGGCCATCCGAAGCGACCGCGCCGACCCAGACGTCACAACCGACGGCATCGCCGGGGACAACGGCGATCCCGCGGACCTCGGCGCCGCCGAAAGTCGCGGGGGACTCCGGTGTCGCGGGCCGCACCGTTATCCGTGGCGGATGTCCGCCGTACCCGGACACGTCGTCCTGTCCGGACCAGCCCGTCCCCGCGCGCATCAGCATCACAAATGTCCGCGGATCCACGATCGTCGCCGCGGTCTCAACCGACGCCCAGGGCCGTTTCCGCATCGCGCTGCTACCCGGTCGCTACGTCCTGCAGGCGGCCAACCTCACCGGGGGACCCCGATTGGTCAGCACTCCGATGGAGGTCCAGGTCGTCTTGCATCGATACACGTTGCTGACCGTGCCGTTCAGCTCGATCCTCGAGCCGGGGCCCGGCTCCTGAGCGGCTGCTCCACTCGCTCGGTAAAGGTACCCTTCCAGGCACCCGGTCGACCGCCGGCCCTCGCAGCTCTCCGGCGGGAGCGGCAACGGGTCGCGCTCGCGCGGGCGTTGGAGCGTGAGCCGGATGTCTTCCTACTTAACGGGCCACTGTCGAATCTCGACCTCGAACTGCGGTTGGAGAATCAGGCCGAATTCAAAGCGCTACACGAGCGAGTCGGTGGCACCATGTTGCACGTCACCCACGACCAGACCGACGCTCTAGTGCTCGGCGATCGGATCGCAGTCCTTCGTGATGGGCGCATCGAGCAGGTCGGTGCGTCCGACGACATTTGCCGGGCCCCGGCAACGACCTTCGTGGCGCGCTTCGTTGGTTCACCGCCGATGAAATTCCTACCCGCCGACGGCCGCCTGCGCCCCTCGGGCACCACCGACGAGGGATCGATGAGCGGTCGGCTCATCGGGGTTCCGCCGAGAAGTCGTGTTTCTCGTCGACCTGGACGGGGTCGAGGGCACAGGCGAACGTGTCGATGTGGTTGGCGACGAGGCACATGCGTACCTCCGGGTCGACTCGACCGTGGTCGTCGCCCGGGTGCTGGCCGCCGGCCGCCCCACCGCCTTGCTGCTGATGCGCGACACGACCCTGATCTTTCAGCTGTCGTTCGTGCCCGCGCTCGTCGTCACCGAGGGCGGCCCGCCTCCGCACGCCACGACGTATCTTTCCTTGTTCACCTACCGCAATGTTCACCTACCGCAATGCCTTCGAGTACCTTCGCTACGGGTACGCGGCGGCAGCCACAATCGTGCTGGTCGCGCTCACTCTGCTCGCCGTCATCGTTCAATGGCGTCTCACCGCCGCTACCGATCCCGGCACGACCGGAAATGTCGCCGCACGCTGCTACGGGTTGTCGCCGCCGAGGTCAAACCTGGACATGGCGACTCGGTTGCGGTCGCGGCGGGACGTTCGGCCCCTTGATCGGCGGGAATGAGCCCGTCCCGGGCGATCATTCGCGTCATACGTGTCATACAATGCGGGGTGTGGGCGAGTTGAAGTGGCGGATGCCGGCATCCGGCGAGTCGACCGCGCGGCTTGTCGACGCGACGGTACCGGAGGTGGCTGAGGCGCTGGAAGCACCAATTCATTACCAACTTCGCCGACGCTTGGACGATGCGGTCTTGGCGGTCTACTCGGTAACGAGTGAGCATCGAGCCATCGCTGTATTACTGGTCCGCGAGGACGACTCATTTGTCTGGCGGGTCAGTCACGCCAAGCCCATGGGCGCCGTCGAGTTCGAAACCTGGCTCGAGAGGATGACCGATGAATGAGCTACCCGACTTCACGAAAATGACCAAGGAGGAGATCGGCCACTGGTTCCTCAGCAACGACACAAGTGCGCTGATCGGTCGAGCCGAGCGGGCCACCGAACCGATGGCGCAGGTTGACGTTCACGGTGAGCCGGTCATGCGTCCCGCCACGTTCCGGCTTCCACAATCCATGATCGACTGGCTGGAGCGGACCGCTGGCCGTGACCGGGAAGGCAAGTCCGGCATCGTCAGGCGGGCCCTGCAGGAGTACAAGGAACGCCACCGCGACGCATGGGCATAGCTCGCCGTCGTGAGCGCCCGCAACTCGATAGCTCCTGTATCCGGCTTCGCCTCGCGGATGACTGCGTGCACCGCCGTCACGCCGTCGGGGCGGGCGAAGACCGGGTTCAGCTCGGCAAGGGCGAGATTCTCGTTCAGCGCGAGATCGGCCGCGCGCTGCCTCACTGACCCGGCCGGGTCCGTGGCCTTCGCACGGCGACTAATCGACCACGCTTGACGGCCGGCGACCGCCCGATCGACTGGGTGATCAGTCAGTCTCCCCGGGTGAGCCAGCCGAGGCCTCGCGAGTGTTCAATAGTCGCCCGGTCCGCCCGGGCCCGGCTGGGCACGTGTTGAACAGTTGAGATGACCTTGGACGGAGCGGCCGCGATGGCGTCGTTGGTGCATCAGGTGACCAAGATCCCCGTGATCATGAGATGGCTGCCGCCCAAACGCGTCGATCATGACCTCCAAATCATGATCGGCGGGGGGTGGGGGTTGGGTTGGTGGTGGCGGTGGGTGGCGGTGGGTGGTCGGGGGTGACGGGGTGACGGGGTTCCGACAGTCAGCGCATCTCTTGAGCAGCCGAACGGGCGATTTAGGGCTAGCGCACCGACGATGTCGTGGGTCGGACTCCTGGGCGCGCTCGTGACGCGCCCGCTTCGCAGCCTCCGCGCACGGCTGTCCGCGTGAGACGATCCGGGGCGGGCAACTCTGTGAACCGTCGAGGGAGGAAGTCGGGTGAGGCGTCGCCGTGGCCTGCGAGCGGCACTCGCGGCCGTCGTCGTGGCCTCCGTCGTTGTTCCGCTCAGCCCCGCCGAGCCAGCGGTCGCCGGAACGGTGCCGAGCGGCTTTCAGGAGCAGATCGTCTTCACGGGACTCACCCGACCCACCAACATTGAGTTCGCGGCAGACGGTCGGGCGTTCGTGGCGGAGAAGGGCGGCCGGATACTGGTGTTCGGAACGTCGCCGACTTCCACCCCTACTGTGTTCGCCGACCTGTCGACCAACGTGATGAACGTTTGGGATCGTGGCCTACTCGGACTCGCCCTGGCGCCGAACTTTCCATCCAACCCGTATGTCTACGTTCTCTACACCTACGACATACCCCCGCAGGGCGAACCCCCGCTGGAAGCCAGCTGCGCGGACCTCAACGGCGGAAGCTGCATGGCGACCGGACGGCTGTCCAGGCTTCAATCCGACGCGAGCGGCACAGTCATGACTGGCACCGAGCAGGTGCTGATCGAGGATTGGTGCCAGCAGTTCCCAAGTCACTCGATCGGTGATCTTCATTTTGGTCAGGACGGCATGCTTTACGTCACCGCCGGTGACGGGGCGAACTTCAACACGACTGACTATGGTCAGCTTGGCAATCCGGTCAATCCGTGTGGCGATCCTTTGAACGAAGGCGGCGCACTGCGCTCGCAGGACGTGCGGTCGCCGGCCGATCCCGCGGGCCTGAATGGCGCCTTGTTGCGACTCAACCCGGCCACCGGAGCCGCGGCACCAGGGAATCCGCGCATCGCGTCGGCGGACGCCAACGAACGCCGGATCATCGCGCACGGGCTGCGCAACCCATTCCGGTTCGCCATCAAGCCGGGCACCGATGAGGTGTGGGTTGGTGACGTCGGCTGGAACGCACGGGAAGAGATCAACCACGTTGCGGACCCCACCGGCGGTGTCCTCAACTTCGGCTGGCCCTGTTACGAGGGCACGCCGAAAATGAACGCCTACGACAACACGAACAAACCGCTGTGCGAGACCCTGTATCCCAGCGGTGGACCCGAGCAGACCACTCCATTCTTCGAGTTCGATCGCGCGGCGAAGGTTGTCGCCGGCGAGACCTGTCCGACCGGTTCGTCCTCGGTCACGGGCGTGGCTTTGTATCCGGCGAGCGGCGGGAACTTCCCCGACGCGTACCGGAGTGCGTTGTTCTTTGCTGACTACTCCCGCAGATGCATCTGGGCAATGAAGTCCAGTTCGCCGGGCGGAATGCCGAGCCCATCGGATATCGAGACATTCGTCGCGGGTGCGGCGAGCCCGGTCGATCTCGCGGTGGGACCGGGCGGCGACCTGTACTACGTGGACCATTCGGGCGGCACGGTACGCCGGATTCGGTACTTCGCTGGGAATCAGCCGCCGGTCGCGGCCATCGACGCGGTCCCCACGTCGGGCGGCGCACCGCTGACGGTTGCCTTCAGCGCGGCGGGCACCGTCGATCCCGACCCCGGTGATCAAGGAGCGCTCCAGTACCGGTGGGACTTCAACGGCGACGGCTCCTCCGATTCGACCGCGGTGACGGCCACGTTCACCTACGCCACGGGTGACTACACGGCCAGGCTTACTGTCACCGACCCGTTCGGTGCGACCAGCAGCGCGACCGTCGACATACACGCGGGCAGCAACGCCCCGACGGCGTTCATGGATACGCCGGCGATCGGCACGAGGTGGAAGGTTGGCGACACCATCACCTTCAACGGTCATGCGACCGGTCCGCAGCAGGCATCCCTCCCCGCGTCGGCGATCACGTGGCAACTCCGGATTCAGCACTGCTCCGCGCCGACCACCTGCCACGCGCACGACATCCAGTCCTTCGCCGGCGTGGCGAGTGGGTCGTTCGTGGCACCCGATCACGAGTACCCGTCCTACCTCGAACTCGTGATGACGGCGACGTACACCAACCTGACCAGCACGGTCGTACGTCGCCTCGATCCAAGGACGGTCAACCTCACGTTCGCCTCTGGTCCGATCGGACGGCAGCTCAGCGTCGGATCGGAGACGCGTACGGCACCGTTCACGGCGACCTTCATCCAGGGCTCGCAGGTCACAATCACGGCTCCGACGCCGCAGACCTACGGCTTGGCAACGTATAAGTTCAACGGCTGGTCGGATGGCGGCGACGAGACCCACGAGATCACCGCTCCGACCACGGCCACGACCTACACGGCGGCATTCACCACAACCGGCCAGCCCGCGCCGCCGCCGGGCCTCGTCGCCGGGTATTCGTTCGATGCCGGTTCGGGCACGACGGCGACCGACATCTCCGGCAATGGCAATACCGGAACAATCTCGGGGGGCACCTGGGCCGCGGGCAAGCATGGATCGGCGCTGAGTTTCGATGGGACATCGAGCCGGGTCCAGGTGCCGTCGTCGTCGTCGCTGACGCTGAGCTCAGGCATGACGTTGGCGGCGTGGATCCTCCCGGATTCGTCACAGAACGGGTTCCGGACGATCATGCAGAAGGAGGCGGCCGCCTACTACCTGGACGCTAGCTACCCCGACCACCCATTCGTGCCCTTCGCCGGCGGAACCTTCGGCGGCTCGACTGTGTCCGTAAACGGTCCGAGTGCGAGCGCAGTTGGCCCATGGACCCATCTCGCGGTGACCTATAACGGGGCGATCCTCCGGCTGTACGTCAACGGCGTGGAGGCGGCAGCACGACCCATGACGGGACTCATACAGAGCACATCAAGTCCATTGTGGATTGGGGGTACTTCGCCCTATGGTCAGTACTTCGACGGCGCCATCGATGATGTCCAGGTCTTCAATAGGGGTCTGACCGCGGCCGAGGTTCAGACCATCATGAACCACCCGGTCGGTGTCGGCGTGCAAGATTCAACGGCTCCGTCCGCGCCATCGGCGCTCACGGCCAGGGCGGTCAGCGCGACACAGGTCAACCTGTCGTGGACGGCGAGCACGGACAACGTGGGAGTCAGCGGCTACCTGGTGGAGCGGAGCCTGGGTCCGGGCTGCGCGAGTTGGGTACAAGTGGCCACTCCCACGAGCACCAGTCTCACCGATCCGGGTCGATCACCCTACTCGCTGTACTGCTATCGGGTGCGGGCGGCGGACCTGGTTGGCAACCTGAGCAACTACTCGAACAATGTGACAGTGCAAACGCCGCGATCAATCGGTCCGCGCAAACCCCTCCCGTAGTCCAAGATCCCCGTGATCATGATCTGACTGTCACGAAAACCCGTCGATCATGACCGCCAGGTCATGATCGGCGCGATCTTGGAGGGCGAGGGGCGAGGGCGAGGGCGGGAGGGGGTGGCGGGTGAGGAGCCGCTTGTGAGGAATGTGATTGCCGAAAAGCTGGGCGAGATTGGGCTGCCGGCGCCTATTCGGGTGATGGCGGCTCAGCACTGGGACACTGTCGTGGTCGGAGGCGGGCACAACGGCCTGACCTGCGCGGCATACCTGGCCCGGGCCGGTCAGTCGGTCCTTGTGCTGGAGGCGCGCGACCGGCTCGGCGGCGCGTGCACATTGGAGCGCCCATTCCCGGACCAGCGCTACGTTGTCAGTCCCTGCGCGTACGTCATCGGTCTGCTCGACGAGACTGTCATCTCGGAGCTGGCGCTGCACGAGCGCGGGCTGGAGGTCTACCTCGCCGACCCGCAGCTGTGGGTGCCCTTCGATGACGGCACCGCGTTCGCGCAGTGGATGGACCACGATCGCACGCTGGCCGGACTCGAAGCGATGGGGCTGAGCAAGAATGACATCGAGGGCTACTTCGCGTACGAGGATCTGTTCGACCAGATGCGGATCAAGCTCCGCAAGGGCACTGTGGACAGTTGGGCGACCGACGCGCCGAGCAGGGCCGAGCTGGAGGAGCTGCTCGGCGGCGATGAGTTCATGCGTGATGTGCTCTTCCACACGTCCATCTCGGACGTGCTGGACGAGTTCGTCTCCGACCAGCGTCTCAAGGACGCGCTGTTCGGTCAGGGCATCATCGGCACCTACGCCGGGCCGAGGGATCCCGGCACCGGGGCGGTGAAGCTGATGCACTTCGCCGGCGAGGTGCTCGGACACGGAGCGGTGTGGGGTTACGTGCGCGGCGGCATGGGCATGGTGAGCTTCGCGATCGCGGACGCCGCGCGCGAGGCCGGAGCGGTGTTGGCGGCCGGAATAACGGTGGCCGAAGTCCTGCCCGGCGAGGGTGTGCGGCTCGATGACGGCACGCTCATCCGCGCCACTCGGGTGGTCAGCAATGCCGACCCCAAGCGGCTGCTCTCGATGCTTCCGACAGATTCGGTGCCCACGCCGTACCGGTCGAGGCTCGAGGCTTGGGACATCCGCAGCCCGGTGGTCAAGTTCAACGCGGCGCTGCACCGGCTTCCTTCGTGGACCTCCGCTCCCGGCGAGACCTTCATGGCGCTCGGCGTGGTGGACGTGACCACGGGCCTCGAAGACGCGCAGCGCTCGTTCGAACGCTGCGCGGCCGGGCAGCCCGCCGTCGGCTTCGGCGAGATCTACGTGCAGACGGGGCACGACCCGTCAACGGCGCCCGAGGGCAGGCACCTGATGAGCATCTTCGGGCAGTATGCCCCGTACGGTCTCGACGGCGGTTGGCCCGCGCGCCGGGAGGAGGTCGCCCGTCAGTTCATCGACCTGGTCGCCCGGTTCGCGCCGGACTTCGAGGGCTGCCTGGAGAGCTACGAGGTGCTCGGGCCGCCGGATATCGAGGCACGCGTAGGTCTGACCGGCGGACACATCTTCCAAGGCGAGGTACGACCCGACCAGATGTGGCAGAACCGGCTCGCCCCGCGGACCGACGTGCCGGGCGTGTACCTCTGCGGCGCCGCGACGCATCCCGGCGGCAGCGTGATCGCGCTTAATGGACGAAACGCCGCGATGGCCGTGCTCGCTGACGCCCACCAACCGGTGTGATCGACCGGCGCGGAAATCGCTGTCCGATGCATTCTCGTCGTGACGGTCGCATATGGAGTCGTCAACCGGGCGACGCGGCGTTGCCTTCGAGCTGAAGGGCGAGCGAGAGGACGGTCGCGTCTGCCCCCAGTGGTGCGACGATCTGCACAGCGCCCGGGCGTTGGTTGCTCTCCGATATTGGCAGGCTGAGCGCGGGGAAGCCGGCGACGTTCCAGGCCTGGGTGTATGGCACGCATCGGGCGCCGTTCAGGTACGCCCGCAGGTAGCCCACGTCATTCGCCCAGCCGGCGGCCGGCGCGGGTGCGGCGATGACCGGGCTGAGCAGCACGTCGAAGTCATTGAACCAGCCGAGGACCCGATTGATCCACGCCTCCGCGTCCGTGCGGCGGGGCTTGCCGCGTCGAAGGAGCCTCTCACCCTTCGCCACCATCACCCGCGTACGCGGCTCGAGCTGTGAGACTGGCAGTTCGAGCTGGCGTACGTCGGTCGCTATGCCGGCCAGCCAACGCCGAACCCATATGTTGACCAGTTCCAGCGGATACGGCGGGGAGGCCGCGACGACGTGGTGCCCGGCCGCGCGGGCCCGTTCCGCCGCGACGGCCAGCGAGCGTCGAGCGACCGCGTCGGCACGTCCGATGGGCGAGGGTGATCGAAGCGAGGTAGCAACACGCAGCTGTTGCGCCGGCGGTCTCGGGTCACGGAACCGATTCGTGCCCGCTAGGACGTCGAGGGCGAGCGCGGCGTCGGCGACCGTGCGCGCGACCGGTCCGAAGACGCTGCAACCGAACCAGTGGTCATCGAGCCCTCCGGCCAGCGGGACGAGACCGCGGCTCGGTTTGAAGCCAATCACGCCACAGTTCGCGGCCGGGATGCGCAGAGAGCCGCCGCCGTCGGAGCCGAGCGCTATCGGCGCGAAACCGGCCGCCACGGCCGCCGCGCTGCCGCCGGAGGATCCGCCAGCGTTGCGAGTCAGGTCTCGCGGGTTGCAGGTCGTGCCGTAAGCCCGCGACTCGGTGAAACCCCAGATCGCCAGTTCGGGTAGCCGGGCCTTGCCGACCACGACGGCACCTGCCGCTCGCAATCTGGTCACAAGCAGGTCATCGGCCGTGCGGGCCTGCGGTGACGTGGCCGCCGAACCGTGGCGCGTGGGCAGGCCGGCCACATCGACGTTGTCCTTGATGACCACCGGCACCCCGGCCAGAGCGAGATCGGCGAGGTCTGGACGGCCCGCGACGGCATCCGCCTCGCGCCGCGCCGCCTCGGCATCGACCACCTGGAAGGCGCCGAGGGTCGAGTCGCTGGCGTCGATCCTCGCCAGGCAGCTCTCGAGGACGTCGCGGGGACTTCGGCGCCCGGCCCGTACGTCGGCCGCGATCTGGATCGCCGTGCCCACGCCGGAATCGACGGTATCCATGCATTGACCGTATGCGTTTCGACTGCATGGCGCATCCGTGAGCGCTCGGCCGATCTCGGTCCGGCTCTCGCGATGATCGAGTGCGATTGTGCTGGTTGCAGCCGGCAGGACCGCAGACAATGGCGACTCATGCGCGTCGACTAGAAGCGGCCGCCGCCGCCCCGCCGGCCAGAGGATCCGCTGCCGCCGAAGCCGCCGGGTGAGCGCCCGCCGCCCCAGCCGCCTCCCATGCCGCCGCCGAACCCGCCGCCGAAGCCGCCGCCGAAGCCGCCCCCGTGACGGTGGCCGCCGATGAGAATGCCGCCCAGGATCGCGCCGGCGAGCCCGCCCAACCCGTCGCCGCCACCGCCGGGCCCCGCGAATCCTCCGGGCGACGACCATTGGCTCACGTCGGATTGTGCGGCGCGGCTCGCCTGCTCGGCCAGGTGGTCCGCCTGCTGGGCCTCGGCGAGAGCGGTGACCGGGTCATCCGCGCTGAGGGAGACCGCTCGATCGAGGTGCCGTTGCGCCTCGGCCAGGAGTGTGCGCGCCCGCTCCCGTACCGCGCCGCGCCGCGTGTTCACATAGTCGGTAGCCGCCGAGATCTCAGCCCGGGCGGCGAGGATCGCCTGGTCCAGGGTGGCTCGCGCTCGCTCGGCTCGCTCGGCGGCTCCACGCATGTCGGCGAGCGCGCGGTCCAGCGCCGTGTCGGCCTCCTGGAGGGCGCGTGCGTTGCTGAGCGGGTCCATTGTGGATGCCGCGAGGGCGGCCCTCGCGGTGGCGACGGTCTGCTCGCAACCGGCCACGGCGGCCGCGAGCGCTGCGCCTACGTCGGCCGGGACTCCGCCCGAGCCCCGTGCGGCGCGGGCGACGGCCAGATCGGCCTCCACCTCGACGAGCAGTGTCTGCACCGCCGTGCGGGCCTCGGTCAGATCGGCGCCGACCTTGGCTATCGCCTCAAGCAGCGTCTCAGCCTGGTCGAGCGCCTGCTCGGCGGCGCGCACCGCGAGCGCGGCCGCCGGCCGGTGGCCGGCCGCGACCTCGTCGGACGCCTTCTGCAGCGCCGAGCTCGCGAATCGCAGCCGCTCGTCCGCCTGCTCCGGGTTGTCCACGACCGCGGTCAGCGTTTGGCCGACGTACTGGGTCTGCAGCGTCTCGAGCTCCGCCGCCATCGCCGGCCCCCGCTCCTCGATCCCCGTCCGCCGCTGCGACAGGCTGGTGATCGACTGTTCGAGGTGGGTCTCGAGCTCGCGCAGCTCGTCGAACGCCTCCGACTCGGCGTCCAGTCGGGCGTCGGCGCTTTCGCTGAGCCGGATGATGTCGGCCAGCAACCGGCGCCTGCCGGCCTCATCGGTCGCGGTCGCGCCCTCCGGGGTCGCGCCCTCTGCGGTCGCGGGCTCTGAGGGCGCGGACTCTGAGGGCGCCTCCTCAAGCAGCATGCGCAGCCGAAACGCCTCACCGACCTCCTGCTTGGCCTTCCCGACGGCCGCGGTGAACTGAGCGGTCGCATCGGCGCCGTACTGTGCCGTTGCCATGCTCAGTTCGCGCTCGCTGGTACGCAGCGCGTCATCGAGCTCGAGAAGCCGGGAGTTGGCCCGGTCGCTCAGCTCCTGCGTAGTCACCCTGGGGAACGGGTCGTTCGGGTCACGCGGCGCCGACCGCGCGGGCTGGCGCTTTCGGCTGCGCCACCACAGCACGACGCCCAGGCCGGCGGACGCGATCAGGATCAGCGGACACAGCACCGCGAAGACGAGCACACCTCGCCCCGCGCCACTTCCGGACTCCTCACCTGGGTCGGGTTCACCCGGAATGATCTCCGGCTTCGGGATCGGATCGCCCGCGAGCGCGGCGCGGTAGCCGTCCGCGGCCCCGATGACGGCACCGGCCCAGTCGTTCTCCGATAGCGCGGGCTCGATCGTGGTGGCGGCCACGTCGTCGAGCTGTGCGTCGGTGAGCGGGAAGTTCTGGTCCACGTTGTACGCGTACGCGCGATCGCTGGTGGCGACGGCGAGCAGGCCGTCGCGGTCACCGAGGTCGCTGCGGGCCGCCGTCTCCTCCGCCCACTTTTGGCCCGCCATGCCGTCGAACGAGTCGACAAACACCACAAAGAGCTGCAGATTGGTCTCATCGCGGAGCCGGTGGAGAGCGGCCTGGGCCTCGTCGCGCCGGTCGCCGAGGGCGTTGACCCGGTCGGTGATCTGATCCGCGAGGCGCATCGGATCATCCGCCCGGGCCGGGACCTGCGCCGCGAGGACGGCGATCATCGTGGCGATCAAGGCGAGGGCAGCACTGAAGGCGACTCGGTGGGCTCCCCGTGACTGGCGCAGCACGCCGCAAGACTAGACGATCGAGGCAATGCGGCTGAGAACCGATACCACTGAGAACCGATACCACCAAGAACCGATACGGCTGAGGACCGGGCGAGAAACGTATCCACACCGCCGGTGCGTTCTCCATGGTGACGCGACGGGAGGGCGAGTGGCCGAGACGTTCGACAGCTTCGTGGTGGCCCGGGGTCCGGGACTGCTGCGTTTTGCGTACGTTCTCTGCGGCGACCGCCATCTCGCCGAGGATCTGGTCCAGGAGGTGTTGGCCCGGGTGCATCGCAAGTGGTCGCGAATCGAGGAACTGACGTACCCGGAGGCGTACGTGCGCAAGGCGGTGGTGCGTGAGTTCCTTTCGTGGCGGCGGCGGCTCTCCAACCGCGAGCTGGTCGCCGCCTATCTGCCCGAGCGGACCCAGGATGCGCCGGATCCGGCCGCCCGTCAGGCGGTCTTCGATGAGCTCTGGCGCCTCCTCGCCACCCTGCCGCGGGCGCAGCGGGCCGTGCTTGTGCTGCGCTTCTTCGAGGACCTGCCGGACGCGCGGATCGCCGAACTCCTCGACTGCACGGCGGTGACGGTGCGCGTTCACGCCTCGCGTGGCCTGGCCCGACTTCGCGCGTCCATGGGCCCGGCGAACACCGCAGCCAGCACGGGGGTGCCAGGATGAGTCTCGATCAGGATCTGCGCAGCGCGCTGCGCCGTCACGCCGACGATGCGCCCGCCGGCACTGAGTTGCTGGCCGGCGTACGGCGGCGATCCAGCCGCTTGACGGCGCGTCGGCGCGCCGTCGCCACGACGATCGCGGCGTTCGCGGCCGTGGCGCTGGCCGCCACGCCGACGCTGGTGTTCCGCACGGACGGCACCCCGGACATGTCACCCGGGATAGAGCTGGTACGTCCGTCCAATGTGGTCCCACCCTTCCCGCTCACCCCCACTCCCACCTCGCTACCGGGCTGGGTCGGCGTCCGGTCGTTTACCTTTGCGGCGTACGGGCAATCAACGGTGGCCGAATTGATCTACGAAGCCACGTTCCCAGGCCCGCGCGACCTCAGCGTGATCGTGTCCTCAGCGCGTCAGGACGTGGATCTCGGCGATGATCTTGAGACGAGCCATACAGCGACTGTCGGCGGTCAAAACGCCATCGTGCGTGTCCAGGAGCACGGGACGGCCGTCCGATCGATCGGCATTACATGGCAGTTGACGACCGGGGCCTGGGCCCAGGTACGGGCCCTTGGACCGGTCAACGAGGCGGAGGTCCGCCAGGTCGCCGACGGGTTGACCGCCCAAGACATGCCGATGGCGGCGCCGTTCAGGTTCGAACTTCTGCCTCGCGACGCAACGCTCGTCAGCATGAATCCGGCGATGATGAGACTGGCGACGGGGGCCGGTCTGCTCACAGTTTCGGTCGACCCGGCGATCGAGATTCCCGGCGACACCGCGGTAACCGTGAACGGTGACCCGGCCGCCGCCCGAACCGCCGGTGGCGGGACGGAGCTGTTCGTCCGACTGAGCGGGGACCGCACACTGCACGTGACCGCCGACGACGGCACCGGCCTCGGCTATATCGACCTGATCGTCCTTGCCGAGGGCATCGCACTCGAACCCGCCGCCGTCGTCAGCCAACCAGCCCGATAGGGGAGTGCGATGAGAACGGTACGCGGTAGGGCCGCCGCCCTCGTCGTGGTGGCGCTCGGCACGGCGGGCTCCATCGGTTGCTCTGTCCTGCAGCGGGCACCACGCGAGTTGCCGAGCAACGAGGCGACGGCCACGCCGTCGGCGTCCGCCACCACAGCCGGGGTGCGGCTGACACCGCCCTCGTATCGCCTTGCGACCTTCCCTCTCAAGCCGACCTGGGAGCCATCGAGCCTGGGCCGCAGGCAGGTTGCGTTCACGTTGGACTACTGGTTCCTGACGTACAAGAAGGACGGAAGGGTGACGATGGAAGTCACCGTCGGTTGGCAGCAACCGACCGAGGGAGCGCCGTCCGACGGTGGTCGACGGGTGACTGTCTCCGGCCGCAGCGCGCTCATCGAGCAGGTGGTCATCGGCGACAGCGACCCGAACTGGGCGATTATGTGGCAACGAGGCTCGGGCGAGTGGGTCTTCGTGACCGGCCGGTTATCCGAGGCGGACACACTCCGCTATGCCCGGGCGATGGTGGATGCGCCGCTCACCGTCGCGCCACCCTTCGAGTTCGCACTGCTGCCGGATCGCTATGTGCCAGCGAAGATAACTGACGCGGCGATGGAGTTCGTCCCGCCGGACTACGCCACGAATCCGGATCAAAGCGGCGGGCTTGGCGTGTGGTTGCGACCGACGACTCACGACGAGGAGGCAAAACCGACCACCGTGGACGGTCGACCGGCCGAGTATCGCACCGATGGTCCGGGCGGTCCGTGGCTCGCGATCGACCTCGGCGACGGCCGGCAACTCGTAGTTTCGTACAGCGATCCGCCCGCTCCCGAGGCCGTGCGCGGCGCCATGTCACTGGAGGGTCTCGTCACCATCGCCCGGGGTGTGACGATCAGCCCGACCGCGGGCGTCACCGCCGGCTAATGAGTCGCCATCCGCGCCAACAGCCCCCGGGCGGCCTCGGCGTGCTCGGCCGGAACGGTCACGTTGTACCGTGCCGCGACCAGGCTGCTGACGGACTGGAAGTCTCTCTGTCCGCGGGTAAACGCGTGAGCGATCCCACCGAACACAGCACCCCAGACCGCGCCGATTGCCGTCGCGCCGAGCAACACGCCGAGCCAGTTGGTGTCGGCGAAGATGCCTAAGAGCAGGCCGATCAGCAGTCCGAACCATGCCCCGGTCAGCGCGCCCATGCCGGCGGCCCGCGCCACTGTCATGCGACCCAACACGTGCTCAACGAGGCGCACGTCCTCCCCGACAATGGAGACGACGTTGACCGGGAACTTGTTGTCTGAGAGGTGGTCCACCGCCTTCTGTGCGGACTTGTAGTCGCCAAACGTCGCTACGGTGACTACGTTCTCGCGAGGTCGCAACTCGGCCTCGGTCATGGCAACCTCCACGTGCGCGTGGGTCAGCTGTTCGGCGGCGCGCCGTAAATCGCGGATGCGAAGTGCTTGAACTGGCTCTCGTCCAGCTGGGTGGCGATGTCTGCCTCGCTGATCATTCCGACCAGTCGGTGGTCTTCCAGAACTGGGACGCGGCGGATGCCGGACTCGATCATGATCCTCACCACCTCGGTCGTCTCGGCGTCGGCGTCGACCCAGATGGGCGGGCCCAGGGCCAGCTCACCGGCGTTGATGGACTTTGGATCGCGCCCCTCGGCAACACACTTGACGACGATGTCCCGGTCCGTGACGATCCCATGTAGACGGTCGTCGCTGCCGCAGATTAGAAGCGCGCCCACGTGCATGTCGCGCATCATCTGCGCCGCTCTGGCAAGGGTGTCATTCTCGCCGATGCACTCGGCTCCCATGTGCATGACTTCTCGGGCCCTGCTCATTGTTGCGCCTCCTCCTCGGCTGGCTGATGTCGCCGGTCCTTGTTCAAGGTAGGCCGGTGAGGAGGTACCCGGGACCAGAACATGTCAAACTCATAGCCGTGCTCGCTTCGGCTGCGGTGACGCAGGAACGCGATCGCCGGGCCGTCGGCCGGCTGCTCACGTACTTCTCGCCGAGGACTGGCCGCTGGTCAACCCCGACCGGCGAGGCGTGGCAGCCGGCCCTGGCCATCGATGCCGTCATCAATACGTACGAACGTACGCGTGACATTGCGTACCTCAACGTGATCGAGAAGTCGTTTCAGCGCTATCGAGGGCGGCGATCGCACTATCACGACGATGACGGTTGGTATCTCAACGCGTGGCTGCGCGCCTACGACGTGACGGCTGATCCGAAGTTCCTCGGCGAGGCGCGGCAGTTGTTCGTCGCGATGCGAGACGGGTGGGACAATGCGTGCGGTGGTGGCCTGTGGTGGCGCAGGGACCACACGTACAAGAACGCGATCACGACGGAACTCTTCCTCCTTGCGGCCGCCCGCCTCGCCCGACGTACCGTTGCCGACGGCGATGACGAGACCAGCTACCTGGACTGGGCTCAGCGCGCCTGGCAATGGTTCGACGGCAGCGGAATGATCAACTCGCATGACTTGGTGAACGACGGGCTCGACGCATCCTGCGCCAACAACGGGGACACGACCTGGACCTTCAACCAAGGTGTCATCCTGAGCGGCCTGGTCGAACTGGGGCGCGCCACTGGCGACAACGGGCAGCTGGAGCGCGCCCGCCGGATCGCGGACGCGGCCATCGACGCACTGGTCTATCCCGGCGGCGTCTTGCGGGAGCCGAACGAACCGCGTTCCGACAACAAGGACACGCACGCCTACAAGGGCGTCTTCATGCAGGGCCTGGCGCGGCTTTACGCCATCGATCGGTCCGAAGGGTCTCGCTTCGGCGCGTTTCTCGCTACCAACGCCGAGGCAGTGTGGAACTCCGGCCGCGACGGCAAGGACGGTATCGGCCCGATCTGGCAGGGTCCGGCCGGACGCGTGAACGCCGCCACGCAGGCGTCGGCCGCGCTGCTCCTCGGCGCGGTTGCTCTCCTGGACGCCGGCGGCGAGGCCGGTGCCCGGGTGCCGGAAGGCGGTGTGATCTTTCCAGTCGAGACCGCCACCCTCGCGGGTATGACGGTCGAGGCCGTGTACGCCGGCTTCACCGGTGCCGGTTACACCGCGGGTTGGCACTCAGACGGACAGTACGTGAGCTTCGCGTTCGACATTGACACTCCGCGGACACGGACGCTCACGTTCAGATACGCGGCCGGGGCGGGCGACGCCTACCGGTATCTCGAGGTGAACGGTACTGGCTGGGCCGACACAATACTGTTCGCCGGAACCGGCGCCTGGGATAGGTACACCACCGTCAGCTTCGACGCGCCCCTGAGGGCCGGACCGAATACGGTCTCCCTCATCTATGACTCGTCCCGGGGGAGCCGGAACTTCGTGAATCTGGACAACCTTTGGGTACGGTAGTGCGCCCGCTCACACGAGCAGCAGCCCCGCGATCCAGACGCCCAGGATGCACAGGCCGGCGAAGATCTCAACCATCATCGAGAAGCCGACCGCCTTGATGCTGCGCCACGTCGACGGCCAGGCGAGGCGGGAGCTCTTCACCCGGTTCAGCTCGCCGAGGAAGACGCCGAGCACGAACCCGAGGAATAACCCGACAACAGGCACGACGAAGAACCCGATGATGGCGAGCAGGCCACCGAAGACGAGCGACTTGTTCGGAACACCCTCGCGCTGCAGCTTGCGACCGGGCAGGACGTACTTAAGCACTGTGCCCAAGACCGCGAGCACCGTGACGACTCCGAAGACGAGCCACTTACCGGCCCCGCCGTCGGCAAACAGGGCCCACAGCAGCACGCCGGCCCAGCTCAGGAGCAAGCCCGGTACGAACGGAACGACTGTGCCGAAAATGCCCACGACGATGGCGATGCCGCTGACGACCGTTAGCGCCGTGTTCGTGTCTGTTAGGTCCATGCCGCTCTCGTTGCCCCCTTCGACACCGAACTATACGTAGAGCGGTCAAGCGTCGCTGAGCGAGCAGAGTCGCTGGGCTGCGAAGACCGGTGCCGGTCCGCCCGTGTGGGCGAACCGGCACCGTGATCTGCTACTGAGTGGCCTCAGAGGGGCCGGATGTTCTCCGCCTGCGGGCCCTTGGGCCCCTGCGTAATCTCGAACTCCACCCGCTGGTTCTCGTCCAGCGAGCGGTAGCCGCTGGTAGCGATGGCCGAGTAGTGGGCGAACACGTCGTTGCCCCCACCGTCGGGAGTGATGAAGCCGAAGCCCTTCTCCGCGTTGAACCACTTAACCGTGCCGACAACCATTGTGTCTCTCTCTCCTTGCTAAATCACGGTCCCGCGACGCCACGATCGAGGACGTCGCATCGTGTGCGAGCCCACGCCAAGAGGCGCCCGTGGCCACATGTCCACAGGCGCCTTAGGAAGTCTCTGGGAACCGAATAACTACTACGCTGGCAAAGGTAGCACACGTCTGCGGTGTCGCGGCGCCCACCTCGCCCCGCCTCGCCCCGCCTCGCCCGGCCTCGCTCCGCCCACCGCCTCGGCCCGCCCCGTCACATTCCGTAGCCGCAACCTCGCTCGCCCCCTTTGCTCTGCTCCCTTCGACGCAACACCCGGCTGACCTGCGCGCTCTCGCACGATTGGGAGCCGGGTGTCAGGGGACGCCGTCACGCTGGGTGAGACCATATCCACAGCCACGCTGACTCCGACAGTCCACTCGCGACACGTTATCCACAGTCCGTGCCAGTGCCGGTTGCGGGCGGCAGGACGCGCGAGCACGCTTGCCGTCGTGCTCGCCGACTGGGACAAGGACGCCGACGAGATGGAGAAGTCTCTGCCGAGGGTGGGACGCTATCCCATTTCGGGCCTGATTCGTGACCGCTCCCGGACTGCGTAGGTCAGGTGGGTCACCCTCGGGGAGGGCTCCGCGCGGACCGGCTCCAGGGCCACGCGGCCCGCGTCCACGCCCTCGAACAGGCGGATTCCGGAGCCGAACAGCACGGGTGAGAGCGCGATCGAGAACTCGTCGATCAGGCCGGC
>JAXIPB010000143.1:0-13150 GCA_045403155.1 Micromonosporaceae bacterium
CAAGGACGGCCTCAGCAAGAAAGAGATCATCCGCTGCCTCAAGCGCTACGCCGTACGCGAAGTACACACCGCACTCCTAGCCGACTTCGCCGCCCTCAAGGGTTGACATCCATAGGAGCATCCTGGAGGTCATGATCGGCGCTTCTAGACGGCCCTGAGTTCATGATCGGCGCGATCTTGGCGGGGGGGGCGGTGTCGGACCGGGGAGGTAGCGTCCGCGACATGAACTATGGGTTCGTGCTGCCGTCGGGGGGCGCGGCGGTCGCCGCCGAGTTGGCGGGCGAGGCGGAGAACGCGGGCTGGGATGGCTTCTTCTGCCCGGAACCGACATGGGGGAACGACGCGTGGGTGATGCTCACGGCGGCGGCGATGCGCACCACGACGATCCGGCTCGGGACGATGCTGACGCCGCTGCCCAAGCGCAAGCCTTGGGAGGTCGCCAGTCAGGCGGTCGCGCTGGACAACCTCTCCGGCGGTCGTGTGATCCTCTCGGTCGGGCTCGGCGCGCCGGAGCCGAGGTTCTACATCTTCGAGGACGATCCGGGGCGCAAGGTCCGGGCCGAGATGCTCGATGAGGGGCTGGACATGCTCGCCCTGATGTATCGGGGTGAGCCGTTTACGTACCAGGGAAGGCACTACCACGCCCGCCGCGCGGACATGCTGATTCCACCGCCGTCGACGCAACAGCCTCGCATCCCGACCTGGGTCGTCGGGCTCTGGCCGGCACCGAGATCGATGCGACGGGCCGCCCGATGGGATGGGTGGCTGCCGTACTTCAGGCAGCCCGCCGGATTGAACCGACCGGATCGGGAACTCCTGGCCGAGGGCGTCGCCTGGTTGCGCCAGGAGCGAGAACGGCACGGGCTGTCCATGGACGGTTTCGACGTCGTCATGGAGGGCTCGACGGCGGCAAGCGTCGAGGCGGTGGCCGAGGTTCGCGCGTGGGAAGACGCCGGGGCCACCTGGTGGCTCGAGGCGAACTGGGAGTTGGGAGAGGAAGAGGTCGTGGAGCGCAGTCGCGATCGCCTGCGTGCCGGCCCGCCTCGCGACTCACGGCCTTAGTCGCAGCGTTAGTCGCGGCGGCAGAGCACGAAATAATGGTCGAGCGGCCGGTCGCGCTTGTACGCGGCGCCGATCGACACGTGGGCCGAGACGCGCCGGAGGAAGTCGCGGGTCTGGTCGTAGACGAAGCGCTGAAGACCCTTGCTGTTGGGCACGACCCGCGGCCAGCCGTCCGCGACCCGGGCGTCGGGCACGGCGAAGTAGTCGACCACGACGCCGCCGAGCGACCGCCAGTTGGGTTCGTCGGTAGGCAACGCGACGAAGTAACCCGGGCCGATGACGCGGCGCAGCGGGCCCTCGTTGTAGCCGAACAGGCGAGAGTCGTTCACCGCTTCCGGGCGGCAGAACCGCTTCTGGAACCGGCGCAGCGGCGGCGCCACCGGAAGCGTGTTGAGTCCGTCGTGGATGACCTCGGCCAGCGGGGACGCGTCGCCGACGAAGTGGCTCAGATCGATGTCGTGCGAGATCGCCTTCTGGTAGAGCGAGCGCTGCCGGGCGCGGTCAAGCCGATGCAGGTGCGCCAACCGCTGCGAACCGTCGAGACCGTCGAGGTACGAGGCGATGGCGCCGATCTCGGCGTCCGGGTCCGCGATCAGTTCTGCGAGTCGCATCCCGGATGCCTACCATCTCGTGTGATCACCTGGCAAGGTCGGGTCGGTCGGATCCGGAACGACGTCCGGAGCGTTGTGCCACCGGCCGTCCGCAGGCCACCATTGCGGGCGTGGGTGCAGGTCTGCGACGCAATCCGAGGCGGGTGTTAACGCGCCTCGCCGCGCTCGTCTGCCCGCCGGGCCTGGCGGACGCGGCCCGCGTGGTGGACGAGTTCGAGCTTCATCTTCGATACCTACCGGCCCCGGCGAGGCGCCTCGTCGGACCGGCACTGGTCCTGTTCGACCAACGCGCCCGTTTGCGTCCCTCGTCCCGCGGACGCCGCTTTGTCGGGCTTCCGGATGCGAGGGCGGAGGCATATCTTCGTCGTGTCCTCTATGGACGGAGCGGCCCGATGGCCACGGCAGTCCGACTCGTCAAGAGCCTTGTCGTCATGGCGTGCTACGAGCTGCCGGAGGTGAAGGCCAGCCTGGGCTACGACCCCGACGCGTACATCACCGAGGTGAGCGCACGCCGGCTCGCCCGGCACGGGCCGGCGATCCGGGCGGCCGAGGCGAGTTCGTCGGACCCGGACGCGGTCGGATGAGCCTGCCAACCGGGATCGTCAACGCCGACATGGTCGCCGGCGACATCCGTGTCGCCTGTGATGTGGTCGTGGTCGGATCGGGCGCTGGCGGCGCGACGATGGCCGCGAAGCTCGCCGAGGCCGGCGTCGACGTCGTCATCGTCGAGGAGGGCGGCTACCACCCAACGGAGTCCTTCACCGGCCGCATGGGACACGCGCTCCGCACCCTCTATCGCGACGGCGGCGCGGCCACGACGCTCGGCGCGCCGCCGATCCTCTTCTCAGAAGGGCGCTGCGTGGGCGGCTCGACCGTCGTCAACGGCGGGATGTCCTTCCGTACGCCCGAGCGGGTGCTCGACCGGTGGGCGCGGCACGAGTCGTTGGCGGCCATCACCCCGGACGCCATGGCCCCGTACTTCGACGAGGTCGAGCACCTGCTCCACGTGACACTTCAGGATCCCGAGACGATCGGCCGCGACGCCGCACTGCTTAAGGCTGGCGCCGACGCAAAGGGCTGGAAGATCATCTCCAACACACGCAACCAGATCCATTGCGCCGGCAGCAACAACTGCACGCTGGGCTGTCCGACCGGCGCCAAGCGTTCGATGCTCCTGACCAACGTGCCGAGGGCATTGCGAAGCGGTGCGCGGCTGTATGCCGACTGCCGCGTCGACCGGGTCACGCGACGGGGCACAGCCGCGACCGGCGTGGAGGGCCGGTTCCGACGGCCCGACGGGCGAACCGGTCCGCGGCTCACCGTTACCGCCCCGATCGTCGTCGTCGCGTGCGGCGCCGTCCAGACTCCGGCGCTGCTGATGCGCTCGGGCTTCAGGTCCCCGTCGGGACGGCTCGGCCGCGACTTGACCCTGCACCCGAATGCGAAGCTCGTCGCCGTCTTCGACGACGAGGTTCGCGGATGGCACGGCGTGCATCAGGCATACCAGGTGCGTGAGTTCATGGATGACGGGATCCTGATCACCGCCGTGAACGTGCCGCCGTCGCTGGGCGCGATGGGGCTGGCCGAGTACGGCCGGGCGCTCGGCGAGGTTATGCGGGACTACGACCGCATGGTCGTCGCGGGCTGCCTGATTGAGGACTCGGTCACCGGCTCGGTTCGCAACGTGCCGTTCCTTGGCGCACAGGTCTTCTACGCCGTCTCCGATGCCGACGCGGCCAGGATCGTCAGGGGAATCTCCCTCACCGCCGAGCTGATGTTCGCCGCGGGGGCGAAGCGCGTGCTCTCGCCGTTCGCCGGGGTTCCCGTCCTGCGTGGACCCGACGACGTCGCGGCGCTATCCGCGAGGAAGATCGACAAACGGTCACTCGAGCTATTCACCGTGCACCTGATGGGCACGGCCCGGATGAGCGATGATCCATCCCGGGGCGTGGTCTCGAGCTTCGGAGAGTTCCACAGCGCGCGTGGACTGTTCGTCGCCGACGCGAGCCTCTTCCCGGGGCCGATCGGAGTCAATCCCATGGAGACGATCGTCGCGCTGGTGAGCCGCAACGCCGATTGGATGCTCGAGCACCGTTCCCGGTACGGCGTCTGACCCGTCCAGCGGGAGGATCCGTCACAGCGAGGCGATGTCGCCCAACAGGACGGTGCGCTCCTCCGGATCGGTGAGTTCCTCCGCCGCAGCGAGGGCGAGGGCGGCGTGCTTGGCGACGTAGTCGTCCAGCCCCGCCAGCTTGGCCGAGCGGGCGATTGCCTCGTGGGCGCAGCCGATATCGAAGCCGCTGAGCTCGTGCTCCTCGCCGAGTTCCAGACAGCGCCGGGCGTGATGCAGCGCCGGTTCGGCCCGACTGAGCGAGGCGTACACCCGGGAGCACTGCCACTCGCCGCGGGCCCAGTGCACGGGCTCTCCAACCTGACCCCAGTGATGGCGGCTGGCGTGCGCGGCGTGCAGCATCTCGTCATCGTCGGCGACGCTACGATCTTCCTGCTCGAGCAGCTCCCAGACGCGGTTGAACAGCCGCGCTGCCACTCGCCGCTCGATCCGCGGGTCGAGCCTGAAGGTCTTGGCGGGCATGGCTGCCTCCTCGTCGTATGGCTGCCGGTCGGTAGCATCGCGGTGATTGGGTCGTGCAGGGTTGGGGGTTGCGGTGACCGGCGTACCGGACGATCTGGACCGGCTGTGGACACCGCACCGCATGGCGTACGTCACCGGGGAGGACAAGCCCGCCAGCGGGTACGACGCACCGTCGGGGTGTCCGTTCTGTCTCGCCCCCAACCTGCCGGTCGACGAGGGCCTGGTGGTGACGCGCGCCAAGGCCGTGTACGCCGTGCTGAACCGCTACCCGTACAACCCAGGTCATCTTATGGTTTGCCCGTACCGGCACGTCGCGGACTACACCGACCTCGACGAGGCGGAGACGTACGAGCTGGCCCAGGTCGCCCAGGAGGCGATGCGGGTGATCCGGAGGGTGAGCGGACCGCACGGATTCAATCTCGGCCTGAACCAGGGCCACGTCGCCGGCGCCGGCATCGCCGGCCACCTGCACCAACACGTCGTCCCGCGCTGGGGCGGGGACACCAATTTCATGCCCGTCGTCGCACGCACCAAGGTCCTTCCGCAGCTGCTCACCGATACCAGGGCGCTGCTGGCGAACGCGTGGGATGAGAGCGGGTCCGCGCCGCCAGCCGCCCCGAGGCGCCGGAAGCCCGCTAAGCGTCCCGCGCGCCGGCCGCCGCCCTGAGCGGGTCGCCGCCCGGAGCGGGTCGCCGCCCTGAGCGGGTCGCCGCCGCGCTGAGCCGGTCGTGTCGTTGATCCGGTTGATCGGAGCGGGGTGGTCTGTCACCGTCGTTGGGTCGCGACGACGGTTTGGAGCGCAGATGAGCGTCCGGGTCATAGCCAGCTATCCGTCCGCGCACCCGTTCCGCGCACTTGGCCGTGCCGTGGCCGCCACGATCGGGATCCTGCTCATGGCCGCGGGTGTGTTGACAGCGAGCATTCCCCTCGTCTTCCTCTTCGCCCTGATTTACAGCGGCGGTGACTTGGAGATGGACGCGGAGTCCGCCCGGCTGGTCGCCATCGCGACGGCGATCGCGATCGGGGGGCTGTGGGTGGGGCGGCTGCTGCTTCGGGGTCGGCGTCGGCTGGGGTTGTTTCTCCGCCGATTCGGGTACGGGGATGCGACGCGCACGATCAGCGGCGTGGTCGCCGGTGGGGCCGGTCGGTCGTGGCGCATGGTCACGCTCGACGACGCACAGATCGCGCCCATCGGCACGGCTCGACGTCACCGGAGGTTCTCCCTCGTCGTCGCCGTGCTCGGCGTCGCGGTGGTGGCTGCCGCACTCTACTGGCTGTTTGGGGGAGGGCTCGTCTCGTACGCCGAGAACCTGAGCCAGGATATGGAGACGAGTCCGACGACAGACGGATTTGGTCAGGCACTCGGCGAGATCATCGGGTTCATCATCATCGCTGCTCTGGTCGGCATCGTCGTACTCATCGGATCGATGATTGTGCTAGCCATCGCGATCGTGGCCGGTGCGGCCAATCGCGCGGCCCGGCGGGCCCAGAGGCAAGCGACCGTCGTCATCAACTCGGACAAGGACGTCGTACCGACCGCGACGCTCATCGGCAAGCGCAATCGGCGGATCCTCGGCTCGCGGCTGGTCGTGGCCCGCGTGGCGGGGCCGCAGTGGCGGGCGATGGTGCGCGCGCTCGCCGGCGTCTCCGATGCCGTCGTCATCGATCTGTCCCAGGCGACGGAGAATCTGGTGTGGGAGGTCGAGGTGATGCGCGCCTTCGCTCGGGATCGATGGGTACTGGTCTGCCACCGCGACCGGCTCGGCCCGCTCACGGACACGGGCCTGGCCCCGGCGGGGTCGCCCTACCACCAGCTCGCCATTCTCCTCGACGGCGAGGACGTCCTGCCCTACGGCACCGGGACCGCCGAGGTCCGCCGCTTCGCCCGCTCGCTGCGCAACAAGCTGAACGCCGTCGCGCTCGCCACACCCCGCTAGCGCCTGGATCGTGTGGCAGACTCTCCGGCAGCGTCCACGATGGCCAACGAATTCTGCGTCGAGCGACCCGAGGTCGAGCGGGCCGACCGAGCGCCCGCCTAAGCACGCACACTTTCGGGGAAACTGGCCCCACACCAACGTTTGAGGGGCCACTTTCCCCGAAAGTGCGCGCGAGACGGGATCAGTGTGAGGCCGCGTGGTCCTTGCGGACCGCATCCGCGAGGTGCGACGGCATCGGGTCGTAGCGCACGAACGTACGGGAGAAGGTCCCCGATCCCGACGTCATCGCGCGCAGCTCCACCGCGTACCGGGTGAGTTCGGTCGCCGGCACCTCCGCGCGAACGAGGGTCTTCTCGTTGCCATTCGAGTCGGGCTCGGTTCCGAGGACCCGACCGCGCCGCCCGGACAGGTCGCTCATGACCGCGCCCACGAAGGCGTCCGGCACGCGGATGGTGACCTCGTCGACCGGCTCCAGGAGGAGTACCTGACCCTTCTCGGCCGCCTCCCGCAACGCCAGAGCGCCGGCGGTCTGGAACGCCGCGTCGGAGGAGTCGACGCTGTGGGCCTTGCCATCGACGAGGGTGACCTTGATGTCCACAACTCGATGCCCGGCGACCAGGCCCCGCTCGAGCTGCGCCCGCACACCCTTCTCCACCGATGGGATGTAGTTGTGTGGGACCGCACCGCCGACGACCTTATCCGCGAACTCGAAGCCCGACCCGCGCGGCAACGGCTCGACCTCGATGTCGCAGACGGCGTACTGGCCGTGCCCGCCCGACTGCTTGACGTGGCGGCCGTGGCCCTTCGACGGGGCGGCGAGGGTCTCCCGTAGCGCCACCTTGACCGGCTCGGTGTCGAGTTCGACGCCGCCGGCCCGTAGCCGCTCCAGCACCACATCGGCGTGGGCCTCACCCATGCACCACAGCACGAGCTGGTGGGTCTCCGGGTTGCGCTCCAGGCGCATCGTCGGGTCGCCCGCGACGAGGCGCCCGAGGTTCTTCGCCAGAGCGTCCTCATCGGAGCGAGTCTTGGCCACGATGGCCACCGGCAACAATGGCTCGGGCATGTCCCACGGGCCGACCAGGAGCGGTTGGTCCTTTGTGGATATCGTGTCGCCCGTCTCGGCGGAGCCGGACTTGGTGATCGCGCAGATGTCACCCGCCACGCAGAACGCGACCTCGCGCAGCTGACCGCCGAGCGGCGAGTAGAGGTGTGCGACGCGTTCGTCGGCATCGTGATCGGGGTGGCCACGCCCCTCCATGCCGTGTCCGGAGACGTGCACGGTCATTTCCGGTTTCATGGTGCCGGAGAACACACGCACCAGTGAGACCCGACCTACGTACGAGTCGATCGTGGTCTTGACCACCTCGGCGACCAGCGGTCCGGTGGGATCGCATCGCATCGGCTCGCGAGGCGACCCGTCCAGGGCGGTCACCGACGGCAGGTCGTGTTCCAGGGGCGACGGGAACGCACTCGTGAGCACCTCGAGGAGCGCGTCGAGGCCGACGCGAGTCTCCGCGCATACCGGGATCACCGGATAGAACGTGCCGCGCGCGACCGCCTTCTCCAGATCCTCGATCAACACTGAGGTCTCGATGTCCTCACCGCCGAGGTAGCGCTCCATGAGCGTCTCGTCCTCGCTCTCGGCGATGATGCCCTCGATGAGTTCGTTGCGAGCCTCCGCGATCGCGGGAAGGTGCTCGGGATCGGGGTCGCGCACCGCCGGCGGGTAGCCGTTGGAGTAGTCGAACACTCGCTGGGTGATCAGGCCCATGAGCCCGACGACCGACGCCCCGTCGTCGCTCAGCATGGGCAGGTAGAGCGGGAGCACACCGTCGCCGAACTCCCGCTGGCAGTTCGCCAGCGTCTCACCGTAGTCGGCCCGCGGGTGATCCAGCCGGGAGACGGCCACCGCCCGGGGCATGCCCACCGCGGCGCACTCCTCCCACAGCGCGGCGGTGGCGGCGTCCACGCCGTCCACGGCCGAGACCACGAAAAGGGCCGCGTCGGCGGCCCGTAGCCCAGCGCGCAGCTCGCCGACGAAGTCGGCGTAGCCGGGCGCGTCCAGCAGATTCACCTTTACCGTGTCGCGTTGCCCGCCTCCGGCGGCGACCTCGTGCATCACCGGCGCACACGCAAGGCTTACCGATCGTTGTTGCCGTACAGCGGCCGGATCATGATCGCTCACCGTGGTGCCATCGATCACCGAGCCGGCCCGGCCGATCGTCCCGGTAACCGCCAACAGCGCCTCCACGAGCGTCGTCTTGCCCGCTCCGGAGTGCCCGACAAGCACCACGTTGCGTACCTTGCTGGGCTGATCCACCACCGGCGCCGGGCCGGTGACTCCCTTCTCCTGGGTCTTCTGTGCCATGTCGCAACTCCCGTCTAGCCCCGACCAAAAGGTGAAGATCCGAATGCGAGTCGGATCACCACCGGCTCATGGTCTGATCCCACACCCGTTACGGCCGGCCGCACAACCCCGACGACCGAACCCCACCCCTGTGGTGAGCAGCGCACGCGCAACGCCGATAGGCTCGTGTCGCCATGGCGAAGATCTTCGGCTCGTTCAAGAGCGGGGTACGGGCTGCGTTCGACCCGATGGGTCGGGCGCTGACCCGCGCCGGGGTCTCACCGGATGTCGTGACCATCGTCGGGACGCTCGGCGTGATCGCCGGCGCGGTGCTCTTCGCCGCTCGTGGCAAGCTCGTCGCGGCGACCGTAGTGATCACTCTGAGTGCGCTGCTCGACGTGCTGGACGGGTCGATGGCCCGCGCCCGCGGCACCTCCAGCCGCTACGGCGCGCTGTTGGACTCGACCATGGACCGCGTCGCCGACGGAGCCGTCTTCGGCGCCCTCACGTGGTGGCTGGCGACCAGCGGGCAGCACGTGTTGGCCGCGGTCAGCATGGTGTGCCTCGTCGGTGGTCAGGTCGTCTCGTATGTCAAGGCCCGGGCGGAGAGCCTCGGGTTCAGCTGCGACGTCGGCATCGCCGAGCGGATGGAGCGGCTCATCCTCGTCGGCGTTGGCGCCCTGCTGACCGGGTTTGGACTCTCCTGGGGCCTCGGTGCGGTGCTCTGGCTGCTGGCCGTGCTGACGATCGCGACTGCCGTCCAGCGCATGTTCCACGTGCGCCGTCAGGAGGGCGCTGGAGCGTCAAGCCAGACCGTGGAAGGTCACGCGTCATGAGCAGTCGCGCGGTCGAACTCGGGTACGCGTCGGGATGGCGGGTGATCCGGGCGCTGCCCAAGCCGGTGGCGTGGACGATCTTCCAGGCAGCGGCGGACCGGGCCGCGCGCAAGCGCGGGCCAGGCGCTCAACGACTGGAGCGCAACCTGCGTCATGTGGTCGGTCCGGACGTCGGCCAGGCCGAGATGGACCTTCTGGTACGGGATGCGCTTCGCTCCTACGCCCGCTACTGGTTGGACGCCTTCCGGCTGCCGAACCTGTCGCGCGAGCAGATTCTGCGGGATTTCCAGTTCGAGCGAGGTCACATGCTCGGGGATGCTGTCGCCGCGGGAACCGGGTGCGTGGTGGCGCTGCCGCACTCCGGAAACTGGGACTTCGCCGGCGCCTGGGTCTCGGCCAACGGGTGGAAGCTCACCACGGTGGCGGAGCGGCTCAAGCCCGAGGGGCTGTACCAGCGGTTCGTCGCCTACCGCGAATCCCTGGGCATGGAGATCCTGCCGCTGCACGGCGGCGGTGCGCCGCTGATGGATGTGCTCGCCGACCGGGTACAACAGGCGCGCGTGGTGCCGTTGCTGGCCGACCGGGACCTGTCGGCGCGCGGCGTCGAGGTGACCTTCTTCGGCGGCCGTACCCGAATGCCGCCTGGCCCCGCGCTGCTGGCGATCCGTACCGGCGCACCGCTGTTCGTCGTGGCCTTGTGGTACGACGGCGACGGCCCGCGGGCCTCACTCGAGGGCCCGGTGGCGATCCCGGCGCCGCAGTCGGGCACTCTCGATCAACGGGTGCGGGTTCTGACGCAGACCATCGCGGATGGGCTCGCGGAGGGCATCGCCAAACACCCGGCCGACTGGCACATGCTGCAGCGGCTCTGGCTGGACGACCGGGCCACCGGCGACGACCGGAGGGTCGTGGCATCCGGGTGACGGTCTCAAGTATGCGAATCGGCATCGTCTGCCCGTACTCGTTCGAGGTGCCGGGCGGCGTACAGCGCCACGTCCATGACCTCGCCGAGACGCTGATCGCGCTGGGGCACACCGTGAGCGTGCTGGCACCGGCCGATGACGACGTGCCGTTGCCGTCCTATGTGGTGCCTGCCGGCCGGGCGGTTCCGGTCCGCTACAACGGTTCGGTCGCTCGATTGTCCTTCGGCCCGCTCTCCGCGGCGCGGGTCCGGCGCTGGCTCACCGCGGGCGAGTTCGATGTCGTACACGTGCATGAACCGTTCACGCCGAGCCTGGCCCTGCTCGCCGTGCTGTCGGCCAAGGACGAGTCGCTCGTGGCCACGTTCCACACCGCGATGACCCGGTCGCGGGCGATGCACGCGGCCTCCGGGGTGCTCCAGCTCGTGTTGGAGCGGATCACCGCCCGGATCGCGGTGAGCGACCTCGCGCGCAAGGTGCAGGTGGAGCATCTCGGCGGCGGCGCATGGGAGATCCCCAACGGTGTATCGGTGTCCCGGTTCGCCGACGCTGTGCCGCTGCCGGGCTGGCCCGGCGAGGGCGGCGCGATCGGGTTTCTCGGCCGCTTCACCGAGCCGCGCAAGGGGTTTCCGGTTCTGCTGGAGGCGTTTCGCCGCCTGTCCTCGGCGCGACCGGGGCTGCGCTTGCTGGTCGCCGGCCCCGGGGACGAGGAGGTGTTGCCGGACGTGCCGGCCGACGTGGCCAGGAGGATCACCTTCCTCGGCGCCGTCTCGGAGGAGGACAAGGCCCGGATGCTGCGAAGCGTCGACATCTACGTCGCGCCGAACACCGGCGGGGAGTCGTTCGGCATGATCCTCACCGAGGCGATGGCGGCCGGCACACCGGTCGCGGCGAGCGATTTCGACGCGTTCCGGCGGGTTCTGGACGGTGGTCGAGCCGGCGCACTCTTCCCGGTCGGCGACGCCACCGCGCTGGCGGGGGTCCTTGGACAGCTGCTGTCCGACCCGACCCGGCGTGCGCAGCTCGCGGCGCATGCGCGAGAGGTCGTCGCGGCGTACGACTGGCCGGCGGTGGCCCGACGCGTTCTCGAGGTCTACAACTTCGCCATCGAGGCCAGCCCTCGCCCGGCATCAACCCACCCCTGACCCCTCCCACACGCCTGACGACCGGCGTACGGCTTAAGGCGGGCGTCTTAAGGCGGGCGTCTTAAGGCGGGCGTAAGGAAGATCTCAGGGTGCTCACAAAATCGGCCGACTACGATCCGTGACTATGTGGGTGGTCGTGAGCGTCGTCGCGCTGGTGGTCCTCGTCGCGACGTACCTCACTTGGACGGCGACCAGGGTGGACCGGCTGCACGCCAGGGCCGCCGCCGCGTACTCCGCCCTCGACGCCCAGTCGGTCCGCCGCGCCGCGGCCGCCGCGGAGTTCGGTGAGCGGCGGGGCTTCCTGGAGGCCCAGACCGCGGCGAAGGCCGTGCTCGGCGCGGTGCCGACCGAGCGCGAGTCGGCCGAGAACGACCTCACCCGGACCCTTCGGGTGGCCTCCGCGAAGTTCGATGCCGAGACCCTGGTCGGCGTCGCGGAAGCCAGCCGCCGGCTGGCACTGGCCCGGCAGGTTCACACCGACCTGGTGCGTGACGCCCTCGCGGTACGTCGCCGGCGGTTCGTTCGGCTGCTCCGGCTCACCCGCCGGCACCCGCAACCCCGCTTCTTCGACATCGACGAACCGACCCTGGACGACGGCCAGGAGCCGCGTCCGAGGTAAGCGGTGGTTCATTCCACAGTCCATACCACTTGGTCGAAAGTGGTCTGCATTTCGGCGGCTGACCGGCGCGTACGATATGGGTGACAGCCAGGATTCCTCAAGGAGCACCCGCCATGTCCGAGCAGACGACCCACGACTCGCGTCCCGTCACCGGCACCGCGCGGGTCAAACGCGGCATGGCGGAGATGCTCAAGGGCGGCGTGATCATGGATGTCGTCACTCCGGAGCATGCGAAGATCGCCGAGGACGCCGGCGCGGTCGCGGTGATGGCGCTGGAGCGGGTGCCGGCCGATATCCGCGCCCAGGGCGGCGTGTCCCGCATGTCCGACCCGGACATGATCGACGGCATCATCGCGGCCGTCTCGATCCCGGTCATGGCGAAGGCGCGGATCGGCCACTTCGTCGAGGCGCAGGTGTTGCAGGCGTTGGGTGTGGACTATGTAGACGAGTCCGAGGTGCTCACGCCGGCCGACTACGCAAACCACATCGACAAGTGGGCCTTCACGGTGCCGTTCGTCTGCGGCGCGACGAACCTGGGCGAGGCGCTTCGACGCATCGCCGAGGGCGCGGCGATGATCCGCTCGAAGGGCGAGGCAGGCACCGGCGACGTGTCCAACGCCACCACGCATATGCGCCAGATCCGCGCGGAGATCCGCCGGCTGACCTCGAGGAGCACCGATGAGCGGTACGTCGCCGCGAAGGACCTGCAGGCGCCGTACGACCTGGTTCGCGAGGTCGCCGAGACCGGCAAGCTGCCGGTGGTTATCGTCACCGCCGGCGGGATCGCCACGCCGGCCGACGCGGCGATGATGATGCAGCTCGGTGCCGAGGGCGTCTTCGTCGGCTCCGGCATATTCAAGTCCGGCAACCCGGCCGAGCGCGCGGCCGCGATCGTGAAATCGACGACGTTCTACGACGACCCGGATGTGATCGCGAAGGTCTCGCGCGGGCTCGGCGAGGCCATGGTCGGCATCAATGTCGACGACATCCCGCAGCCGCACCGGCTCGCCGAGCGCGGCTGGTAGCCGCCGAGATCGCACAAACTCTTCAACACTCGCCCGTTCTCCGCGCGCTGAC
>JAXIPB010000024.1:0-43729 GCA_045403155.1 Micromonosporaceae bacterium
CGGTGCGCCTGCCTCATTGACCGCGCTCTCCTACGGGAGCCGCCGGCTGGCGCACCTGGCTGTCACCGTGCGCGACGGGCACGTCGTGGTTGGCCCTCTCGTACGGCCCGGGCAGACGCCGTGCCTGAATTGTCTCGATCACCACCGCCTTGATCGGGACCCGGCGTGGGAGCGAGTAGCGGCTCAACTGACCACGGGACCCGAGATGATCGATCCGGTCGCCGCCACAACGGCGTTGGCGGGCGCTGCGTACGCCGCCGCGGAGGTGCTCGCCCATATCGACGGTGGCGTCCCCACCACCCTCGGCGCGACAGTGGAGATCGCCGGACCATCGCAGTCAAGCCGCCGGAGGTGGAGTCACCATCCGCGATGCGGGTGTCGCACCCGACCGCGCTCTCGACGGAGTGAACCCCATCCGGGGCCCCCCGAGTGTTTCAATTGATCGCGTGACCGACATCCCCCGCCGCGCGGTCGGCCGGACGGCGCGCCTTGCTGCGCTGCCGCTGGGTTTTGCCGGCCGAACCGCCCTCGGGATTGGCAAGCGGTTTACGGGCATTGCCAGCGAGGTGATCTCTGCCGAGGTGCAGCAGCGCACCGCGGAGCACCTCTTTAAGGTGCTCGGCCAGCTCAAGGGCGGGGCGATGAAGTTCGGCCAGGCGATGTCGGTCTTCGAGGCGGCGTTGCCGGAGGAAATAGCCGGCCCATACCGGGAGGCGCTGACCAGGCTGCAGGAGGCCGCGCCACCGTTGCCGGCACCGAGCGTGCACCGCGTACTCGCAGCGGAGCTTGGCCCCCGCTGGCGTCAGCGCTTCCGCGCGCTCGACGACGCGCCCAGCGCGGCGGCGAGCATCGGCCAGGTGCACAAGGGCGTGTGGAGGGACGGCCGGGAGGTCGCGGTCAAGGTGCAGTACCCCGGCGCCGGTGAGGCCCTCGTCTCCGACCTCAGCCAGCTTGCTCGACTCGCCTCGCTCTTCCGGGTGATCCAGCCGGGACTCGACGTCAAGCCGCTCGTCGCCGAGCTCCGTGAGCGGATCACCGAGGAGCTCGACTACGAACTGGAGGCCGCCTCGCAGAAGGGCTTCGCCAAGGCGTACGCCGACGACGACGAGATCCTGGTGCCGCGCGTGGTCGCGGCGTCGTCGAAGGTGCTCGTCACGGAGTGGATCGACGGGACGCCGCTATCCCGCGTGATCGCATCCGGCTCAACCGGCGAACGGGACCTCGCCGGGCTCCGTTTGGCGACGCTGCACTTCTCCGCGCCCACACGCGCGGGCATGCTGCACGCGGATCCGCACCCGGGAAATTTTCGCCTGCTTCCCGATGGTCGGCTCGGCGTGCTGGATTTCGGAGCCGTGGCGCACTTGCCGGGTGGGCATCCCGAGCCGGTGGGGCGGCTCAGCCGCCTCGCCATCGAAGGCAAGGCCAGTGAGGTGCTGGATGGCCTGCGAGCAGAGGGATTTGTACGCATCGACGCGGACATCGATGCAGAGGCGATACTCGAGTTCATCGCACCGATGCTGGAGCCGATCGTGTCCGACGAATTCCAGTTCACGCGGGCCTGGTTGCGGGCCGAGGCGGCGCGGATCGCCAGTCCTCGCTCTCCGGCGTACCAGCTCGGCCGAAATCTCAACCTGCCTCCGGCGTACTTGCTCATTCACCGCGTGACGCTCGGCTCGACCGGGGTGCTGTGCCAACTCGAGGCCCGCGCGCCATATCGCGCCGTCGTCGAGCGCTGGCTGCCCGGCTTCGCCACGCCGCCGATCATGACCTGGGGGTCATGATCGGCGCGGATTCGTGACGCCCACCTCATGATCGTCGTGATCTTCGAGGGCGTGGGCGCGACGCGGGCGACGGGGGCGGTGCAGGCGGTCCGATGACCTTGGGCGGTTGTCAGCTGGCCACAAAGGCGGCGCCCGCCCCGAGTGATTCGGAACGGGCGCCCTTTCCTATGTGGTAGCGGTCTTAGGAGAGATCAGCGGATGCCGTACTGCGAGAGGTTGCCCATCTCGCGGGCTTGCTGACGGCGGGCCTGCATCGCGATGCGACGGGCGGGGCGGCGAGCCTCAGAGCTGATGTTCTGAGGCGATCGCATTCGCGCACGTGACAAGGCTTCATTGATGAGATTCATGGCGGTGCTCCTCGGGCGAGTGGTCTTGGCGGGCTTGCGGACTGGGGTAGTGGCACGGTTCTTGGTCATCGGTCTCTTCTTCTCCTTGAGGTGGTCACGGGTGATCATGGAGATCAGGCAACGTTCCGCTCGCCGCTTGCGGCACTGAGCCCTCGCTCGCCTGTGGCGACGAGCACCTTGGTGCGGTTGGCGACCTCGACGCGCAGGATCGCGTCGCGCGCGAGGTCCTCCTTGCGCGGACGGCCGCGAGGCCGCTTACGCGGAACAACCGCGCCACGCTCGAAGATCTCTCCACCCCACACGCCCCACGGCTCGGCGCGCTCGATCGCGCCAGCGAGGCACTCGGCCTTCAGCGGGCAACTCCCGCAGAGGGCCTTCGCGACCTCGAGGTCTGCCGGCACATCGGCGAACCACAGATCCGGGTCGTACTGGCGGCAAGGTAGCTCCGTGTCGAGCTCGACTGTGAGGTCGAGCGGAGCAACAGCAATCCGTCGATCGCTGCCCGCGAATGCCAGAGTCATCTCCCGGTTCACCTCTTCTCTTCGCTCGTTGTTACTCGGTGATCTTGTGAATCAATCGGGTAGCGGCGTGTTCTCGCAAGCTCGCCGAAAACACTGAGGCCGCGGATCCCGGTTACGGGTTCCGCGGCCTCGAGGTGAGCCGGAGGTCTAGGTTCTCTAGACCGGCCTTCCTCGAGGTGGAATCCCGCGGGCGTCGCCGCCCTTGACCTTGTCGCCAGCAACCGTCTGGACCCGCTGCGCGGAGACCTTCTGCTCCTGAAGGTGCGACGTGGTCATGTTCATGGAGTTGTTGATCTTGCTATTGGTGCTGGTCGTGGCGTGGAGCCCAAAAGTGGGCGCCGTACGCAGCTGGATCGCTACAGCCGGCGAGCCGAGGACATAGGCCTCGGCAGCGGGCACGACAGAAACGGCAGACGGGCAGGAAGCAGCCAGCGTCGACGGTCGCCAGTCGCGTAGGATCCTCTCCACCGTCGTCACCACCTTCCTGCTCTAGGGCTCGCCGCCGCTCTGGACGGACATGCTGGATGATGCCCAGCGTTGCGCTTGCCCAAGAAGGCTAAGCCCCCACCCCGCCCAAGGGCAATTAAATTTACGAACCCGTTGCCGAACCGTTTCCCGCGGTGGCCGGTTTGGTCGACAAATCCTCCGGTCGAGCGCCGCCGACAAGGGCAAGGACTGCCGCACCGTACAGGCCGAGCTTGCGCGGGCCGATCCCCGCGATGTCGATCAGCTGATCCATGGACGTCGGCCGGCGTTCCGCGAGCGCCGTCAGGGTGGCATCCGTGAAGACGATGTACGCCGGAACGCCTTGCGCCGTGGCCACGCTGACGCGCCAATCACGGAGCCGTCCGAACAGCTCTTCATCCATAGTGGACGGACAAGTGGCACACCGGCCCAGCTTGCGCTCGGCGGCGTCGGTCAACGTCGCGCCGCACACTCGGCAAGCCACCGCAATGATCCGTCGGCGGGTGCCGTCAGGATCCCGTGTCTCCCGCCCTCGCCCAACACGGCCGGACGGCCGGGACTCCTCCACCGGCAGGAATCGCGATGGGCGGCGCTGCCGACCGCCCGGGGCGCGCGCTGCGGCGTACGACACCGAAAGCCACGTCCTCGCGCGTGTGATGCCGACATAGAGCAGCCGCCGCTCCTCCTCCACCGCGTCGGCGGTCTTCGCGTACGACGTGGGCAGGATGCCCTCCACGAGGCCGACCACGAAGACAGCGTCCCACTCCATGCCCTTCGCCGAGTGCAAGCTGGTCAGGGTGACGCCATCCACCGTAGGGGCATGCTGCAGGGCGGCCCTCCGGCCCAGTTCCTCGACGAAGTCGCCGAGTGACCGCCCGTCGCCGAACTCCTCCGCCAGCGTCACGATCGCCGCCACTGCCTCCCACCGCTCGCGGGCGGCACCGCCGGGCGGCGGCGCGTCGGGCCGCCAGCCGACCGCATCGAGCGCGCCAACGACTGCCCCCCGCAAGACCGTGCCCTCGTTCACCGTTCGGGTCGCCGCTCGCAGCGCCGCCACCGCTTGGCGAACCTCGGCCCGCTCGAAGAACCGCTCCGCCCCCTGTACGACGTAGGGCACCGCCGCCTCGGCCAGGGCTTCCTCGTACGCCTGCGACTGCGCGTTCGTCCGGAACAGCACCGCGATCTCCCGGGCCGGCGTCCCCGCCGCGATCAACTCGGCGCAGCGCAGGGCCACCCCGGTCGCCTCGGCCGGCTCGTCGGCGTACGCCCGCAGCACCGGCTCGGGGCCGGGCGCTCGCTGCCCAACCAGCTCGAGTCGAAGCTTCGCCTCGTCGCCGCGGCCCAGCCTGATGATCTGGTTCGCGAGCGCGACGACCTGCGGAGTCGACCGGTAGTCCCGTACCAGCCGCACGAGCGTTCCGCCGGACCCGGCCCGACACCCCCGGGCCACGTCCACCAGGTAGGCGGACGTCGCGCCGGTGAAGGAGTAAATCGTCTGGCTCGCGTCGCCCACCACGGTGAGGTCGTCCCGGCCGCCGAGCCAGGCCTGAAGCAGCCGCTGCTGGGCCGGGTTGACGTCCTGATACTCGTCAACGACAAAGTGCCGGTACTGCGCGCGTACCTGATCCGCGACGTCCTCGTGTTCCTCGATGCCCCAGCTCGCCGCGCGCAGCAGATCCTCGAAATCGATCACTCCGGACGAACGCTTGACCTGCTCGTACGCCGCGTAGACCTCGGCCATCTTCGCGGGCTCGTGCGGCGGCTCCCGCCCCGCTTTCACGGAAGCGACCGCGTAGTCGGCAGGTTCGACCAGGCTTGACTTGGCCCACTCGATCTCGCTGGCCAGATCACGCGCTCCGGTTCGGTCGGTCCGAACGCCCGATCGGGCGGCGGCCAGCGTCACCAGGCGGGCCTTGCTCTCCACCACATCAGGCAGCGGCCGCCCGCCCAGGAGTCGCTCGGCGAAGTAGCGCAGCTGCCGCAGTGCCGCCGCGTGGAACGTGCGTGCCTGCACCCCCGGCACGCCGAGCTGGGTCAGTCGCGATCGCATCTGTGCCGCCGCACGAGCGGTGAACGTGACGGCGAGCACGTGCCGCGACTGGATCTCGCCACGCATCACTCGATATGCGATCCGATGCGTAATGGCCCGCGTCTTGCCCGTACCGGCGCCCGCCAGAATGCAGACCGGGCCTGCCGGCGCCGTCACGGCCGCCCGCTGCTCATCGTCCAGACCGGCCAGGACTGACCGGACTGGATCCTCGTCTGATGAGTGGCCCGCCACAGTCAGGCATCTTCGCAGCCGGGTACGACGTTGTCTCGGATAGCCTCGCGGCTGAGATTGGCGAACCCCCAGAAGGATCCCCTCGTGCTCACGATGTACTCCACATCCTGGTGTGGCTACTGCCACCGCCTGATGTCCCAGCTCGATCGGGAAGGCATCGACTACCGGGTCATCGACATCGAGTACGACGCAGCAGCGGCCGACTTCGTTATGAGCGTCAATGGTGGCAACCAGACCGTACCGACGGTCCGGTTCGCGGACGGTACGGCGCTAACCAATCCGACCGTCTTCGACGTTAAGCAGCGCCTCGCCCTCTGATCGCTGGGTCGGGACCACGTCCTCGGCGGTGTCGACGACCCGCGGCGGGGAGAGTTGGCGACCCGCCCACAGGTATGCCGCAACGGCAACCATCGTGACGGCCATGAGCGCGAAGAGCAGTCGGTAGTCCACCACGGTGACCAGGGCCGCACCGGCCGCGATAGAGAGGGCCTGTGGCGTGCTGATGATCGCTTCGGACGCCGCGGCCACCCGCCCCATGTAGGCGGACGGGGTCACCCGCTGCAGCAGCGTATTGAAGCCGACGATCGCGAGCGGGATACCAACACCAAGAACGATCGCGGATAGGAACCCGAGGGCGAGGTTTGGGTAGGCAAGGCCGGCGAACCCGATGCCGAAGGTGAGCACGCCGATGGCGGTCGCCCCGATCTCGCCGAGGCGATGCACGACCTTCGCGGCGAGTAGTCCGCCCGTAAGGCCCCCCACGCCCTGCACGCAGACGAGGACGCTGACGAAGGCCGGCCCGCGGTGCAGCCCGAGGTCAACGTACGCGAAGACCAGCGTCTCGATGAAGCCAACCACGGTCACGGCCAGCGCCAGTCCGATCGTCGACCGTCTCAGCGCCGGCTGTCCAAAGAGCTGCCTGACTCCGGCCGCGACCTCGGCCAGCCAGTGCAGTTCCGACGCGGCGGGCGGCTCCTCGCGTACCTTCAGCGCCGCGATCGTCGCGGCCCCCACGATGAGGCAGCTGATGGTCAATGTCACTACGGCCTGGCCGCCGAACGCGGTAAACAGGGCGGCGCCGCCGAGCGGGCCAACGAGGCGCAGACCCTGCCGCACCGTCTGCAGCGCACCATTCGCCTCGGCGAGCAGCTCCTCGGGGAGCAGCTCCTTAATCAGACCGTTGAGCGCCGCGCTGACCACGATCAACGACACTCCATAGAGGACGCCGACGCCGTAGATGATCCAGATGTCGTTGCTGTCGCGCACGAAGAGCAGTGGCGTCTGCGCCAGCGCCGTGGCGACGGTGGCGGCCACGATGAACGGCTTTCGCCGGAACCTGTCCACGACCCAGCCCAGCAACGGTGCAGCCAGCGCGGGGGCGGCGAGGGCGAAGAGGGTGATCCCGGCGAGGCTGCTCGAACCCGTGAGGTCCTTGACCCAGATGGCGAGCACAAGGAACAGGGCGGACTCGCCAACCATGGTGGCGACGACTCCGGCGAACAAGAGCCTGAAGTCGGGGCGGCGGAGCACCTTACGCATCAGCGGATCTCCTCATCGGGGGGTACGGGCGCTGGAGCGGCCTGGCCCCGAACTGGCTCTGGAGCGGCCTGCCCCTCAACTGACGCTGGAGCGGCCTGGCCCTCAACTGGCGCTGGAGCGGCCTGGGCCGGAATGCCCCATGCCACGAAGCGGATCGGCCGCGAGCCGGGGGGGCGCCGGGCCGGATCGCCAACGCGGTGGGTGTAGCGGGTGAGGATCGGAACGAGCTCCTTGCCCACTTGGTCAAGCTCCGCCGGGGTGAGCCAGCCGATCGCCTGCGCGGTGAAGGGCGGGTCCTGCCACTCCGGGTCTTCGGTTCGCGCCCGTGACCGCGCCCGCCAGGCTCGCATCGCCTCGTACTCCCGCGCGTAGAGCACCTCAGAGGCAGCGTCGACTGCGAGCGCGAGTTCTGGGTCTTGCTCGCCCTCGCCCGCCTCGATGGCCTGCACCAAGACCCGCCACGGGCGCTGGCGTCCGCTTCCGCCGCCGGCCTCCTCGACGAATCCATATCGGGCGAGCTGGCGCAGATGCCACGAACAGTTCGCCGGGCTCTCGCCGACGCGCTCGGCGAGCTCGGTAGCCGTCGCCGGTCCACCAAAGGCCAGCTCCTCCAGGAGACGGATGCGCACTGGGTGCGCGATAGCTCGCAGAGCCTTCGGGTCGCGCAGCTGGCGGATCGGAAGGCCGGTGGATCCGGATTCCGACGTCGGGTCGCCCGTCACGGGTCGAAGCATACCTTTCGAAACACTCCCTTGGAAAGACTCCCTTCTACACCTCCCCCTTCCCTCGCCGATCATGATTTGCAGGTCATGATCGACGCCATGTTGGAGCAATCAGCTCATGATCGACGGGCCCGCAGGTGGGGCTGACCGGCGGACTGGTCGGGCATTGACCAAAAGAATCGGCATAATTCGGACCGAGTCGGCGGACTCGGCACTCTCAAGATCGATGTTTCCTGTGCAGAAGTGACGGTTGGCGAAATGCCGGCTAGCTGGGCCAGGTCATGGGCGACGACCGCTTGTGTCTGGGAATGCGACATCTGGTCTGGTGCTTTGCCGATATCTGGTGCTTTGCCGATATGCGGCTTGGCGCCCGAGAATCGCAAGATCGCTGTTTGGTGCCGAAAGTTGTGCGAAACCGCACACTCGCCACCAAAATAGCGATCTTGCACACTCCACTGAGCGGCGTTGCGGTTGGCGGCCCACTTCCCACTGCTAATAGCGATCTTGCACTTCGGCGAGGCGTCGGCCGCAGGGATCCGGTGGCGTCGGCGGGTGGCGACGTGACCTCCCCGGCGGCGCCGACAGCAGGCTGAATCGCGACGCGGGGTCTCGAGGTCGGCTGCGACAAGATCGCCACGATCATGACCTCAGCGTCGCCAAACTGCGTCGATCATGACCTCCAAATCATGATCGGCGAAAAATGGGGGGACGCTTAAAGAGGCTTAGGTGGTGGTGGTCGTGGTTGGGTCGAGCCACTTCATGATGAGGAAGTGGGCGATCGAGGACGGGTTCGCGATCCCGAAACGAGCGGCCGGATCTCCGGCGGCCGCCGCGCGGATCTCGGCCCGGGTGAACCACCGAGCGTCGGCGATCTCGGCCGGATCGGGGATGAGCTGCTCGTCCGGGTCGCCGATCGCGTGGAAGCCGAGCATCAGTGAACCCGGATAGGGCCATGGCTGGCTCGCGACGTACCGGACGTTCGTGACGCGGATGCCGACCTCCTCCGCCACCTCACGCACGAGCGTCTGCTCGGCGGATTCGCCGGGCTCAACGAATCCGGCCAGGCACGAGTAGCGCGGCAACGCGCCCACTTGGCCGCGGTTCCACGCGGCGTTGCTTCCGAGTAAACAGAGCCCATCCTCGCCCAAAACTCCGTCATTCACGAGAACGATGACCGCCGGATCCGTGCGCGGCCACAGTTCGTCTCCGGCCTGATCGGCGCGAACCCATCCGCCGTCACGCATCGTTGTCGGCAGGCCGGTAGCGGGCGAGAACCCGTGGCGCGCGTGCCAGTTCGCCAGCGCTACGGCCGTCATCAGCACGCCGGCCTCGAGATCAGACAGGATGTGGCCGACCTCGCGGATCCCGTACGGTCGGGCGAGGTCGTCGGCTCGCGTCGGGGGCAACTCGGCGACGACGGCGAAGTACGGCGTACCGGCGGCGTCGACGCCGAGGAACAGGCGCTCCCCTTCCGGGGCCTTCGCCGATGGGAGCAGGACGAGATGGTCGCCAGCGATCAGCGCCTTCCCGCCCGAGATGACGATGACGAGTGCGCGCTGCCACGCCTCGGACAGCCACTCCGCGTCCGTGCGGAGCTGGGCCGCTCGGTCGAGCGTGGAGCGAGACAGGGGCGGGGACTGCCAACGCCGCCGCCCGTCAGGCACTCGACCGCTCCACCGGCGAACGCTCTACAGTGGAGAGATTCGCAATGGAGGCCTCTACTAGGCTGGCGTCGCCGAGTACCACCGTCGCAGCCTTCGCGGGAGCGAGGTAGGTGGCAGCCGCCGCGGCGACCTCGTCCCGTGTCGCTGACGACAATCGCGCGGAGTGTTCGGCCAGGAAGTCCAGGCGGAGGCCATACCCGGCGTACATGCTCGCCAGACCGGCGAGCCCGGCCTGGGTCGACATGCCGATGAGCAGCGAGCCCAGGGCGTACTGCCGCGCCTGCTCGAGTTCGTCTTCACTCGGTGGAAGCGTGGCCAGTCGCCCGAGCTCGTACCAGGTCTCCAGCAGCGCGGCGGCCGTGACCTCGGTTGCGACCTCGGCCGCGAGGATGACCGATGACCCTGCGATCGAGTGCTCGACCACCGAGTGCGGGCCGTACGTGTAGCCCTTGTCCTCGCGGATGTTCTCCACCCAGCGGGATGAGAAATACCCGCCGAAGATGAGGTTCGCCAACTGTAGCGCCGCGTGGTCCGGATGGGTGCGCCCCACAGCCGGCAGCGCCAGCCGAAGCGACGACTGTACGGCGCCCGGTCGATCCGCGAGCACCGCCGGCCCGGTCGTCAACGACGGGATGGGCGGCAACGCCTCGCCCGCGCCGGTACCGTCCCAGGAGCCGAGTGCGCCCTCGGCGAGGTCCAGCGTCGCGGCGGCGTCGATATCGCCGACGATCACCAGCGAAGCGCCGGCCGGGTGTAGCCGCTCCGCGTGCAGTGCGGCCAGCTCGGTCGTCCCCAATGGTGCGACGTCGTCAATCGACGGCGTCTGGATGGCGTATGGATGCGAGCCGTACATGCGCCGCAAAAGAGCAACCCGGGCCAGATGGGACGGCTGGCTCTGGGCAACCTGGATCCGGTCGATCAGTCGGCCGCGTTCGGTCGTGACCTCCGACTCCGGATAGGTCGCACCGTGCAGGACGTCGACCAGGATGGAGAGGATCCGGTCGAGTCCGCTGGCGAGCCCGTTGCCCGAGACCAGAAGCCGGTCCGGATCCACGCCGGCGGAGAGGGCGCCACCCACGGTCTGCAACGCGGCGGCGATGTCCACGGTGGACATGGTGTCGGTGCCGGAGAACAGCGTCTGGCTCAACAGAGCCGACCGGGCGACGAACGGTGGATCGAGCTGGGCTCGGCCGAACGGCACCCGCAGGCGAACCTCCACCAGCGGCACCGACCGCCTTTCGATCACGATGACCGTGAGGCCGTTGTCCAGCGTCCGCTCAGCCCCGGGCGGAATGATCAACTCACGATTCGCCTCGAGGGCCGGAAGCTCCCGTGGTGGGGCCACGGAACCGGTGACAGATCCGGCAACGGCGGTCACGGCGCTCCCTCCCCTGGTACGACCTCGATCACCGCGCGTCGGGACGCGACCAGGGAGGCGGCCGCCGCGCACACGGAGTCCCCGGTCACCTCCGCCAGCAGGCGCGGCAGGTCGCCGGCGAGGGCAGCGTCGCCGCGCTGCTGCTCGAGCACCGCGTAGTGCAGCGCGCGATTGAGCACGGTATCGGCGTCCCGGAGCAGATGCGTCGACATGCGCGCCACCGTGCGGGCGAGCTCGCCGGCGTCGAGGCCGTCCTGCGCGAGGCGATCGCACTCCTCGCCTATCGCCGCCAGCACCGAGCCGACGCTGCCGCCCGGAGGCAGATGCGCCTGCAGGAGCAGAGCGGTGGGGTCGCGCACATCGAAGGGCTCCCCCATGAAAGCGATGTAGCCACCGACCGTGGTGACGGAGCGGTCGGTGAGCACGAGCCGCTGCACGAGTCGGGAGGCGTCGCCGTCGGTCAGCACCTCGGCGAGCACGACGTAGGGCAGGTATGCGGCGAACTCGTTGATCGGGTCCGGGACGCGCCAGGCGGCCGCGAAGGCAGGAAGAGGCGCGAGCCGGTCGACGTACGACTCGTTCCGCTCACTGGTGAGGTCGGCCTCCTCGAAGGCTGGTCGCGCCGCCGCCGGCCGGGCCGGGACATCGCCGAAGTGCCGCTCAACCAGCTTGACGGCCTGCTCGACGTCGAGGTCGCCGGCGACGGCCAGCGCGGCGTTGCCCGCCGCGTAGTACCTCGCGAAGAAGTCGGCCGCGTCAGGCACTGTCGCGGCCTCAAGGTCGTCAAACGAGCCGTACCCGTCATGTGCGTTCGGGAAGGTATCGAACATGACCGGCGGAAGTCTGAGCCACGGGAAGCCGCCATAGGGCCGATTTAGCACATTGACGCGGATCTCTTCCTTGACGACATCAATCTGGTTGCGCAGGTTCTCCTCGGTCAACCGCGGACCGCGCATCCGGTCGGCCTCGAGGAAGAGGGCACGTTCGAGCGCGTTACTCGGCAAGATCTCAAAGTAGTCTGTGTAGTCCAGGTGCGTCGAGCCGTTGAACGTGCCGCCGGCGCCCTGCACGTGACGGAAGTGGGCGAGCTTCTCCACAGTCTCCGATCCCTGGAACATCAGGTGCTCGAAGAGGTGCGCGAAGCCGGTGCGCCCCTCAGGTTCGGACCGGATCCCCACGTCGTACACCACCGCGACGCCCACGACGGGTGCCGACCGGTCGGGCGCGAGCACGACTCGCAGCCCGTTGGGCAGGGTGAATCGCTCCAGCACTGGGGCGGCTGTCACGGAGACAGCCTGATCGTGACCCGACACGCCCTGAAGGCTAGCCGGTCGGCCGGGTGGCGTGCGGCAGCCCTGCCACGAGCGCGGTCAGCCCGGCCGCGTCGAGAAGATCCACGGGGCGTACCGTGGCGCCCGCTCGCACGTAATGGAATCCGGCGGTGACGTTGGCGACGGGGAGCCCGGACAACTCCGCCCATGCAAGCCGATACGCCGCGAGTTGCACCGCCGCCGCCGCCGCGTCGGCGCCCGTCGGCTGCTGTCCGGTCTTCCAATCGATCACGTCGTACTGGTCAGGCTGCCCCGGTACGGCGAAGACGGCGTCCATCCGGCCGCGCACAACGACGCCGGCGATCACCGTCGCGAACGGCACCTCCACCTTCGCCGGCACCCGGTCGGCCCACTCGCTGTCGAGGAATGCCTTCTGTAGCTCCTCGAGCTCCTCGTCGGGCGAGGCGCCGTCATCGCCGGCACCGGGCAGGTCGTCGAGGTCGAGCAGCGCACCGCCACCGAATCTCCGCTCCAGCCAGAGGTGGAAGGCGGTGCCCCTGCGGGCGTACGGGTCGGGCGCCTCGGGAAGCGGTCGACGGAGCCGGCGGGCCAATCGCTGCGGGTCCCGCTGCAGCGCGACGAGCTGTGACACCGACAGGTGCTCCGGCAGCAGCACGTCGATGGTCTCGGCCGCCTGCGCCCGCGCCCGCTCCGCGAGCAGCAACTCCACCTCGATCCCCCACTGCCGCGCCCGGGCAGCATCCTCGCGCGAAGTGTCGTCGGCGGGGGCAGAGCCCCTCATTGCGGCGCGGACCATCTCGGCTCCCTCGGCCACGGCCGCTCGGCGCTCGCCGAGTGGATCGAACGGCCACTGCGCCGTCACCTCGTCCGCGAGCGTCGGATTCCGCTCGCCGTCCTGCAGCGGCGCCGCCCATACCTGCGCCGAGCCGGCTCCGTCGCGGCACACGTCGGCGATCTCGTTGAGAAAGACCGAAGCCTCGCGCGGGTCTTTGAGCCCGTCGCCCCAGCGGAACCCCGAGCACAGCAACAGGTGCCGAGGGCGGGTAACCGCGACATACGCGAGCCGGCGCTCCTCGCGCTCGGCGTGGGCCTTCCAGTCCTTATCGAACGACTCGATGGCGGAGCGAACGTCCCTGCCGTCAGAGGCGTTCTGCAGCCCCAGTCTCGGCAGCGCCTCGAAGTCTCCGCGTAGCGGGAAGGGCAGAACCCCCATCCCCTTGAGCCAGTGGTCGCTGGCCATCGGCCTGGCCGGGAAGGCGTCCTCGCACAGGCCCGCGACCGAGACGACGTCCCACTCAAGGCCCTTCGCCGAGTGCACCGTAAGGATCTGGACCGCCCCTTCGACAACCTCGACCTCGCCGGGTGTGAGCCCACGCTCCTCTTCCTCCGCGGCGGCCAGATAGGCGAGGAAGGCCGACAGCGTGCCGCCCTCGGTCTCCTCGGCGAATCGCGCCGCGACGTCGCCGATCGCGTCCAGGTGCGCTCGAGCGAGTCCCGCCGACGTGGCCGCACCGCCACGAACGGCGACCTCGACGTCGAGTCCGATCGTCTGCGCGACGTCCGCTACGAGGTCGGGCAGGCTTTGGTCCAGCCCGCCGCGCAGTGCCCGTAGCTCATCGCGGACGAGTACGAGCCGGCGGTGGCCCTCGGCCGAGTAGGCCGCCGGGTCACCAAGATCCTCGAGCGCCTCGGTGAGCACGGCGTCGTCGAGCCGCTCGCCGTTGAGCTCTACATCGTCGGAGACGATCAACGCGCCACGGGCCTCGGCCGCGCCCGGATCGGACCCGTTCTCGGCGGCATGCCGGCGCTGCCACGCGAGCCGACGGGCGCGCCGGTAGAGCGCAACGACGTCACGCGGACCGATACGCCAGCGGACCCCGCTGAGCAGGCGCAGCAGCGCGGCGCCGGCTGTCGGCTCGGCCAACACGTGCAGGGTGCAGACGACGTCGCGCACCTCCGGGGTGTCGAGCAGGCCGCCAAGTCCGACCACCTCGACCGGGAGGCCGCGGTCGCGCAAGGCCCGCTCGAGCACCGGGATCTGAGCCCGCGCGCGGACGAGAACCGCGGTGGTCGGGCGACCGCCATGCCGTGATTGCCAGTCCCGCCATGCCCCGTCAACCTCGCCGGCGATCCAGACTGCCTCATCGAGGTAGGTCTCCGCGTACGCGCAGCGTACGAGCGAGTTGTCGAATCTCGGTTGGTACGTCCTTGCCGAACTCAGCGGTCGCACCGGGGCACCGGCCGCGCGCAGCGGATCGGAGATCCGGTTCGCCACCGCGAGGATCGGCCGAGCGTTGCGCCAGCTCACCGTGAGCCAGCGGACGTCGGCATTTTCCCCACCCATGCGCGGGAACCGCTCAGGAAACCGGTCGAGCGTGCCGGCGCTCGCGCCGCGCCAGCCGTAAATCGACTGGCAGGGATCGCCGACCGCGGTGACCGGGTGGCCAGCGCCGAACAGCGATCGCAGCAGTACGACCTGGGCCTGCGACGTGTCCTGGTACTCATCGAGCAGAACCACCCGATACCTGTCCCGCTCCGCTTCGGCCACGTCCGGGTGTTCCTTCGCCACCGTGGCCGCGCGGCGCAGCTGGTCGCCGAAGTCCATCGCCTCCAGTTCACGCTTGCGCTCGGCGTACGCCTCAACCAGCGGGAGCAACGCGAGCCGTCCGTGTTGGCGGTCCAGGACCTCCTGCACGGGCTTCAAGATCCTGTCACCGCACGTTCCCTCGATCGATGCGGTGAGTCCCAGAGTGAACTTGACGACCTCATCGGTGTCACGGAGGTGCTCTGCGAGCTCTCCCGCGAGATCAAGCACCGCGGCGGTGGCGGTGGCCTGGCCAAGCGGGAAACTTCGCATTGCCGGGCTGTCGTGCAGGCGGACCGCTGCATCGGCCAACTGCCAGCACGCCGCCTCGGTCAGGAGCCGCACCGTCGGTTCGAAGCCTGATCGCATGCCGTGCTCGCGCACCACGCGAGCGGCGAACGAGTGGTAGGTCGCCACCGTCGGCTCCCCGGCGAGCTGGGCGTCGTCGCCGAGCAGCCGTGTGGCCCGGCCAAGGTAGAGCCGGATGCGATGGGAGAGCTCCCCGGCGGCCTTCCGGGTGAAGGTGAGGCCGAGCACCTGATCGGCTCGGACGTACGAGTTGGCGATGAGCCACATGACCCGAAGCGCCATCAACTCGGTCTTTCCGGAGCCGGCGCCAGCGACCACCAGCAGCGGCTCGTCCGCGGGGGCGCTGATGATCTGTAGCTGCTCGCTGCTGAACTCGTACTCGATGCCGAGGCGCCTGCGCAACTCCTCCGGGGCGTATCTGGGCCCAATACTCATCCGGTCACCTGCCTTCCCTTGCCCGACAGCGGGCACGAGGTCCGCACCGCGCAGTACGGGCAGGAGTCGTTCACGACCGCGCGGAAGGTCGACGCGGCCATCGCGGCGGCCGCCTCTCGCACCAACGACTCGGCCCACCCCGGCTCCTCGGCCTCGGCGAGGGGCGGTTGCTCCCGTACGGCGTAGTTGGCGTGGCCGGTCCCGACCGCGACGATCTCGGCGCCCCCACTCACGGTGCCCTGCGGAAAGGCGCCCGCCTCGACCGCCACCTGATATGCGGCGAGTTGGGGGTGCTCGGCCGCCTCCTCGGCGCTCGGCAGACTGGCGCCGGTCTTGAGATCGACGATCACGAGGCGGCCGCGCTCGTCCATCTCGAGCCGATCCACGCGGCCCTTCAGCAGCACCGGCCGATTGGACTCATCGTCGGCTGGCTCGAGCTGAACCTCGAAGGCCTGCTCGATCGCGAGCTGCTGACGCGGATTGTCGCCGAGCCAGCTGAGCAGCTTGTCGACCATCCTCAAGGCCCTGGCCCGCTCGCGCTCGCCCAACCATCGGGCCGGGAGCTCGATCTGGTCGAACCGCTCCGCGACGTACGCCCTCACCGCCTCCGGGTCACCCGCGCCCCCTTCGGCGTCCTCGACGAGCATCGCGGCGGCGTGCACGAGGTTGCCGATACCCTGCTTGGCCGAGGGCGGGTCACTGCCGCCGTGCCGCTCCAGCAGCCACCGCAGCCCGCATCGGAGCACGTTCTCCACTGTGGATGGTGAGACCCGAGTGGGCTGCCCGCGGTCGACAAGCTCGCGCTCATCCGATAGCGACCGCAGACCCCACCATTCGTCCGGATCGGCGCCCTGGACACCCGCCTCGGCCAGGGTCGCGAGCTGTGCCGCGGCGGCCGTACGAAGAGGCGCGGACGTGGCCGCCTCCCCCACCACCGTTCGCAACTCCGCGATCAACGCCGGCAGCGTGAGCGGACGTTGCAGGAGCCCCGCCTGGACGCCCGCCTCCGAATCATGGCCCGCGCCCTCGGCATCACCAGCGGCCGTGCGCTCGGCCGAGCGGGGCTCGGCTTGGAAGAGTTCAGATTGGAAGAGTTCCGAAAGGAAGCGGCTCGGCTGCTCCTCTCCGCCACTTCCGGTCGTGCTCGGATCCACCGCCGTGACGAGAAGCGCGCGGCGGGCCCTCGTCGCGGCGACGTAGAACAGCCGACGCTCTTCATCGAGCATCGCCGTGACCTGGCCGGTGGTGCCTGCATGTCCCGCCGGCGCGGCCCGCCCGGCGGCGATGTCGACGAGCCGTTCGGAGCCCAGGACGCTGCCCCGCAAGCGCAGATCGGGCCAGACACCCTCCTGCACACCGGCGATGGCGACCACGTCCCACTCCAGGCCCTTCGCTGCGTGTGCCGTCAGGATCCTTACTGCCTCACCACGGTCGGCGGCCGGCGCGAGCGTGTCCACCGGTAGTTGCTGATCGAGCAGGTGATCCAGGAACGCGGAGATGCGAGCTCCGGGCAGCCGGTCGGTGAAGCGCGCGGCGGCGTCGAACAGCGCCAGCACGGCGTCCAGGTCGCGATCCGCGGTGGCCCCCCGACGCCCGCCTCGGGCGCTCGCGGCCGCCCAGCGGTCGGCGAGGCCGCTCGCCCGCCACACCGCCCACAGCACATCCTCCGCCGTGGACGCGGACCGCGCTTCGGTCTCGTGTGCGATCGCGATCAGCCTCGCCACGTTGGTCGCCGGGCGGGCCCAACGGGGCTCGGCGCCCGGCGGGCCGATCATGGCAAGCAGGCCCGGCTGGAGCAGCGCCTCCACAAGAAGCTCGCCGGAGGGCCGGCGATCACCGGACCTGAGCGCGACTTCGCGAAGCCCCTGCCGCAGGCGCCGCTCAGCGTAAGGGTCGGCGCCGCCGAGCGCCGAGTGGAGCAGGTTGACGGTGGCCTCTTCATCCAATGTGGACTCGCCGATGGCGCAGCGCAGCAGCAGGAGGAGCGGTGCTACCGCCGGCTGCGTCGCGAGGCCGGTGTCCTCGGGCCCGGTCGTCAGCGGAATCCCGGACTGAGTGAGCGCCCGCCGAAGGGCCGCGTGGTGGTGCTGCAGGGAACGGACGATCACCGCCATCCGCGACCACGGCACGCCGTGCCGAAGATGAGCCTCGCGGAGCCTGTGCGCGACATAGGCCGACTCGCTCGTGACCGAGCGCAGTGTGCACACCTCCACCGCGCGCAGACCGTCGGTGGACCGGTCGGTCATGGGGGAAATCACCCGGTGCTTCGCCGGACCCCGAAGCCGAGCGGCCACCCGGCGAGTCGCCTCAACCAGTTCCGGCGCCGATCGATAGCCGGAGCCGAGCAGGAGGTGTGGCGCCTCGTCGCCGGCTGCCGTGCGGAATCGCTCGGTGAAGTCCCGCACGCCGGTCGGGTCACCGCCGCGGAAGGCAAACGTCGACGAGTCCGGATCGGCAAACCCGACCACGTGACCGCCGCCGCCGGCGATCAGGCCGAGGAGTTCAACCTGCGCTGGGTCGGTGTCGGCGAGCTCATCCACGTACACGTGGCGGCAGCGGTCACGTTCGGCCCCGAGCAAGTCCGGGTCGTCCACCAGGAGCGCCGACGCCGCTCGTACCAGTTCCGCCTGGTCATACGCGCTGCTGCCGCGGGTCGTCGCGTCGCGCAGCGTCAGCACTCGCTGGTACTCCTCGAGGAATCCCGACGCGGCCACCCAATCTTCGCGGCCATGTCGCCGGCCAAGGTCGGCCAGGGTCCGCGGCCCGATGCCACGCTCGGCCGCCCGGAGCAGGAGATCGCGCAGCTCGCCGGCGAAGGCCCGCGTCCGCACCGCGCGGTGGAGCGAGGCCGGCCAGCGTTTCGCCGCGCCCGGCGCACCGAGCATCTCCCGGATCACGGCGTCCTGCTCGGCACCGGTGAGCAGGCGCGGCGCCGGCTCCCCACGCTCGGACGCCGCGATCCGGAGCAGGCCGAACGCGTACGCGGGGAAGGTTCTCACCACTGGCTCGGACATCGTCGTGCCGGCCCCGCCGCCCCCGCTCGCCAGCCGGCCGCGCCCGATCCTCGCCTCGATGCGGTCGCGAAGCGCCGCCGCCGCCCTTCGGCCGAAGGTGAGCACCAGGATGTGCGACGGATCGACGCCCTCCGCGACGCGCGCCGCGACTGCCTCGACCAGCGCCGTCGTCTTCCCGGTCCCGGGACCACCGAGCACGAGCAACGGGCCCGCAACGTGCGAGACGACGGTCCGCTGGGCGGCGTCGAGCGCCGGCCCGGCGCCAATTCGGACCCCAACCTCGCGGGACCCAACCTCGCCGGCCCCAATCTCACCGGCCTCAATCTCCCCGGCCCCAATCTCGCCGGCCTCAACCTTGACGGACGCAACCTCGCCGGCGCTCTCCGCGCCGGACGGGCGTACCAGCCGGTACCGCGGCAGCGGCGTACGTCGACCGGACTCCCGCACCGCCGCCGCTGCCACGTCCGCTCCGACGCACGCTGCCATGCTCACGCCCGCTATGCAACCACGCCTCACCGACATCCACCCGCATCGCCACGGCTGCGGAGCTTGATCACCGCAAGTGCTCAACACTCGCCCCCTCCCGGTCAACCCGACCGGGCGAGTCTTGAACACATGTGACGACCTTGATCGGCGATCCGCCACCCGCCTGTCCAATGAGGACATCGCGACGGTCGGCGAGTCCGGACGAGTCGCGTCGGTCCGCGAGTCCGGACTCAGTCCCGTTGATCGGCGAGTCCGGACCGAGTCCCGTTGATCGGCGAGTCCGATATCTAGATCAATGCAACCCGACCTTCGGTCGGGCTTACTCACCCGTACGTGGTTGGGATTTGTCCGTTCGCCCGTCATCTCGAACGCCCGGATGGCCGTATTTGTGAAGAGCGCCGTGACACGTGGCGCTCGTTGCTGACCTCCCACCTCCGAGGCCGTCGCCGTCCGCCCTCCCCCCTCAGAGGAGTCGTCCCCCGTGTCCGACCTGCTCCAGCAGATCAGCGCGCCCCCGCGCGGCGCGCGAAGCATGCCCGTCGAGCCCGACTGGTATCAGCGCGCCGTCTTCTACGAGGTCCTGGTCCAGGCCTTCTTCGACTCCAACGACGACGGCTGCGGCGACCTGCGTGGGTTGACCGCCAAGCTCGACTACCTGCAGTGGCTAGGCGTCGACTGTCTGTGGCTTCCGCCGTTCTATGACTCGCCCCGCCGAGACGGCGGCTACGACATCAGGGACTACTACCAGATCGCCCCCGAGTACGGCACCCTCGACGATTTCGTGACCCTGATCGACGAGGCCCACGCACGGGGCATTCGGGTGGTTACCGACCTCGTGCTGAACCACACATCGGACACGCACCAGTGGTTTCTCCAATCGCGCTACGACCCCAACGGACCGTACGGGGATTACTACGTGTGGCGCGACACCGATACCGACTATGCCGGGGTGCGCGTCATCTTCAGCGACACCGAGCCCTCCAACTGGACGTTCGATCCGATTCGGCAGCAGTTCTACTGGCACCGCTTCTTCCACCACCAGCCAGACCTCAACTACGACAACCCGGCTGTTCAGGAGGCGATGCTTGACGTCGTCCGGTTCTGGCTGAACCTGGGCATCGACGGATTCCGACTCGACGCGATCACCTACCTGTACGAGCGCGAGGGCACTGACTGCGCCAACCTGGCCGAGACGCACGCGTACCTCAAGCGGATCCGCGCGATGATCGATACGGAGTTTCCCGGCCGGGTGCTCCTCGCGGAGGCGAATCTCTGGCCCAGCGAGCTCGTCTCGTACTTCGGCGACGAATCCACCGGTGGCGACGAGTGTCACATGGCGTTTCACTTCCCGCTCATGCCGCGCATCTTCATGGCCGTACGCCGGGAGTCGCGTACCCCGATCTCCGAGATCATCGCCGAGACGCCCTCGATCCCGTCGGGCTGCCAGTGGGGCACGTTCCTGCGCAACCACGACGAGTTGACGCTCGAGATGGTGACGGGGGAGGAACGCGACTACATGTACCAGCACTACGCGGAGGATCCGCGCGCCCGCCTCAACGCCGGCATCCGGCGGCGTCTGGCCCCCTTGCTGTCCAGCGACCGAGGACAGATCAAGCTCTTCACCGCGCTGCTGCTCTCGCTGCCCGGTTCGCCCGTCCTCTACTACGGTGACGAGATCGGCATGGGAGACAACATCTGGCTCGGCGACCGTGACGGCGTGCGTACGCCCATGCAGTGGTCGGTGGACCGCAACGGCGGCTTCTCCCGGTGCGACCCGAGCAAGCTGCACCTGCCGGTCAACGCGGGGTGGGTGTACGGGTACAACGCGGTCAACGTCGAGCGCCAGATCGACCAGCCGGACTCCCTGCTGCAGTGGACGCGACAGATGCTCGCGGTCCGCAAGCGCAACCGGGCGCTCGCGCAGGGCGCCTTCATCGAGCTCGACGGCTCAAATCCCGCCGTGCTCGCGTTCCTTCGCGAGTACATGGACCCGAGCGGTGACCTGGAGACCGTCCTCTGCGTACACAATCTCTCTCGGCATCCGCAGCCGGTGCAGCTCAACCTGACGCGGCGCTTTCACAACAGCGTGCCGGTGGAGCTCACCGGCGGGACCACGTTCCCGAACATCGGGCTGCGGCCCTACCTGCTGACGCTGTCCGGCTACGGCTCCTACTGGTTCAGCATCGTGCCGGCGCGGCGTGGCGTGCCCCGAGCGCGACGCAGACCCGACGAGGCCACCGTGCTACAGACCTCACCTCGGTAGCGGCAGGTATCAGCGTGGTAGCGGCTGTGCCATGCCGGCCAGACGATCGGCGGTGAGGTCGTACGCCCGCAGGAACAGCAGCGCGAGCCCGACCACGACCCCCGGCACCACGGTGAAGCCCAGCAACACACCGAGTTCGGCGGTCGTCGACTGCGACGCCGTCTCGCCCGAGGTGCTCGGCACGTATCCGAACACCTGCAGCGTCGCCCCGAATATGCCAGGACCAAGGGCGAGCCCGAGGGTCTCGCCCGCGGTCCATAGGCCGGTGAACACGCCGGCCTGGCGCTTGCCGGTGCGCGCCTCGTCGAAGGCGATGCAGTCGGGCAGCATCGCCAGGCCGAACAGCTGCTGCCCGGCGTACCCGACGCCGATCGCACCGACGATGACGTACACCGCGGCAACGGGAAGCAGCGGAGCAGCCACCAGGGCGAACGTGCCGATGGTCAACGTGAGCGACGCGGCGACGTACCCCTTGAGCTTCCCGACGCGTGCCCCGATCCGGTTCCAGGCTGGCATGACGAGGATCGCTGGCCCGACGACGCAGACGAAGAGGAGAGTGGTGGCTTCGTGGTCGTGCAGCACGTGGTCGGCGAAGTACTGGACTCCCGCGAGCATGGCCGCGACGCCGGCCGCCTGCGCCACGAAACACGCGACCAGCACCCGAAACGGTTTGTTCTGCGCCGCCACCCGAAGCTGGGTCCGCAGGGACTTCTCACTCTCGTCCACCACGCCGGTGGCCGCGTCCCGGGTGAAGTAGAAGACGGTGACCGCGCCAATGATCATCACGATCGCGATCAAGGCACCCATCGCGCGATAGCCCGGAAGCCCGCCGCCGAACTCTCGCACGATAATGGGCGCGATCGCTCCGGACAGGAGGATCGTCAGCGCCAGGAAGGCCACCCGCCACGTCATCATGCGCGTGCGTTCCCCGTATGGGTCGGTCAGATCCCCACCCTCGGTCATCTCCGCGGGCATCGCCACGTATGGCACCTGAAAGAACGCGAAGGCCGTCGCGGTGGCGAGGAACGCCACGCAGACCCAGACGGCTCCCGCGCCCCCGGTGAAGACGCCGGCGAAGATCGAGGCGAAGAGTACGGCGAGCGCCACGCCTGCGACGATGAGGTACGGCCGGCGCGCGCCCCACCTGGTCCGGGTTCGATCGGAGAGCCTCCCGGCGAGAGGGTTGACCACCACGTCCCACGCCTTCGGCAGCAGCACGAGAAGACCAGCGACTCCCGCGGCGACACCCAGCGTATCGGTGAGGTACGGCAGCAGCAGGAGACCAGGCACCGTGCCGAAGGCGCCGGTGACCAGTGAACCGGTGGCGTAGCCGATCCGTACCTTCTTTGGCAGTCGCCCGTGGGTCTGGATTGGTGCGGGTCCGGAAGGTGTGATGTCCTGATAGTTACTGGCATTGGCGGATTTACCGGGCCCGGCTGCGGGCGCCGGGTCCGGGGGTCCGGCTCCGCCGACTGACGCCATGGTCGCGGATGTTAGCCGCATGACCACGAAACCGGGCCCCGCGGTCTAGGCTGCGCGCATCAGCGTGACGTGGATCTCAGCTCTGAATTTGTCCGGCACAGGAGAGTGAGGTGAGCAGCGTGACGGCAGGGGTCGCCGCCGGGCACCCGGCCACGGCTGAGGTCGGTCTGCGAGCGTTGGCCGCCGGCGGCTCGGCCGCCGACGCCGCCGTAGCCGCGATGCTCGCGTGCTGCGTGTCTGAGAGCATCTTGACCGGCATCGGAGGCGGCGGGTTCGCCACCTACTACGACGCCGCCTCGTCGAAGGTGACCTGCCTCGACTTCTTCTGCGCGGTGCCCGGCCTCGACAACGACCTCAAACCCGACCCGATGGTCCCGATCGAGGTCTCGTTCGGCGACCTGCCGATGAACTACATGATCGGCGGCCCCTCCGTCGCGGTTCCCGGTGTCCCAGCCGGAGCGGGCGAGGTCCACCGACGGTGGGGGCGGCTGCCCTGGCAGCGCGTCGTCGAGCCCGCCATCACACTGGCCACCAGCGGCGTCATCCTGCCAATGGCGCAGGCCCGCACGCTGCTCTCTGTCGCGCCGGCACTCATCCCGGGCGACGGAGCGGAGATCTATGCCCCCGGCGGTCGCCTGCTGCAGGGCGGCGAACTCCTCTACCACCCCGGCCTGGACAAGACGCTCGATGCCCTCGCCGAACAGGGGCCATCGGCGTTCTACACCGGCCCGATCGGCAACCTCACCGTCGATGCTGTCCGCGAGGCCGGCGGCTGTCTTGGCCCCGATGACCTGGCGGCCTACAGGGTCGCGGACGTGCCGGTGGCCACCGCCTCGCTGGCCGGACATACGGTCGCCGCGCGGACCGACTTCAACGGCACGATCGCGACGATCGCCACACTTCCACCTCGGATCGCGACGATGCGGCGTACTCGCCGAGCGGTCGCCCTGGCCAACGCGCTCCTGGTCACCGGCCGCGGACTCGGCAACACATCCAACATCTCCGTCGTGGATGCCGACGGCAACGCCTGCGTGATCACCTTGACGCTCGGCATCGGCTCCGGAGTGTGGGTCCCCGGACACGGTTACAACCTCAACTCGATGCTCGGCGAGGGCGAGCTCATCAGCCCGGATCTGGGGCCCGGCCAGCGCATGCCGTCGAACATGTGCCCGCTCGTGGTGGTGGATTCCCGGGGTGGGCTGGTGCTAGCGGCCGGCTCGGCGGGAGCCTCACGGATCAGGACCGCGCTCATCGGCACCCTGATCGGGGTGCTCGTCGACGGCAAGAGCACCGCCGACGCGATCGCCGCGCCGCGGTTCCACCCGGTGGCCGGTGAGCTTCCCGAGGCACAGGCAATCGTTCAGGTGGAGCCCGACTACCCGGAAGAGGAGCTCGATGCCCTCGCCAAGGCCGGCTATGTGATCAACCAGTGGGACCACAGCAGCCATTATTTCGGCGGGGTCAGTGCGGTCGGCCGGGCCGGTGCCGCCGGAGACCCCCGCCGCGGTGGCGTCGGTCTCCTCTCCCGCTAAATCTCGCACTTTGTTACCGCCGATCATGATTTGGAGGTCATGATCGACGCTGTTTTGCGACCGCGAGGTCATGATCGACGGGATCTTGGCGGTCGGATCACTCGGGCCACCAGGCGCACTGGGCCATGACGACGCGGGAACCGCGAAGTGAGACACCCTCGGACTCGAGACGCGCACGGGCCGCCAACTCGTGGCCGGGTGGTGTCCGGCCGCCGCCCGTGACCACGCGATGCCAGGGCACCGGCCCCCCGTACCGGGCCATGATCGTCCCCACGCGCCGCGCCGAGCCTCGGCCGAAGCGCGGGTAGAGATACTCAGCGATCGCGCCGTACGACATCACCCGGCCCGGCGGAATGCGCTCGACCAGCTCGAGCACGGCCTCGACATAGTCGGCCGGGTCATAGGCGGGCGGCACATCCGGGAGCCTAGACGCGGTCCCGCGGCGCCACCATGCGGGAAGTTCGCCCGAGCCGAGCGGGCGACAGAGGCGACCGGCAACAATGGCGGACGTGGCAAGCAGTGCCCGTGAGGAGATCGTCGCGGCGGCCCGACGGGTCGTGGTCAAGGTCGGCTCCTCGTCACTGACGACGGCCCATGGCGGCCTGGACCTCGCCCGGGTCGACGCGCTCGTCACCGCGCTCTCCGGATACGCCGCAGTGGGCAAAGAGCTCGTGCTCGTATCGTCCGGCGCGATCGCCGCGGGACTGTCGCCGTTGGGCCTCAAGACCCGGCCGCGGGACCTCGCCACCCAGCAGGCGGCGGCGAGCGTGGGTCAGGGGCTGCTTATGCGCGCGTACTCCGAGTCGTTCGGTCGCCACGGTCGTACGGTCGGCCAGGTCTTGCTGACCGTCGACGACGTGACACGCCGGGCGCACTACCGAAACGCGTACCGAACCCTGCGAAGGCTGCTCGACCTGGGCACCATTCCCATCGTCAACGAGAACGACACGGTGGCCACCGAGGAGATCCGCTTCGGGGATAACGATCGCATCGCCGCCCTGGTCGCGGCCCTCGTGCACGCAGACCTCCTGGTCTTACTCTCCGATGTGGACGGACTCTACACGGGTGACCCGAGACGGCCGGGCTCCCAACGGATAGCGGAGATCCGCACCGACGCCGACCTCGTGGGGGTGGCGATCGGCCGTCCGGGGCGCGCCGGCGTCGGCACCGGCGGCATGGTGACCAAAGTGGAGGCTGCCCGCATCGCGACAGGCGCGGGCATTCCGGTGCTGTTGTCCTCGGCCGCCCTCGCCGTCGAAGCGTTGGCCGGCGAGCAGGCAGGCACACTGTTTCATCGGATCCGCGAGCGGCCGGCCGCCCGCCTCTTCTGGCTCGCGCATGCGACGGCCCCCCGCGGGCGCCTGCACATCGACGATGGCGCAGTCCGCGCGGTCGTATCGCGGCGGGCCTCACTGCTTCCCGCCGGCATTACCGGCGTGGACGGTCGGTTCACCGCTGGCGATCCGGTCGACCTTGTGGATCCGGCGGGTCGGTCCGTCGCTCGCGGCCTGGTCAACTACGACGCCGAGGAGTTGCCGGCGCTGCTTGGGCGATCGACCGCGGACCTCGCGACGCAGCTCGGACCCGGGTACGAGAAGGAGGTTGTGCACCGCGACGACCTCGTCCTTCTGTGAATGAGACATGCTGTGAATGAGAAGTGCTGTGAGTGAGATATGAGCGTTTCAGAACAGGGCCGGAGGGCCAGGGCGGCAGCCACCGTGCTGGCTACGACAAGCAGGCGTACGAAGGACAGCGCGCTCCTGGCGATGGCCGGAGCGCTCCGAGACCGAACCGGAGAGATCCTCGCCGCCAACGTCGAGGACGTCTTGCGGGCCAGGTCGGCCGGGACGCCAGATCACTTGGTGGATCGGCTCACGGTGGACGCGAAGCGGGTTGAGACGATGGCTGACGGCCTGCGCCACGTGGCCGGGCTTCCCGATCCCGTCGGTGAGGTGCTGCGCGGCTCGGTGCTGCCAAACGGCCTCGAGCTTCGCCAGATCCGGGTCCCGCTCGGCGTCGTCGGAATCATCTACGAGGCCCGGCCAAATGTGACCGCCGACGCGGCGGGCCTGTGCCTCAAGTCAGGCAATGCGGCGCTCCTTCGCGGATCGTCAACGGCCGAGGCGTCGAATGCGGCGATCGTCGCCGCGCTGCGGGGGGCGGTCGCTGACGTGGGATTGCCGGCCGATGCCGTTCAGCTCGTGCCCGCGGCGTCGCGAGAATCAGTGAAGGATCTGATGCGAGCTCGGGGGCTGGTCGACGTGCTCATCCCACGCGGCGGAGCGGACCTTATCCGTTCTGTGGTCGAGGAATCAACGGTGCCAGTGATCGAGACCGGCGTCGGCAATTGCCACGTGTACGTCGACGAGGCAGCGGATCTCCGGATGGCGCTGGAGATTCTGCTGAATGCGAAGACATCCCGGCCCTCGGTCTGCAACGCGGCCGAGTCGCTGCGGGTTCATGCCGCAGTCGCCGACGAGTTCCTCGCCCTTGCCCTCCCCGCGTTGCGATCCGCTGGGGTAACGGTGCATGGCGACGCCCGCGTGATCGCGGCCGGCGCCCGGGCGGGTGTGGACGTGGCCGCGGCGAATGAGGCGGACTACGCCGCCGAGTATCTGTCGCTGGATCTCTCCGCGGCCGTCGTGCCATCGCTGGACGCGGCCATCGTCCACATCAGACAGTACGGGTCCGGCCACACGGAGGCGATCGTGACCGCCTCGCAGCCTGCGGCGCGGCGCTTCGTCAACGAGGTCGACGCCGCGGCGGTCATCGTGAACGCCTCCACCCGCTTCACCGACGGCGGGGAGTTCGGTTTCGGCGCGGAGATCGGCATCTCGACGCAAAAGCTGCACGCCCGCGGCCCGATGGGGCTGCCGGAGCTCACTTCGACGAAGTTCATCGTGGTCGGGGACGGCCACACCCGGGTCTGACCTGCCCAAGATTCCACTCGCAAGATCCGCTCGATCATGATGTGGCAGTCGTCAAAAGGCGTCGATCATGACCTCCAAATCATGATCGGCGGTTGAGGGGAGGCGCCGGCGGTTGAGGGGAGGCGTCGGCGGTTGAGGGGATGCGCCAGCGGTTGCGGGGGATCAGGGGTTGCGGATGGCGCGGAGTGCCGTGAGGGTCGTGTGCACATCGAAGGCGGGGGCGTCGTCGCTCGGCCATGCGCCATCCGGGCGCTGTAACTCGTCGAGCCGCTGGCGGGCCGCGACTATCAATGGGTCATCCGGGCTGACCCCCACCCGGCGCAGCGCTGCGGTCATCCACGCCGCGTCCGCCGCCGACATCGTGGGCACACGATCCCCGAGGAGTACGAAGATCCGAGCGGACTCGTAGAAATGCTCGGTTCGATGCAGCACCGCGCCGGCGAGCCAACCGGAGACCAGAAAGCCCGGCCAGGCTTCCGTCTCATCCAGCGAGTCGAGAATCGCCCGCGACGCACGGCTGAGCGGAATGACGTACCCATCCGCCGCGCCGGCCACCACCGAGGCGCCGGCCACCACCGAGGCGGTGGCATCGGCGGCCGCGACCGCGAGCCAGAACGCGGCGTTCACGGTTAGGTAGAAGCGTGCGTCCCGATCGCCTCGCTTCGCCCATGCCGGCGCGGACGTCTGCAGAGCCGGGTCCTCCTCCCAGAACCCGTCCAGTCGTTGCCGGTCGGCCAGCCAGTCCATTGCTCGCACCGCCGAGGGCCGGCTCAACCCGGCTAGGTCGTCGAGTTCGGCGAGCCGAAAGCACGTCGCGTCGACCGAGGCGACGTCTCCGCCCCACTGTGCCGGCCAGCCGCCTGTGGACATCTGGCCCACCTCGACGTGCTCGAGTATCTCCTCCGCGGGAGGGGTTCCGTTGCGCAGATAGGACAGTCGCGCCCGGTCGACCGCGTCTCCGCGGGCGACGACGTAGCCGATCGCGGCATCGATGTCCACCATGCTCGGTAGGCTACCGGCCCTTTCCGGCAACGATTTCCGGTACCCGAGCGAAGTGCCCCCTGCCGACGTGCTAGTACGCCGGCAGCGACGGGTCGACCTGGCGGACCCAGGCCGAGACTCCACCGTGGACATGCACGGCATCGCGGAATCCGGCTGCCTTGACCGCGGCGAGCGCTTCCGCGCTGCGTACCCCGGTCTTGCAGTACAGGACGATCTGGCGGTCTTGTGGCAGGTCGGCCAGCGCCTTGCCGGAGAGGATCTCCCCCTTGGGCACGAGGATCGAGCCCGGGATCCTCACGATCTCGAACTCGGCCGGCTCCCTGACGTCGACCAGGTAGATCGGCTTCTCCGCCTTGAGCCAGTCACTGAGGTCGTTCACCGTGATGGTCGAGCCGACCACCGCGGCCGTCGCCTCGTCCGAGACCGCGCCGCAAAAGTCCTCGTAGTCGATGAGTTCGGTGACGGTCGGGTTCTCCCCACAAACCGCACAGTTCGGGTCCTTGCGAACCCTTATCTTGCGGTACACCATCTCGAGCGCGTCGTAGACGGTCAGTGCCCCCACGAGGGGCTCGCCGATGCCGGTGAGCAGCTTGATCGCCTCGGTCACCTGGATCGATCCGACTGACGCGCAGAGCACGCCGAGCACTCCGCCCTCGGCGCAGGACGGGACCATGCCCGGCGGCGGCGGCTCGGGGTAGAGGCAGCGGTAGCACGGACCATGCTCGGCCCAGAAGACCGATGCCTGGCCGTCGAACCGGTAGATGGAACCCCATACGTAGGGCTTGCCGAGCAGGACGCAGGCGTCATTGACCATGTATCGGGTGGCGAAGTTGTCCGTACCGTCGACGATCAGGTCGTACTGCCCGAAGATCTCGAAGACGTTGTCGGTGTCCAGCGCGGTGTTGTGGATGACGACATTGACGTATGGATTGATCTCTCTCACGGAGTCCGCGGCGGACTCCGCCTTGGATCGACCAATGTCGCCCTGCCCATGAATGACCTGGCGCTGAAGGTTGGACTCATCGACCGTGTCGAAGTCGATGACGCCGAGCGTGCCGACGCCCGCGGCGGCGAGGTACATCAACGCGGGTGAACCGAGTCCGCCCGCGCCCACACACAGCACCCGGGCGTTCTTGAGGCGCCTCTGGCCGGTCACCCCGACCTCCGGAATGATCAGATGACGCGAGTAACGGCGCACCTCATCGACGGTGAGTTCGGCGGCCGGCTCGACGAGCGGTGGCAGCGACACGGCAATCCCCTTGCTCGCACTGCGGTTCGGTCGCACTGCGGTTCGGTCCCACTGCGGTTCGGTCCCACTGCGGTTCGGTCCCACTGCGGTTCGGTCCCACTGCGGTTCGGTCCCACTGCGGTTCGGTCCCACTGCGGTTCAGTCCCACTGCGGTTCAGTCCCACTGCAGTTCAGTCCCACTGCAGTTCAGTCCCACTGCGGTTCGGTCCCACTGCGGTTCGGTCCCACTGCGGTTCGGTCCCACTGCGGGTGGGTCGCCCCCTATTGTTGCTCGGCCTCCGCGTAGCCGCCGTGACGCGGGACACTGCGCCCGCTATGTGGGCGGCGCTCCGCCGGTTGCCGACCTGCGTCGATCATGAGCTGAGTGCGTCCCGACGGCGCCGATCATGACCTCCAAATCATGATCGGCGGTGAATGGAATGGTGGGGGTCAGCCGGAGGGGACGATGCGCCCGGGCGGGCCGGCGTAGCGCTTTCCGTTCAGGTACGGCCAAAAGTACGAGACACATCCCTGCAGGTCGAACGTCTGCTGCTGCATCACGGGGGCGGGCTTGCCCTTGCCCGGGCATAGCTCGTGGCCATGGCCGAGAACGTGGCCGACCTCGTGGTTGATGGCGTACTGCTGGTACGACTCGACCGGCGCCCCGTAATTCGGTATGCCCTTGAGGTACCGGGCGATGTTGATGATCACCCGGCCGCCGATCCGGCACGAGGTATAGGGCTCGCCCCGCCAGAAGATGTCGTAACCGCCAGCGAGGCAGATCTTGTACGCCGTGCCGGGCGTCACGAGGTAGATCGTGAAGTTGACGCCGGCCGAGTTCCCACTCACCCGCTGCAGTCGGACGTTGTTGCCGGCGATCCAACTGCGCGAGTCACTGAGGGTCGCGTCCACCACCGCGGCGAACTCGTCGACCGGCACCGGCGTACCGGTCTCGATCGCGACCCGATACTTCCGCAGCGTGCCGGCGGTTCCGAACACGGCGCTCTGCCCGCTCGCGTACACGTAGGTGTTAGGCCCCGTCGCGGCGTAGGTCCTCGGCGCGGACGGCGTCGGCGACGCGGACGGACTCGGTGACGCAGGAGAAGCTGGCGACGCGGTCGCACTCGGCGTCGTGGAGGCCGCACCGGGCAACAACCTCGCGTCTTTGGTGCTGTTCAGCGCCAGGAACGCGCCCCCGCTGGCCAATACCGCCACGATGCCCGCGATCAAGACTGTGGTGGAAACCCGGTGCGAGTGGCGAGGGGCGGTCGGTGGCACGGACATAGGTTTACATGACCCTGGTCACGCGCGAGAACCGACCCGGAAACTATTGACCCGCGGCCGGGCCTCGATAGCGTGCGCCGTTGACGTAGGGCCAACCGTTCGCGAGGCAGCCGTCCAGTCCGAGCGTCTGTTGCTGCATCACGGGCGCGGGTCGGTCCGGGCCCGGGCAGAGTTCATGTGCCCAACCCAACTGATGACCGACCTCGTGGTTGATCACGTACGCCTGGTACACCTCGATCGGCGCACCGTAGTCCGGGACGGCGGTCAGCCAGCGGGCCAAGTTGATCACCACACGGCCATCGGAGAGCCGACAGCTCGTGTACCGCTCGGTCTCCAACCGATCCTGGCGGCAGAGCGCCTCCGACGTCACGGGCGTGGCGAGGAGGACCGTGAACGAAGCGGAGGTTCCGGCCGCGACTCGCTGCAACCGCAGCCCACTGGCGGTCCAACCCCGTGGGTCGGCCAGGATTGCATCGACCGCGGCCGCGAAGGACTCCGGCGCGACGCCGATGCCGTTCTCGACGGCGACCCGGTAGCGGTGCAAGGCCCCGGATCGGCCCAGGACCGGACCCTGATCCGGTGCGAAGGCGAAGGACATTGGCCCCTGCTGCGCGACGGCAGGGACGGTCGCCGAGGGCGCACCGGTGGCCGGCGGGCGGCCGAGCGCCAGACTCCCCGGCGCCGGATCGGGAACCGGGCCGCCAGCGTGCGCCGCGTCTCGATCGACGTCTCCGGCGCGCGTGACATCGAGCGTGACAAGCGCCGCGGAGATGATCAACACGGACAGCGCGAAGACCCGGTTGCGTCGGCGCCGACCGGCCCGAACGCGATCTCGCGCTGTCCGGAGCTCCGGATCGACACGCCATGGTCGCCGATCAAGGTCGGACAAAGGTGGGGAAGCGCGCATCTCCCCTAGGTTCGCACGGCGCCGTCGTCCGACTCGGACACCGTGTCCGGCGTGTCAAGAGCGGTCGGCGACGCCCCGGCCATGCTGACGACAGGCGAGACAGCGGGCGACATGACCTCCTCGAGCATCGCGGCGACCGCCCGAGCGACGACCCGTGGCTGCTCCATCTGGGCTACGTGACCGACCCGATCCAGGACGAGCAGCCGACTGTCCGGGATCAGCTTCGCCACGGCCGGAGCGACTCGCACGTCAACCAATCGGTCCTGCCGACCGGTAATGACCAGCGTGGGTGCCGTGATCCGCCCGGCAAGTCGCCACATCGAGTTGGGGCTGGGCAGGTACGAGAGCAGGAAGCTGCTCACCAACCCCCGCAGAGTGCGCAGATACGCGTTGACGTACCACGGTGCCTCGTACCGTCGCTTAACTTCCTCGATCCCCTCGGCGAGGCGCTGCGGAGCGAGCCGCTCGGGCTCTGCGAAGCAGGCCGCTATGACCTGCGTCGCGAGCACCTCGGGCGAGATCGTGGCGAGGCGACGGGCGGCCCATCGCTCGGCCCTCGGCACCAGCAGCAGCGGCAGCAGGCGAGATTGCAGCGACCGTCGAGGGTCCATGAACGGCATCGCTGGGGAGATGAGCGTGAGGGTACGCACGAGGTCCGGCCTGATGCCCGCGACGCGTACGGTGATCGCCCCGCCGAGGGAGTTGCCGAACAGATGAACCGGCCCGCGGTCGGTGTACTCGATCCAGCGGATGATTCGGTCCGCCATGCTCGGTATGGCGTAGCTGCGGCCCGGGTCGCTATGTCCGAACCCGGGTAGGTCGATCGCCTCGCCATCGAGCCGGTCGGCGAGCAGGAAGGACAGGTCGGTCCAGTTGAGCGAGGAGCCGCCGAGGCCGTGCACGTAGAGCGCGGGCTCGGCATCCAGCGACAACGGCGGGGTACGCCGGACAAACGTCGCCGTCCCGTCGATCCGGACCGCCTCGCCCGACCAGGGCGGAATGACGCCATCCAGTTCTGCCACGGAGGCGTCGGGCACCAGAGCGGCTCGCTTCATTCGCCAATTCTGCTACGCGAAGAGCGATTCCAAACGCCGGTTCACCGCAGACAAAGTGGCACATACCACTGCTTGGTGCGGGTCGCCGTCCACGATCGCGGATCCGGCGAGCTGTTCGGCCGCGGACCCGCACACGAGCAGGAGAACGACCACGGCCACCTCGACCCCGCCGAAAGGGACGACGGCGACGTGCTCGACGAAGCAACGCCCACGGGTTTCTCCGGCGCCCGCCCCGCCCAGGAGCTGATCAATGGCGTCGCCGGCCGCCGTTGCGGCAAGGCGGAGCAGGTATGCGTCGACCGCGGGGCCGTGACCCTTGCCCACGGCGCGGGCCCCCGCCGCAGGGCCATCGCCGGAGACCACCAGGCGCACGTCAACGGTCGCGTCAAGGCCCAACGTGGTCACCTGGACGTGGTCGACAACGACCCGGGTTGCGCCGACCGCCCCGACCGCGCCGACCGCCCCGACCGCCCCGACCGCGAGGTCCCGGCGTCGCGGCGACATGGGGCGCCCACTGCTATTTGCGATATCCGGGCGCGTGGGCACGTCTGCCGGGGTCGGTTGCGGGGGCCGTACGGGCACCGGCGCGCTCGCCACGACACCAGCGCGGGGCGGCCTGCTCACGCCGACCGAGGGGGTGTTCTCCCGGCCACTGGATCGCTTTGGCCCGCTCACCACGGTAGGGCTGGGCCGCGCACCGAGCCCTAGCGTCTCCCGCAGCAGCCGGGCCACGTCGCGAGTGACCTGTCCCTCGTCCACGCCATCGACGAACTCGATGCGCAGGGTGGCCCCGGCCCCTGTGTTCCAGCGCAGCTGGGCATCGCGCACGTCCGGCACGTTCCGTACGGCCTCGACGACGGCCGCCAGGTCGAACCCGTCGGTCCGCTCGGCGGCCCGGTCGACGTCGTACTGGCGAAGGACATCGGCAATGCGGGTGAGTTCGGCGCCGTCCGCTGCCGGCGCGGCCGCCGGATCGAGCAGCGGGTCGTTCGGCGGCAGAACCACTGACGGCACGTCCGGTTTGCCCGGTACGCGCTGCGGAAGCATCGCCTCGGTATCGATCTCAAGCTGATTGCGCCGAGATTGATCATGGGGCGCGGCCGGCTCGCTCGGGGCGTTACCCGTCGGCACGGGGCTCGCCCCGTACTGGTCGAACTCGTACTCGTCGGGGAGGAAAAGCTTTGGAAAGGCCAGATCAGCCATGACGGAGTCACGGAAACCGAAATCATCGGCGGCCGGACCGCCGCTGAAGCTGGGCTCCGGAGTGTAGGTCTCGGGTGCGCGTGGCTGCGGCACGTGGGGCTCCGGCACGGACGGCTCCGACGCGTCCGCCTGCGGCGCGTACGGCTGCGGCGCGTACGGCTGCGTCGCGTACGGCTGCGGCGCGAATGGCTCCGACGCGTACGGATCCGACGCGGAGGTCTCCCCGGCCGGGACGACCGCAACCGACGGGAACAGATCGGGCGCGACCTGGTAGGGCGCTGGGGCGAACAGGGACGACGCTTGTGATGCAGGCGAAACCGGAGTGGCGTGTGGCTTCCCGTTGCCGTTGGGAACAGCGCGGCCGGCCGCGGATCCCCGCGTTTGGCTGGCGGACCCACGCCATCGCGCGGTGATGATCTCGGCGGTGGCCGCGGCGAGACTCGTCTGCACCGAGTCCTCGACTCGTCCCACATTCGCCACCGTGCGCTCCTCGATCGCCTGACGTGAGGCTACCGTGTGCAAGTAGTGAAAGGCGTAGCACAATTCGCCGAAGTATGGTCGAGCGATCAATCGGAAACGCCGATCGCCCGGCCAAAACCGGTGCCCCTGCCCAGACCAGGAGGTTAGCGATGTCCCCGGCAACAGGAACGCACACGGCTGGCCGGCCGGTGCGCCTGCCGAGGTCCGCCCGTCGAAAGCAACTGCTCGAGGCGGCGCAGGAGATCTTTGTCGCGCAGGGATACCACGCCGCCGCGATGGATGACATCGCCGAGCGGGCCGGCGTCTCCAAGCCGGTTCTTTACCAGCATTTTCCCGGCAAACTCGATCTCTACCTCGCGCTTCTCGACACGCATTGCGACTCGATCATCGAGAAGATGCGTACGGCCATGTCCTCCAGCACCGACAATAAGCAGCGCGTCGCCGGGGCAATGTCCGCCTATTTCGATTTTGTCGACCACGAAAGCGAGGCGTTTCGGCTGGTATTCGAGTCGGATCTGCGAAACGACCCGGCCGTCCGCGAACGCGTGGAACGGGTGGAGCGCGGATGCGTCGAGGCCATCACTGAGACGATCATGAAGGACACCGGCCTGGGTAGGGAACGTGCGGAACTGCTCGCCGCTGGGCTTTGCGGCGCGGCCGAGATCGCCGCCCGGTTCTGGTTGACCGGAGGCCGCAAAATACCCAAACCGGAGGCCGAGTCGCTGCTGGCCGCGCTCTCGTGGCGCGGCATCGCTAGCTTCCCCCTGCAGGGTGGCGAACCCGCGATCGGTTAGCCTTCCTGTAGGCACCTGCAGTCGCCTATGCCCACCGCACCACCTGCCCACCGCACCACCTGCGAGGAGGATCGTCCGTGGAGGTCAAGATCGGCGTACAGTTCGCGCCCCGCGAGCTCGTTCTGGAGAGCGTGCAGACGCCCGCCGATGTAGCCGCTGCCGTGACCGAGGCCCTCGCCGACGAGTCGGGCGTACTCACACTGGTTGACGACAAGGGACGACGGGTAATTGTGCCGGTGGCGAAACTTGCCTACGTCGAGATTGACGAGTCGGTGACCCGGAAGGTCGGCTTCACCGCCAGCTAGTCCCCTTCACGCTTCCTCGTTGACAATGACCTGGAGGTCATGATCGACGGGTTTTCGCGACCCACAAGTCATGATCACGGAGATCTTGAGTGGGTTTGGCCTGGCTCGGCGCGTTCGATCGCCGCAACTGTATGACACGCGCCCGGCCCACCTCGGGCTGACCGGGCGAGTGTCGGACATTTGGGATGCCCTTGGCGCATGTGACTCGTGTGGTACAGAGGCAGGTCGAGAATGGGCCATTCGAGGCAGGCACCGACCGGCCGCGACCGCAAGATCCCCAGACATCCCCCAAGCCCGGGCGGGGCGCCGGCCGGGAGGCGGTGGCGAAGCCCGGGCGATACCCGCCCGCTGGCCCGCTGGGCGACTCGGGCGCTGGGCGACCCGGGCGCTGGGCGGCCTGGGGTGCCGTGCGACGGGCGGGGAACCATTAAGTCAGTTGTTGAGACCGACCGCCGACATCCGCGTGGTATGCGCCGTCGTGAGCCGCTTGAGCATTGCGGACACGCCGGCAAGATCGTCCGATTCGACCGAGAGGAGTTCGGTGAATGTCTGGCGCTCTGCGGCCACCCGTTGTGCCTGGGTGAGAGCCTCTCCAACGAGTCGGCGCGCCCACATTGACAGCCGGTTCGCAGCGTCCGGATCCGCACCGAGGGCGCTGCGAATCTCCTTCGCGGCGAACTCCGCATAACGCGAGTCATGCAGCACGTCGAGCACGAGTTGCCGGTCGGTAGGGCCGAGGAACTCAGCCACTTCACGGACGAAATCGTCGGCGATGCTGTCACCGACGTACGCCTTCGTCAGGGCCTCCAGCCAGTCGTTCGGCTCGGTTTGGGCGTGATAGTCGCCGAGCGCCGAGCGGAACGGATCCATGGCCGCCGCGGGATCAGCGCCCAGCTCCTCCAGACGCGCGGCAATGCGCTGGTAGTTTGCGATCTCCGATCCGGCCATCTCACTGAGGACGGCCCGGCGGGCCAGGTCGGGGGCGAGCTGTGCGTCGGCCGCCATCCGATCGAAAGCCAGAAGTTCTCCGTACGCGAGCATGCCCAGCAGATCGACAACTGCCGTCGAACCCGCCGCGCCGACGGGTCCACCCGCTCCGGCGGGCGTCGATGTGAGGTCGGACACGTCCGCAGGTTACCGCCGAGCGCCACACCCCCGTGCGCACGCCACGCCCCCCGAGCCACGGCAACCCGCGCACCACGCCAACCCGCACCACGCCAACCCGCGCCACGCCCCGCGCGCCACGCCGACCCGCGCGCCACGCCAACCCGCGCGCCACGTCCACACAGACACCACGCCCGCCGCATCTGGCGCACCCTCTTCGCCAGATCACTGAACTGGACGTACGATGGACGAGGTAGCCGCGGACGCGACGGTCGAAGACCAGCGCCCGCGCCGTGCGTGTAGGCCCGCGATGACCACACTCCCGTCGTCGTCGTGAGCGGCCCGCGCCAGAAGAACGAGCGCACCCGATCATGTCGCGGGGCGCTCCCGAACACAGCAGGGACACCCCAAAATAGTGACAAACGAAGGATTGCCGGCCGGCGCCGAGCTGGCCGCCCGCGCCCCCGTACGCCCCGATTCCCCCACCTTCGCCGAGCTAGGCGCCCGTGCCGAGACTGTCGCCGCCCTTGAGGCGGTCGGCATCACTCGTGCGTTCGCGATCCAGGAGTACGCGCTGCCGATCGCGCTGCGCGGCACCGACCTCATCGGCCAAGCGCCGACCGGCACGGGCAAGACGCTCGGGTTCGGCGTACCGCTGCTCGACCACGTCCTTTCGCCGGAGGAGGGAGCGGACGGGTCGCCGCAGGCGCTCGTCGTGGTTCCGACCCGCGAGCTAGGCCTCCAGGTCGCCAGGGACATCCAGACCGCTGGCCGCACGCGCGGCGTGCGGGTGCTTCCGGTCTATGGCGGCGTCGCGTACGAGCCGCAGATCGACGCGCTTCAGCGCGGCGTCGAGATCATCGTGGGTACGCCTGGCCGCCTTCTCGACCTGGCCAAACCGGCCAAGGGGAGGCAGCAGCCGCTTCTGCGGCTCGACCGCGTCCGTGCCCTCGTCCTCGACGAGGCTGACCGGATGCTGGATCTCGGCTTCCTCGACGATGTGGAAAAGATCCTCGCGATGTTGCCGGACGACCGGCAGACGATGCTGTTCTCCGCAACCATGCCCGACCCGATCGTGACGCTGGCCCGGCGCTTCCTGCGCCAACCGGTGACCATCCACGCCCGCCACGACACCAGTGCCGGGGCCGTGCCGTTGACGAAGCAGGTCGCCTACCGGACGCACTCGCTGAACAAGGTCGAGGTGGTCGCCCGAATCCTTCAGGCCGAGAATCGCGGCCTGACCATGATCTTTACTCGTACGAAGCGAGCGGCAGACCGGGCGGCCGAGGACCTCGAGTTCCGAGGCTTCGCGGTGGCGGCCGTCCACGGCGACCTCGGCCAGGGTGCCCGCGAACGCGCGCTCCGCGCGTTCCGTAACGGCAAGATTGACGTACTTGTCGCGACCGATGTCGCCGCTCGAGGCCTGGATGTCATCGGCGTCACCCATGTGATCAACTACGACTGCCCCGAAGACCCGGACACCTACACCCACCGCATCGGACGGACCGGGCGCGCCGGCGCGACCGGCGTCGCGGTGACCTTTGTGGACTGGGAAGACATGCCTCGCTGGCGAATCATCGACAAGACCCTCGGCCTCGGCATGGCGGAACCGCCCGAGACATACCACACCTCGCCTCACCTCTTCGAGGATCTCGCGATCCCATCGGGACTGGGCGGCACGCTGCCGACCGCGGAGCGCACCCGGGCCGGCCTCGGAGCCGAGATCGAGGAGGACCTCGGCGGCGGCCGCCGTCGCAGGCAGGGCAGTGAATCCTCGTCCCGATCCGGAGGCGTGAGCCGGGTTGTGTCTCGTCGTGGGCCCGCGAAAGCCTCGGCAGTCCGGCCCGAGACTGAGCCGACGGTGGACACCGAGCCGCGAAGGGCGCGCAGTCGTCGTCGACGCCGCGCAGGCGATGTCATCGGAGGGCCGGCAGGAGACAACGCAAGCCCCATCGCAGCATCGTCCGCCCCGGCCGGACACGACGCACCAGCCACCGATGTACCGGGACACGTTGCAGCGGGACGCGCTGCGCCGGACCACGCCCCACCGGGACTCGCTGCACCACCCACCGATGGAGCGGCAGAAGGTGCGAACAGCTCGGCGTCGAAGCGCAGGCATCGGCGGGGTCGCCGCGGCGGCGCATCTGGGGCGACAGGGGCGACGACCTCACGCACCTGATCGACGCGTCGCGGGAGCGGGTCCAATCCTCGTGTGCGTGACCCCTGTTTGAGGTATGCCTTGGCCGCGCAAAGCAGACTCTGCGAGTTCGGACCGGTTCGGTGGGGTAGCTTCGGTGCGTGCAGCCGGAGGAGCAACACTGGCGCGGTGCCGGCGACGCCGCGGCTCAGCCCGGCGGTTCCGCTCAGCCCGGCGGTTCCGCACAGCCCGGCGGTTCCGCACAGCCCACCGGTTCAGCACAGCCCACCGGCGGGGCAGGGTCTGGCCTGGCCTATCAGGGACCTCCGCCGACAAGCGCACCGCCGGCCGGATGGCGGCCGGTGCACATCGTCGTGCCCGGCCCTCCCCGAGTCCTTCCGGTGCAGAACCACTCACTCATCGACGAGGAAGAGGCTCGGGCCCGCACGCTGACCCGCGCGATCGCCGTGGTGGTCGCGGCCATCCTCGTCGTGCTGCTCTGCGCGGTGTGCGGTCGAGTGGTCCTGTGATCGCTACTGGCCGGTCCACACCATCTTCGCGCCCGTATCGCCGGCCTTGAAGATGTAGTAGCCGGTCGCGCCGCCGACGCCGAGCACGCAAACCGCGAGGACGATCATGAGCACCATCGTGCCCGGCCCCAAATTGCCCGCCCCCGAGTTGCCGGCCCCCAAACTGCTCGCCTCCAGGGTCGCCGATTCGGCACCGCCGGCCCGCCGGGAGCGGAGAACCAGCACGGCGACCATGACCAGCATCAGAACCGCCAGAATGACCGAGCCCCAGAACGCTCGAGTGGCAAACCCACTGTGCTGATCGATGGCGGCGAGAAACTCCGCGGTGGCCCCACCCGCGTTGATCTTACGGTTGCGGAATGCCTCCCCGGACTTCTTCGCCGCGAACGCCGCCAGCGGCGCGGCCACCGCTATGCCGACGACGAACCAGGCGATGTACCGGCGGACGAACGGCACGAGCGCGTACGCGAGGGCCGCGGCGATTTGCAGCGGTACCAGTACCACGGCGGCGTGCACCAGTAGAGGATGTGCCGGGATGCCCATGAACTCCTCGAACACGTGCAACTTCCTCCCTACGCGAGCGACGCGGACGCCGCGCGGACCTTTGAGTCTGATCAGGGTACGCACCGACGGCGCCGAACGGTGACCGCCGATAGTCCTCCCCCGTATTCGAACACGCGCCCAACGGTGGATCAGGTTCAACCGATGCGAGCCGCGTCGCGGGGCCCCGGTTCCCGTGCGCTTCATTGCTTCGTACGGTAATTTGGCCTGTTTGCCCGATTTTGCGGAGCCATTGCCCAAGCCGTACTAGGTGGAACACTGGATCTATGGACGCCGCCGCCGTGAAGGATTCGGATCCCCGCTGGAACGACGTCGGCCTCTTCGGTCCTGAGAGCGTGACCTGGCGATTGCACGCCGAGCCCATCCTGTGGCTGGCGGGCTTCCGGGCATTGCTGCTGCAGAGCCTTCTTTCGCGGGCCCTCGCGGGTGTCCTGCAGAACTCGAACTTTCGCAAGGATCCGTGGGGCCGGCTGTTTCGCACCGCCCAGTTCTACGGCGACGTCGTCTACGGACCGACCGCCCGCGCCGAGGCGGCCGGCGCCCGCGTCCGGCGGATTCATGCGGCGATGTCCGGAGTGGACCCCACGACCGGCGAAGTCTTCCGCATCGACGATCCAGAACTCCTTCGGTGGATCTATGTGACTGCGACGGAGTCGTTCTGCCATACCGCACAGCGGGCGGGCCTCGGCCTGTCGCCCGATGAGATCGACCGGTACTACGACGAGCAGCGGGTTGTCGCCGGGCTGGTTGGCCTTGATCCGTCGACCGTGCCGGCGACCGCGGCCGAGGTGGAGGCGTACTACGAACGGATGCGGCCACGGCTAGTGGCCGACGCCGACGCTAAGGCAGTAGCGCGCTTCCTGACCGTGCCAACGCTTCCGTGGGGGCTGGGCTACACGCCGGTACGCGCGATGTGGGTCGGCGTCGCGGCGTACGGGTTCAGCCTGCTCCCGCGGTGGGCGCGGCGCCTGTATGGCATGCCCGGACTGGCCGCCACCGACCTCACCGCGACACTGACCTCCCGGGCACTTCGCTCGACGGTCCGAGCATTGCCGACGAGGTTCCTGGAGGGCCCGCTCTACCGCGCCGCCATGGAGCGTGCGGAACGCGACCGGGCGGGCCGGAACCGCGCCGACCGGGAGCGCGCCGCATCGGCGACACGGAAGGCCGGCGCCAGGGCTACGGTCGCCAGGACCAAAGCCGCCGGCACCGCGAAGGCGAGGCGCAAGGTTGCAACATCGGCGATGACACCGATGAGCACGGCCCCCACCACGACGCCGGCATAATTGAACAGGTTCACCCGGGCGACCACGACGCCGCTGCCGGTTGGATCCAGTGCGTCAGCCGCGGAGAAGGACAGCGGAACGATCACGGACAGGCCCACTCCGACGAGCGCGAATCCGGCAACCGCGCCTACCGCCGACGACGCCGCGGCCACCAGGGCGAACCCGCCTGCTGCCACCAGGGCGCCGGCCACGATGGTGGCCACCGAACCGATCCGACTGATGATCCGGTCCGCGACCGTACGCCCGAGAAGTTGGCAGGTCAGGTACGCGGCAAGGCCGAGCGGAACGGTCCGCCCTGCCGCGTCGAGGACGTCGCGCAGGTATATGGCGCTCCAGCTCGTGGTCGCCGAGTCCCCCACGAACATCACCATGACGGCCAGTCCCACGAGCAGGACGATGCGCCCGGCGCGGGGCTTCGGTCCACCGTCTCGCGGCTGTCCCGTCGCGGGCCCGAGATACGCGCGCTCCTCGTCCCGTGACAACAACGACGGGCCGATCGCCAGCGCGATCACGACACCCAAAGCCGCGATCGCGCCAAGAAACAGCCACAGCGACATGTTGAGATCGCCAGTACCGACCGCGAGAAGTGCGCTGCTTATCTCAGCGACGCTCCACCAACCATGGCAGGAGGCGAGGATGCTCCGGCCGTACTGGCGCTGGACCGCCACGCCCTGCATGTTCATGGACGCGTCCACCGCCCCGACCGCGAGTCCAAAGATGGCCACGGCGACATAGAGCGCCGGCAGTGTGGTGGCTAGCCCGATGCCCGCCATCGCCGCGCAGACGCCCAGGCCCGCGACCCGCAGTACGGCTGAGCTGCCGGTACGGGGGGCAAAGGCGCCGGCGAGCACGCTACCGACACCCGCGATGATCGGCACCGCGGTGAGCACGACCGTCAGCTGAAGGTCATCGAGCCCGAACCGGTCGCGAAGGGCGGGCACCTGAGAGAGTACGCCGGCGAAGCAGAGGCCCTGCCCGGCAAACGCCCCCGACGCGGCGACCCGAGCGCGCCGGATGCGCGCCGTGATCGAGACCGCCTTGGTCGGATCACCCGTGCTTGGCGTCGCCATCGCCGGCGGCCCGACCGTCGACACACTCGCCTCCAAGGTGAGTAGTTCTCACTTTTGGAGGATCCTCCTCCGTCATTTGCGCCGACCGCAACCCGGTGGCAGGCGCGCCGGCTAGTCCAGCGGGTCGAGCGGGGGGTCAAGGCCGCGTTCGATCGCGGCCCACGACTCGTTGCCGGGCAGCCTTGATCCGGCCGGACACGAGCGGCGGAAGTCGCACCAGCCGCAGATTGGCCCGGGCGTCGTGGGGAACGCGACGTCGGGGTCGGCTCCACGCGCCAGCTCCTTCTCCGCCGTCACCACGTCGGCTGCCGTCTGTTCGGCCCGACGAACGTGCCGCGCCAGCGACTCATCGCCGTGATCGTGTGCGGCGACAGTGCCGGTCGGGAGGTGGTGCAGCTCGACCCGCCGGCAACGGCGGCGGAACAGGCGCTCGGTTGCGAACGCGTAGAGCGCCAACGCCCGGGATCCTCGAGCGTCGTCCGGGCCGAGACCCGTCCGGCCGGTCTTGTAGTCAACGATCACCAACTCACCGTCGACGTCGTCGATCCGGTCAACACGCCCGGAGAGCGCGAGCGTCGGCGTCTTGGCGGCCACCGTGCGCTCGACCGCGACCGGCTCCTGCTCGGGATCGAGCCCGCCGACATAGCGACTCAACCACCCGACCGCACGCCGAAACGCTTCGTGCTCCTGAACGCGGTCGCGATATCCGTCGCGGACCCACGTCGTACGGAGCAGCGTCGACAGGATCTCCGGCCGCCGCTGTCGCGCGGGTTGGTCGAACCACGACCGGAGCGCCGTGTGCACGCTCGCGCCGAGCGAGTTATGCGCCCATGGCGGGCCCTTCGGCGGCGGCGGCCGATCGATGTAGGCGAATCGGTAGCGCCGGGGGCAGTCCTCATAGGCCGCGAGCCTGCTCGGCGTGCAGACAAACAGCCGAGGGGGTTCGGTGAATAGTCCCGGCTGCTCCGGTGTGTTCGCTTTGTCGATCGGGCCAGGGCCACGCACATCGCTGATTCTTTCATTTGGGTGTGACAGCGTGGGCGCAGGTACGACAGCGTGGCGCTGGTACGAATGGGCTCCAGGGCTGCTGAGCCACGCCGGCGGCTGCGGTGATAGCTCCACGTTGGACCGCTGATCGTCGTGATAAGTCTATGGCCTGTGTGACGACACGCCCGTCTTTGTCGAACGCATGTTGCAGCGCGGTGGTAGGATGGCGGCATGCCGGCAGCCCAGTCCTCCACTCCCACGACGGTCGGTGGGCTCGACCCAGCCGCGGTGGCCGAACTGGAGACGCTGATGGCCCGGGTGCACGCGCTGGCCGACATCCCGGCCGGGCCGGACCTGGCCGCCGCCCTGGCCGAACTGGACGCCGAGCGGCTGCCCGGGTTGGCATTGACCTATGTGATGCAGGCCCGCCAGCGGCAGGCCAACCGGGAACAGGGGCAGCTGCTGACCAGCGTCGGAGCACGGCTGCTGCACGAGGTGCCCGGCGGAAAGGCGATCGGGCGGGAGCCGGACGAGTTCGCCGCCGCCGCGGCTCGGGCCACGCTGCGCCTGACCCGAGCCGCGGCCAAGAAACTGTGTGAGCTGGTGTGGGACCTGCAGGCCCGGCTACCGGCGGTGCTCGCCGCAATGCGCACCGGCGAGCTGGACCAGCCGCGGGCGCGGGTGTTCTCGGCCTGGACCGCCGGCCTGTCCCGGGAGCACACCGACGCGATCGTGGCCGGACTGCTGCCGACGGCGCCGGCGATGACCACC
>JAXIPB010000191.1:0-7686 GCA_045403155.1 Micromonosporaceae bacterium
GCCTCACCCACCAGCCCTTGCCGAGCCCGCCAAGGGCCATCACCGCATCCGCACCACCCGAACAAGGCCCGGTACAGAAATCACCATCACGGACAGTCACCAAAGGACGGAGCCGCCGTAACCATCCGGGCCCCTCCCGTCCCGAACCAGGAAGCCGACAGCTTGATCAATAGGCCGATCGACAGGATTGCGCGCCTCTCTCCCTGGCGACCATTTCGCAGCTTCGATCAAGGCTCAGCCGGTGCGCCGGTTCCAAGATCGCCGTGATCATGAGTTCGCGGTCGCCGAAGCCCGTCGATCATGACCTCCAAATCATGATCGGCGGGGTGGGTCGGGGGTTGGTCGATAACAAATTGGGAACGCTCCCACGCGCCCATTGACAGCGTGGGTGCCGACCCGCTTTCCTATGGGAGCGCTCCCGTCCAGATGTGGCACCCGCCACATACAGACAACAGGTGTGGTGTTCGCACTGCTCAGAGGCCACGCTGTGGCTCACCCCCAGCCCACCTCAGCGGTGGTGTGAGGACCCACCTTCCAATACCACCATCAGAACCTGAGAGGGGTTCGGGATGAGCGTTACGAAGCGCCGCCTGCGCCAGACCGCGGCATTAGCCCTCGCGGCGGTGACTGCGCTCGGCGCGGCCGCGGCATGTGGTGAAGAGCCTAAGGCCGGTGCAAAGCCGGACAAGCTCATCGTCGACACGTTCGGCGAGTTTGGCTACGAGGACCTGGTCAAGCAGTACGAGGCCGCGAACGGCATCAAGGTCGAGCTACGCAAGACGGGGGACCTTGGCGACTACCGGAACAAGCTGGTCCGTTACCTGGCCACCGGCCGGGGCGCGGGCGACGTCGTTGCGCTCGAAGAGGGCATCATCAACGAGTTCAAGCTCAACCAGGCCAACTGGGTGAACCTGGCCGACTACGCCCCCGCGGGCAAGTCGGGCGAGTACCTCAAATGGAAGTGGGACCTCGGCACCACGGCCGACGGAAAAGTGATCGGCTACCCGACCGACGTGGGCAGTCTCGCTGCCTGCTACCGCCGGGACCTGTTCCAGGCGGCGGGCATGCCGTTCGAACGGGACGCCGTCTCCGCGTCCTGGCCCACGTGGGACAAGTTCATCGAGGTCGGTCTGCAGTACAAGGCCAAGACCGGCAAGGGCATGGTGGACTCGCTGACTACCGTGACCAACGCGGTCCTGTTCCAGCACACCGGCGACTTGTTCTACGACAAGGACGACAACCTCTACAACCCGGCGGTCAAGCCGGCCGACCGTAAGCCGACCGACCTGATCGCGGCCAACAGCCCGGCCGTCCAGGCCGCGTGGGACACCTCGGTCAAGATTCACAACGCGGGCATCGCCGCGAAGACGGCGACCTGGACTCCCGAGTGGAGCGCCGGCTTCAAGCAGGGCACCTTCGCGGTCACGATGTGCCCGTCCTGGATGCTCGGCATCGTCAAGTCCAACTCGGGCGACGAGAACGCCGGCAAGTGGGACGTGGCCGCGGTGCCCGGTGGCTCCGGCAACTGGGGTGGCTCGTGGCTAGCGGTGCCGACCCAGAGCAAGTACCCGTCAGAGGCGGCGAAGCTCGCCGACTTCCTGACCAACGCGACGAGCCAGGTCGCGGCCTTCAAGAAGTCCGGGCCGCTGCCGACCAACCTCGCCGCCTTGCAGAGCCCCGACTTCACTGGCTACACCAACCCGTACTTCAACAACGCGCCGACCGCGAAGGTGTTCGGCGAGAGCGTGAAGAACATCCAGCCAGTGCACCTCGGGCCGAGGCACGGATCGGTCAAGGAGAGGGCGTTTGAGTCAGCGCTCAACGCACTCATGGCCGGTCAGCTCACCGCTGACCAGGCCTGGGATAAATGCCTCGCCGTTGTACCTTCCCTGGGCGCCTACTAGGTAGGTAGCTCGCTACGGATGGCCTCGATGGCGCCCGGCCCCAGACCGGGCGCCATCGAGCCCCTGTTGCCCCGTTAGTGCCGCCGCACGGGAAGGAGGTCCAGATGAGCGTGTCGCCAACGGCGCCGCCGCCCACCCAGCCGCCCGCCGCCCCGCCGCCTTCTGTGCCGCCGATCGGCGCCCCGCCGGCCGAGGCCCCGCGGAAGCGATCGGGGTCCTATCGGCTCGCGAGGCTCGACCTCAAGACGTCGCCATACCTTTACATCGCGCCGTTCTTCATCATCTTCGGCATCTTCTCGCTCTACCCGATCGTCCGCACGGCCTGGATGTCATTGCACGACTGGAACCTCATCGCACCGGACCGGAGGGCGTTCGTCGGCCTCGAGAACTACTCCGAGCTCCTGAAGGACGACTACTTCTGGAACGCGGTGTTCAACACGATCGGCATCTTCCTGCTGGCCACGATTCCGCAGCTCCTGCTCGCGCTGGCCCTGGCCAACATGCTCAACCGTGGGCTTCGGTGGCGAACCTTCTTCCGGATGTCGGTTCTCGTCCCCAACGTCACCTCGGTCGCGGCCGTCGGCATCGTCTTCGGCACCCTCTTCCAGCGCGACTTCGGCGTCGTCAACTGGGCTCTGAGCCTGGTCGGCGTGGACGCCATCGACTGGCGGAACGAGACCTGGGCGTCGTGGACGGCCATCTCGGTCATGGTGGACTGGCGCTGGACCGGCTACAACACGCTCATCTTCCTCGCCGGCATGCAGGCGATCCCGCGCGACCTCTACGAGTCGGCCGCGATCGACGGAGCGAACCGGTGGCGCCAGTTCTGGAGCATCACGCTGCCTATGCTCCGGCCGACGCTCATCTTCGTGGTGATCGTGTCGACCATCGGCGGCCTGCAGCTCTTCACGGAGCCGTTGATCTTCGCAGGCGATGCCCAGGGCGGCAACCTGCGCCAGTTCCAGACGGTCGCGATGTATATGTTCGAGAAGGGGATCGAGACCACGACGACCGCAGGCTACGGGGCGGCAGTCGCCGGAATGCTCTTCTTGATGATCATCGTCGTCTCGGGGTTGAACTTCCTACTCATCCGAAGGTCCGTCCGATGAGGAGGATCCGATGACCACCGTACTGCGTCCCCGCCCGGCCCCAAACCGCCGAGCTCCCAGACGCGGAGCGGCCCGCCGGCTACGGACGGCCAGCCCGCTCACCTACTTCGCGCTTGTCTTCGCCGTCCTGCTCTCGATTTATCCGCTGTACTACATGTTCATCATCGCGACCCGAAGCCTGGACACCATCAACGACGTGCCGCCACCGGTCACGCCGGGTGGTGCGTTCGGAGACAACTTCGATCGGGTGCTCGACGCCGACGCCGCCAACTTCTGGCGAGGCATGATCAACTCTGTGATCGTATCGAGCGCGGTGACGGTCAGCGTCGTGGTCTTCGCAACCCTCGCCGGCTTTGCCTTCGCCAAGCTGCGCTTTCGCGGTCGCAACGCGCTCCTGCTCTTCACCCTCATCACGATGATGGTGCCGACGCAGCTGGGTCTGATCCCGCTCTGGGACATGATGAACACGTTCGGCCTGTACGGCAACATTCTCGCGGTCATTCTTCCGTTCATGGTCAGCGCCTTTGGTGTCTTCATGATGCGCCAGTACGCGGCGCAGGCGGTGTCCGACGAGCTGATCGAGGCGGCGCGCGTGGATGGCTGCTCGACGCTTCGCATCTACTGGAACGTGGTGCTGCCCGCGGTGCGACCGGCCGCGGCGGTGCTCGGCCTGCTGACCTTTATGGAGCATTGGAACAGCTTCCTCTGGCCGTACGCGATCCTGACGCCGGAGAATCCGACCGTGCAGGTGTCGCTGGCCTTCCTCTCGTACGCCTACTACATCGACTACTCGCTCGTCTTCGCGGCGACGGCGGTCGCGACCCTCCCACTCGTGCTGGTCTTCGTCGCTTTCGGTCGCCAGATCATCGGCGGCATCATGGAAGGTGCGGTCAAGGCGTGACTTACTCTCAGCCGATCGACGTCGAACCGGTGCCGGCGACCCTGCCCTCGTCCAACGGCCTGCGGCGGTTCCCGGAGGGTTTTCTCTGGGGTGCGGCCACGGCCGCTTACCAGATCGAGGGCGCGGCCGCCACCGACGGCCGAACACCGTCCATTTGGGACACATTCGCGGAGACACCCGGCCGCGTCCTCGGCGGTCACACCGGTCACGTCGCGACCGACCACTACCATCGCTACCGCGAAGATGTCGCGCTGATGAAGCGGCTGGGCCTGAACTCGTACCGGTTCTCGGTGTCGTGGTCGCGGGTCCAGCCGGCCGGAGCCGGGCCAGCGAACCCGGCCGGGGTTGACTTCTACCGGCGTCTCGTCGACGAGTTGCTGGATCACGGCATCGAGCCGTGGCTGACGCTCTACCACTGGGATCTCCCCCAGCCGATCGAGGACGCCGGCGGCTGGCCGGCGCGCGACACCGCGGCGCGGTTCGCCGAGTACGCGTCGATCATGCACGGCGCGCTCGGCGACCGGGTCCGGCACTGGACTACGTTGAACGAGCCTTGGTGCTCGGCCTTCCTCGGCTATTCGTCTGGCAATCACGCGCCGGGCCGACGGGATCCGGCGGCGGCAGTTCGGGCCGCACACCACCTGCTCCTCGCCCACGGGCTCGCGGTCGATGCGATCACACCGCGCCGCGACGCTCAGGTGGGCATCACGCTCAACCTCTACGCGATCTCGGCCGCCTCCGCGGACGCGGCGGACATCGACGCCGCCCGCCGCATCGACGGGCTCAGCAATCGGTTTTTCCTCGACCCTGTGCTGCTCGGTCGTTATCCGGAAGACGTGGTCAACGACCTCGCCGCGGTCACCGACTTTGACCACGTACGAGGCGGCGACCTGGCCGTCATCGCCAGGCCACTCTCGATGCTCGGTATCAATTACTACAGCCGTCATGTGCTCGGCGCGCCGGCGCCCGCCCCGGACGGCGTGCGCGACTGGAGCGGCAACGGCGTCGTCACGGCGTACCCGGGCAGCGGGGGAGTCCGGTTCGTGCGGCGCGGAATGCCCGTGACGGCGATGGACTGGGAGATCGACGCGCCCGGTCTGAGAGAGGTTCTGCAGCGGGTGAGCCGCGACTACCCGCCGCTACCGCTCTACATCACGGAGAACGGCGCGGCGTTCCACGATGTGGTCTCTTCGGACGGTTCGGTCGACGATCCCGACCGACGGGCGTACCTGCATGCGCACTTGGCCGCCTGCCACGACGCCATCAGCGACGGCGTGCCGCTGCGTGGCTACTTCGCCTGGTCGCTCCTGGACAACTTCGAATGGGCTTGGGGGTATACACGCAGGTTCGGCTTGGTTTATGTGGACTACCTGAGTCAGGCGCGTACGCCGAAGGCCAGCGCACTCTGGTACTCCGACGTGATCCGCCGACACGGCCTTCCGGAGGGCACCCCTCCGGGTGTCGACACGATCGCCTGAAAGGCACAATCAATACCGCAGAACGCGCGGCGAGGGAGGTCGCGCGGGCAGTGGATGCTGCGCGGCGGGCTCCCACCGCGCGGAACGGGACGTTGAGTGGGCGGAGGAGTCACGGTGGCCACCGAGCGCACGAGCCAGCGCACGCGATCGGCGGGGCGACCGACGCTGGACGAGGTCGCGGCGCGCGCCGGGGTCGGGCGCGGCACCGTCTCCCGGGTGGTCAACGGCTCCCCGCAGGTCTCCGCCTCGGCGAAGGCCGCGGTCGAGCAGGCGATCCAAGAACTGGGGTACGTTCCCAATCGCGCCGCGCGGGCGCTCGTGACCCAGCGAACCGATTCCGTCGCGCTCGTGGTGTCCGAGTCGGAGGAGCGCGTCTTCGGCGAGCCGTTCTTCGCCGGCATCATCCGGGGCATCAACTCGCTGCTGCTCGAGACCCCACTGCAGTTGTGGCTCGCCATGGCCCAGTCGACGGCGGAGCGGGAACGCGTGGAGCACCACCTCACGCCCCAGCACGTCGACGGCGTGCTCCTGCTCTCCCTGCACGGTGACGATCCTCTGCCGACACTGCTCGCGCACCGGGGTCTCCCGGTGGTGGTGGGCGGCCAACCCGGCGGCCGCGTGAAGATCGTTAGCGATCAGATGAGCTGCGTCGACGCCGATAACGTCGGCGGGGCGGAGTCCGCCGTGGCGCACCTACTCAGCCGTAATCGGCGGCGCGTAGCCGCCATCGCAGGCCCCCAGGACATGGGCGTCGGCGTGGCCCGGCTCGCCGGCTACCGTCGCGCGTTGCAGGCGGCCGGGTTGCTCGTCGACGAGTCTCTGGTGGGGTACGGCGATTTCTCCGAGGCCAGTGGCGCCACCGCCATGCGAGCGCTGCTCGACCGCCACCCCGATCTCGACGCGGTCTTCGCCGCCTCCGACCTCATGGCGGTGGGCGCGATGAGGGTGCTGCGAGAACTCAGGCGCCGGATCCCGGACGACGTCTCGGTAGTTGGCTTCGAGGATTCGGTGCTCGCCCGCCAGACCGATCCGCCGCTGTCCACGGTGCACCAGCCGGTGGAGGCGATGGGGCGGGAGATGGCCCGCCTGCTCGTCGCCCACATTCGCGGCGAGCAGATCCCGGCACCCCTCGTCGTCCTCGACACCCACCTGGTGATCCGCGCCTCTTCTTGAGCGCCGTCTTGAGCGCCGATCATGTTTTGGAGGTCATGATCGGCGCGGCTGCCGCGAGCTCGCGAGCGGCACAACGAAGCACAGTTGGGACCGTGAGCTCATGATCGACGCGATCTTGGGGTGGGTTCACACCGGGGTCTGGATCACGCTGGATTGCCGCTGGAACCGGTTAACGACGTCGTGGACGGGCTTGGTGCCGCTGCCGACGACGAGGCCGGTGATCAGCGCGTCAACCCAGACCGGGACACCGTTCCAGCCGGGATTCGCCGAGATGAGCCGGAGCAGGTAGAACCCGCCTCCCGCGGAGAGCACGGTAGCCACACCGGTGGCGAGTCCCCACATGAGCACGCCCCGGGACGCGCGGGCGGAGTCGACGGCGGCCTTGTAGTGCGCCGCGGCGTTGGTCGCGCCCGGCACGCCGTTCTCCATGTCCGCTACGGCCTTCTCATAGCGTTCCTGCTCGGTCCGTCCGGGCATCCACCGCGTAAACGGCTCGAGGACGCGCTCGACGGCGGCCGAAAAGACGAACAGCGCCGCGAAGGTGGACATCTGATTTCCGACCTCAAACACCGACGGCGCCATCAGCTGGTTGATGTTCCACGCGCCGAGCGCGCCTAGGCCGGCGAGCCCGAGCCCGGATAACATCGCCCACGCCATGGCGGGCCTCGACGGGACCGCGGCCGCCACCTCGTACCCGGGCTGCACGGGAACCGGCGCCCCGAGCGGGCCCCCCGAGACCTGCGCCCCGGGCACCGGCGCGATGCCCGTCGCGGATCCGCCGCTCTGATGGGGAATCGCGGTGGGCTGGATCGCCCCCGGCACCGATGCCCGTCCGACCGTGACCGTACGCCGTACCAGTGCCATAGCGACCTCCGCGCTCATCCATGGATGACGGACGATGAGCGTACGCTCGCGCACCGGTTCGTGCACGCGTCCCGAAGCCGCCCCGCACCGCGTCGTGGGGCCGGCCCGCGACCTCAAGGTCGCCCGGCGGGGAACCCACGGTCGAAGGCCGGGCTCGCCACTGTGAATCACGGAGCAGCGAATCACGGAGCAGCGAATCACGGAGCAGCGAATCACGGAGCAGCGAATCACGGAGCAGCGAATCACGGAGCAGCCAA
>JAXIPB010000226.1:0-7496 GCA_045403155.1 Micromonosporaceae bacterium
CACCGAGCCTACCCACCGCGTCCACGACCACCACGACACCAGTCACCCAGGCGCGGGCAACCCAACCGGGCCAACCCCAACCGAACCGGCCCCACGCCAGCGCGCGAAAAACACCAAGCCCTCGCGCACAACCCGCACAACGCAACGAAGCCCGGAACTCTGACTTGACACAGAGGGGCGCCAGATGAGCGCGATTCCCAGCCCCTGTTGTGGATCTTTGTGAACATTGGCTGCACGTACAAGCAGGCGACTGTTATGCCTACCGGTGTCGTCGCGTGGGCGGGGGGAGGGAGTCACCCCCCACCACCCTCATCAGCGTCGCGCTTCGCTGCATAACGGTGCGGTCGAGTGACTGCAAGATCAAGGAGTGTCGGCCTTCGCTATCATTCGCGCGTGCTGATCGTGATTTCTGGCCTGCCCGGCATCGGCAAGACGGCCGTCGCGGCTCGACTCGCCATCCGGATGAACGCTGTGCACCTTTCCATTGACAGCATTGAGGACGCCATCCTGGGCGCGGGCATGGCCCGTGGGTGGAAGGTCGGAGTTGCCGCGTACGAGGCGACGAGAGCCGCCGCAGAGCAAAACCTGGTCCTTGGTCGGGACGTCATCGTGGACGCGGTCAACGACAGCAGCGCAGCACGGCAGACCTGGCGCAACGCCGCCGACCACGCGGCTACCGCGTTGAGGTTCGTGATGCTCAACTGCTCCAGCGTTGAAGAGCATCGGCGTCGCTTGGAGGGTCGACGGCGAGGCTTGCACCACATACCTGAACCGACTTGGGAGCAGGTCCTTGCTCGTGCCTCCGCCTATGAACCTTGGACCGATGACTGTCTCATCGTCGACTCTCATCAACTACTCGATTCGGTCATCAACGAAGTTCATCGACGTCTTGCGCATGGCGCGTAGGTGCCGCTGGCGAATCACTCCCTCTTTGGCTTGGTTCGGACGCATCGAGGACGCACATCGCGGCAGATGAGGGTGCTTCGCACTACGCTTCGGCACAGTTTCGACGTGGACTCTGCGGGACCGGGCGCTGGCAGGATGTAACCGATCGTCCCTCTCACGCGTGACCTAGTCGGAAAGCAGGAGGCGCCCGATGCGCGAGAGCGCGGAATTCGATGATTTCTACGCGGCGAGCGCTCGCCGGGTGGTGGCCCAGGTGTACGCGATGGTGGGTGATCTGGGCGAGGCGGAGGACGCCGTGCAGGAGGCCTACGCGCGAGCATGGCAGCGCTGGCGTGTGGTGGGGACGTACGGGGACCCCATCGCTTGGGTACGCACGGTTGCCTACCGGATCGCGGTCAGCAGCTGGCGGCGGGCGCGCAACCGCGTCCTTGCTCAGCGGCGCTCGGAATCGGCGCGGGGCCCGGAACATGTCGATCCCGACGCTCTGGCGCTGATGCAGGCACTGCAACAGATCCCGGCCGCGCAACGGCGCGCGATCGTCCTGCACCACTTGGTCGGGCTATCGGTCAAGGAGACCGCCGATGAGACCGGCAATTCCATCAGCGCCGTGAAGGCCCAGCTCAGCCGCGGCCGGCAGGCGCTTGCACCGCTGCTGCGGTCGAACGAATTGAGGGAGGACGGCCGTCATGCATGACGAAGATCTGTCGCAGCGGTTGGCGCTGATCGCCGATGACGCCGAGCGCAGAACGCGGATCGATTCGGCGCCCCGCATCCGGGAGCGTGCTGAGCGGCGCGGCAGAGCTGCCTGGGGCATGGTCGCCGCTGCGCTGGTTGTGGCGCTGGGATTAGCGGCGCTCGTCAGCTACTCGTTGCTACTAGTCGTGGCTCCCGGTGGACGGCCGATTCCGTCTACGACCGGTGCTACGGCGTGGCCGGACCCCACGACTATCCCTCAGGACCTGACGATGCCGCACGAGGGCGAGGCCGGCTGGCAACGCCTGGACGACAAGTCGATCGCCAGCGCGTTCGTACCGTGCCGGATCCTTGATCCGTCGGCGCCCGACGTGACCGTGCCCGGCCGAACCGACGCGCGCACCATGACCGGCCGCGACCCGAACCCACAGTTACGGTCCGCGAACTACACCGAGCACCTGTTCGTCTACGAGGACGAGGACGCAGCCAGGGCCGCGATGCGTCAGCTGGTCGAAGGAGCGGCGGCATGCGGCTGGAATCCTGGGGTCCAGCTGGGGGTCGGGTCGGATCCGGAGCAGCTCTACTCGGCGCGCTCACTGCGGGAACCCGCCGACCCGGACGGTCCCTTCGCCTACGCTACCGCCCTTCGTCGGGGCAACATCCTCTTCGTCGTCTACGGCCCGGTCGACCAGGGGATCACCGCCGGCGATGATGGCATGGCGACGCACGCGATCAGCGAGATGCTATGCGAAAGGAGGCGGCTGTGCGCCGCACGGCCGGCCGCCGAGGCGACATGGATACCGGTGACGCCGCGAGCGCGTTGATCCGGGATCACGCGCCCATATTGCGGATGTCCACATCCTGGCACGGCTCACAGATGTACAGGTAGCTCACGGAACGACCATAGATCGTGTCTATCAACGTAGAGACATGGATTCCTCGCCTACGCCGGAGACCGGGCGATCGTGCACACACACGCCCACGCTCGCTCATCGGCACGAGCGGATGGTTGGTGTCGCTCTCCCCGTGGGTCATGTTCCGGAGGCCATGTATGGCGCGAGGATGTAGTTGGGGACCGGCGGCCCGGACTCCATGTGTCGGTCGAGGTTCTTGCGGGCTCGGTCGTAGCGCATGGTGGTCTTGGGGTCGGCGTGGCGGGCGGCGATCTGGACGTCGCGGAGGCTGACGCCGCATCGAGCATTGTGGTGACGTAGGTGTGTCTGAGCATGTGGGGGTGCATTCCCGGCATCCGCACGCCGGCCGCCGAGGCGAGGCGCTGTAGTCGGCGGGTGGCGGCGTGGCGGTCCATCGGGTTGCCGTTGCGGTTGAGCAGGATCGGTCCGCGTACGCGGTCGCCGACGGCGCGGTCGATGGCCCGACCTACGGCCGGCGGTAGCGGGATCAACGCGAGCTTGGTGCCTTTGCCCAGCACGCGCAAGATGCGGTGACCGTGCTCTTCGCCGAGGTCGCCGATGGTCGAGTTGCAGGCCTCGAAGACCCGTAGCCCGAGCAGGCCGAGCGGGGCGACCAGAGCGAAGCCGAACAGGCTCGTCGACGTGCGGGCGGCCACGATCATCGCTTCGAATTGCAGATGTGACAGGCCGAGCGTGGGTGACTCGCTCGAGACCGGCGGTCTGCGAACATCGGCGGCCGGGGAGGCATCCAGGACGGCGTCGATCACGCAGGTACGGTAGAAGCACGTCACCACCGACAACCGACGCGACACTGTAGACGGTTTGAACCGGCGCACCTCCTCCAACCAGCAGACGAACAGTTCAACGTCTGCCCGGCGGACCGTGAGCGGGTCGAGCTGGTGGTCGGTGCACCAGCGCAGGTACACCTGCAGATCGGAGCTGGTGTGCGCACGGGACCGGCCCTTGTACCGGGCCAAATGAGCGGCGATCGCCACCCGGAGCAGATCGTCAGAAACACCACGGGGCACAACGGAACCGGCCATACACCAACCGTGCCGCGGAACTCAGTGACACCATCCGCGGCAGATCCAGTCGATTCCGTGACTTCTCCGGCGGCAGCTCCGGGAACGGGATCAGGTTGCCCTGCCTGTCGATTGCGAACCAATTCCCGCCTCCTTCGGGTTGGTCGCGCATGAACTCGCGCATCCGGGCCTCGTCGGGGTCCTCGGGCAGGGTCTCGGTCTCGGACGGGGTGCAGTTCGTAAGTCTTGTAGATCAAGAAGGGGTGATCGTCAGTTAGCTCGTCGAGCGCTTCCTTCACCTGCTGCGCCGCACCCTCGAGCTCCCCCAGATGGTGCCGTAGAAACTGGACCAGTCGTCAGGTGACATGAGGATCTCGACCTCGCGTGACGTCCCGCCGGAATCCGCCAGCGTGCCGGAATGTCACCCGAAGACCGAGAGCTATCGAGGCGTCCGTGTGCGGATAATGCTCGGAAGCAGAGGGAGGTTCTCCATGCAGACCCGCTCGTTTCCCTCCACCCCGGATGGCCGCTCCCCTGCCGGGGCCGAGATCCGGCACCTGATCGAAGGCGAGACCGGCAACATGATCCACTCCACCGTCCCGCCAGGTCAGGTGAATCGGGCGACCGTCCACGCCACCGTGAGCGAGTTCTGGCATGTTCTCTCGGGCGAGGGGCAGATATGGCGACGAGACGCCACTGGTGATGAGACGACCGTTCTGGGGAGAGGCGTTTCCATCGACATTCCCGTTGGGACGGCATTCCAGTATCGCTGCACCGGTGTCGACCCACTCCAGTTCCTCTGCATCACAATGCCGCGCTGGCCCGGCGACAAGGAAGCGACGGTCGTCGAGGGGCCGTGGAAACCGACTGCTCCCGGAGGTTGACGACAGCGTCGCCACGTGTGGATCGTTCCCCTCGGTGAGCGTGACCCGGATCCGATCGAGTGCCACGGCAATAGCCGATGTCCAGGTGCTCAAGAGCTCGATGGGCCGTTCCACACAACGCGGCAGATCCGACGGCCGCAGCGCATGCTATCTGCGGCAAATGAGATGCCCGACGCCGCGAGTCGCGGCCGGCTGGTTCAGTCGTTCGACGGTGGCGGACCGGCCGCTTGTCCTGGCCTACCTGGGACTGGCCGTCCTCCGTAGGCCGCTGGTAGGGCTTCAAGTCTGGCATCCCACCGGACCAGGTAATGCTCCATGCCCTCGACGGTGTGGGGCATGCTGAGCCAGTCCCGGGCTGCGTCGCGAATCTCCCGGCCGGCGATCATCTCGGAGTTCGCCCCGTAGTCGACGGGGTAGGCGTCCACGATGTCGGACAACACGCCGAAGATGCAGTACAACCCGCCGGCGCACCGCAAGTCCTCGAAGAGCGGCAGCTCGCTCAATGCCCACATCAACTCTCCGAGCACGTCCACCGGGTCTTCGCCGCTGTTCAGGATCCTGTGCATGTAGGCGTCGATGATCAGCGCCAGGTCTGGCAGATCGGAAGGCTGAGCGTCAGACACTTCCTCATGATCGCCCATTGGGCCGAACCAGGGCGTCCGCTCTTCGGCATAGAAACCGCGCGCGTCGCGGCGCATGAGGACGCCCGGATGAAAATGGGAGTGTGGCTCATGTGTCCTACTTCGTATCCACGGAACGGCTGGGTTGGCCAGTCCGGCGCTGGTGGCAGCTGTTCGTCGACGCGCAGACTCGCCTGCAGTACGACATCGATCCTGAGATCCCAACCGCGACGTGCCATCTCCAGCTGGACTCGAACCAGAACGCTGCATGCGGTTGCCACTGGGAAGGGTTGATCCCCGTACCCGGTCAGCCACGGTGGTCTGAGATTGAGGAATGGCTGCGTTGCGACGAATGTGAGGCGGCGACCAGTGCCACGGAGCGGCCCTAGGCGCCGGCGCCGCCGCGCACTGTTTGCGGCAGATGAGGACGCAAGCGAAGGTGCGATTTCGAGGCGATGGTCACGTCGGTCCCGCGCCGCCAGTGCGGAGCGCGTCATGACCCAGCATCCGCGTCCGAGCCGAGAATCGGGCGGCCTACGTTCGGCTGCACGCGTCTTAAACGCACATGGTCGACCCATGCCGCCAGCATCAACGTGCCGAGGAAGTAGAAGAGCAGCGACCCGCCCACAAACATTCGCTGCCCATCCTCAAGGTATTGCAGGTACTCCTGGTAGGTGATCGGCGTCATGACGCCGTGTGAGTTTGACACGAACTGCGTGGGGCCGACCTGTTCCGGTTGACCCGGAGGAATAGGGCCGGTGAAGGTGGCGATATTGAGGACAAACACGGCCACGATGGCGGCCAACGCCAGCAGGAGGGAGGAGTCGACGAACCTCGGCCATGTCGCAGTCGTCGGCCGTTGTTGGGGCCGTACGTACCGCTGCGGTAGGGACCGTCGAAATAGGATGAACCCAGCGAAGAACACGGTGAAGGCGCCGACGAGGGCGGCCGCAAACACCGGAATCGGCACTGGGTTGTCGCCAGGCAGGATGAGCACGACGTTGACGCCCACCGCGTACATCGCGATACCGACGCCAGCCCATAGCCACGCCACATCTAAGATCATACGGCATCTCAAGAACGTTCTCCATCGACGCTCATCGACGCGCACAATGTCCGGCAAGTAGCCATCGCTGCGACCGGGTTGACCACCGACGAATCATCCGCTCATCGGCTATGAACGCGCGCATCGCGGCATAATGAACGGTCTGCTCAGCTAATCAGTCGAGCCTATCGGCCCGTCGGCCGGTCAAGGTGAAGATCCAGTCGAGGCCGTCCTCTCCCGGACTGTCGAGGTGCTCGGCCCGTCGCAGTCCCGCGCGTTCGGCGACTCGTATGGAGGCTACGTTGTCCGGCCGGACCCGGGCCAGAAGCGGGCGGTCCGTGATGTGGGTGGTGGCCCAGCCAACGACGGCGGTGGCCGCTTCGGTAGCGAGTCCGTCGCCCCAGGCCGATGGGTCGAGGCGATAGAACAGGTTGAGGACTTCGCGTTCCCTCAACCGCATCATTTTGATCCCGCAGAATCCCTGGACTTCGTGGACGTGATGGCGGCGGATGACCCAGTACCCGAAGCCATGGCTCTGCCAATGCTTGTCCCATCGGCGGTACAGATCCTCAGCCTCGGCGCGAGTCGCGAGCAGGTCGGCGGGGTTGTGCGCGCAGGCCCGCGGCTGACGGTGGATCGAGTAGATCGCCTCGATGTCGAAGGGGGTCGGGCGCCGCAGCGACAGCCGCGCCGTCCGCAACTCCTCATTGCTGAACTCCAACGCGCCCATGGCCGCGATCGTAGAAGGTGGCCGACAATGCCCGGTCGGGTGCGCAACGCGGCCCGTACAGCTGCACATACGCGCGCTCATCGGCTACCGCGCGCTTTGCGGCAGATGACTGCGTTGTCTGAGTAAGAACGGGACGAGACTGATTGCCGAATCTCAAGGTGCATCGGTCGGCTACTCCGCCAGCTGCGGTGGTCCCTCGATCCACAGCCGGAACTCGTGGATAGCCTCTCCAAGATTCAGAGGTCCGCAGTCGGCTTCAAGGCGGTTACCGACCACGCGAACGGTGATCCAGTCGTGCTCACTGCGGTAGCGCTCGCTGCCGACATGCGTTCGCCCGGATCCAGTTGTGGACTGCAGGTCGATCCGAATCGACCAACCTGGGTTATCCAGCGTGTCAATGGAGATCCCAGACCCGTGCTCCCAATCGCCATCGCATTGGGCTGCGTACCAGGCTTGCAGCCACGTGAGCGTCCCGGGCGCGTGGTCGTCAAACTCGTCGAATAACGGCAGGTAGCGGCGGTCAACCATCAGATGATGATGCCGGCTCTCGTTCCGCTCGACCAACGGGATCGCTCCCCGATCTGGAACGCCCGCTCATCGGCTACTTGTTTAATGGACCTACGTCAAGGTCCGACGGGGCCTTGGTGGAGGTGCTCGGCGGGACGCTCTCTCATCGGCTGCC
>JAXIPB010000052.1:0-9589 GCA_045403155.1 Micromonosporaceae bacterium
TTCGTCGTGGTGGACGTGGACAGCCCAAGCGTTACGCGAGGGTGACTGTCACGAGGAGCGGAGGCCCCGCTCCTTCATCGCATCATGATCGGCGCGGTTTCACGACCGTGAGGTCATGATCGACGCGATCATGAAAGCGGGCGGGGCGGTCTAGTCGGGGGCGGCGATGCAGGCGGTGCCGACCCGATCGAAGCCGATCCCGGCGTACACGCGCGCGACGTCCTCGCTGGCCGCAGAGAGGAAAATGAGATCGTTTCCTCGATCCAGCGCGTGCCGGGCCAGCGCCGCGCTCACCGCCGCTCCGAGCCCACGCCGGCGGGCCGCCGGTAGCGTGGCCACGCCGACGATTTCGGCCGCGCCGAGGGCCGACTGCAGGGCGCCGCGGGCGACAACTCCGTCGGACGGCGTCGACGCCACCGCCTCGGCCTTGTGTCCCGCGCGTATGCCGTCGGCGACGTGGCCAACCTTCTCCGGATCGGCCGGCGTGACCGCGGCGTCGCGCTCGGCTGGGCCGCCCGGCCCGCTCGCGGTTCCCTCGGCGCCGAAGCCGACCTGCGCGACCGCCGAACTCAACGCGAACATGTCCGGAAAGTTCGCCGAGTCCGGATCCAGGATCGTGATCTCGGCATCACCGGACGCCACGGCGACCGCCAGCCGCGCGGGATCGAGGACCATCAGCGGCGCAAGGAGCACCGAAAGCCCGCTCGCCTCGACGGCGGACAGCAGGCCCGGTGTCACCTCGTGAACCCATTCGAACGCCTCCGGGACATTCAATTCCCGCTGGCGCGCGCGCACGGCGGAGACATCCGTCACGTCCGCCGTGGTGACGCCGAGACGCGGCCGCGCGTAGTACGGCCAGCCCGGTCCGTCGCGGAGGAAGAGTTCGAACGGTCCGATCCGTTCGACTCGCGCCCGGTCTACCCGGGGGATGGCGTCGTAGGACCGCTCCAGGCGGGCGAGGACTTCGGCGATGACGGTCACCCGGGGAACCTTAACGACCACTTGGTGAGAACGGAACTCGGTTCCCTGGGCAAACGGCCGTCGTCCCGTAGACTCTAGGGACCTTGCACGGGCCGACGTCGTCCCATGACCCCGGATGATGTCGGGAGGCTCCGTGACAGCACCCTCGGCCCAAGGTCTTTACCATCCCGGCAATGAGCACGATTCGTGTGGCGTCGCCTTCGTGGTCGATATCGCGGGACGGCCCTCCCACGACGTCGTGTCCCGGGGCCTCGAGGCGCTGTGCCGATTGGATCACCGCGGAGCACGGGGCGCGGAGCCCAACACCGGCGACGGCGCCGGCGTCATGATCGTCGTGCCGGATGAGTTTCTGCGCGCTGTGGTGGACTTCGACCTCCCGCCGGCGCGATCGTACGCGACGGGATTGGTGTTTCTCCCGACGGATGTCGCGCACGCCGCCACGGCGTCCAGGGTGCTCGAGAAGTACGCGCGGGCCGAGGGTGCGGAGGTGCTGGGCTGGCGCGATGTGCCGATCGACCCCACCGGCGTTGGGCGCACCGCGCTCGCGGCCGTTCCGCGGATACGGCAGGTCTTTCTTGCCGCCGGTGATCGCTCCCGCGGATTGGAACTCGAACGGGTCATGTTCTGCGTCCGCAAGCAGACCGAGCGGGAGACTCGCGAACGCGGCATAGCGTTGCACTTCCCCTCGCTGTCGAGCCGGACAATTGTCTACAAGGGAATGTTGACCCCGGAGCAGGTGACCACATTCTTCCCGGACCTCTCCGACGAACGTGTCAGGAGCCCGATTGCGCTGGTCCATTCGCGCTTCTCCACGAACACCTTTCCGTCCTGGCCGCTGGCTCACCCGTACCGCTTCATCGCCCACAATGGAGAGATCAACACCGTCCGCGGCAATCGCAACTGGATGGCGGCGCGAGAAGCCCTCCTGAGCAGCGCTCTCATCCCCGGCGACCTGCGCCGGATCTACCCGGTGTGCACGCCCGGTGCGTCAGACTCGGCGAACTTCGACGAGGTGCTTGAGTTGCTGCACCTGGGCGGGCGGAGCCTCCCCCACGCCGTACTCATGATGATTCCCGAGGCGTGGGAGAACGACGCCCAGATGCATCCGCGGCGGCGCGACTTCTACCAGTTCCACTCGTGTCTGATGGAGCCGTGGGACGGTCCGGCCAGCGTGGCGTTCACGGACGGCACGGTGGTGGGTGCGGTGCTCGACCGCAACGGGCTTCGCCCCGGCCGATGGTGGCACACCCGCGACGGGCTGGTGGTGCTGGCGAGCGAGGCCGGCGTGCTCGATGTCGGACCGTCGGAGGTGGTGGCGAAAGGCAGACTGCAGCCGGGGCGCATGTTCCTGGTCGACACCGAGGCCGGCCGGATCATCGAGGATGACGAGATCAAGCGCGAGCTGGCCGAGGCCGCGCCGTACGGCGACTGGCTGCACGCCGGGCTCATGCAGCTCGACGCGCTGCCGGAACGGGAGCACGTCGTCTACACGCACGCCTCCGTGCAGCGGCGGCAACAGGTCTTCGGCTATACCGAAGAGGAGCTGAAGGTGCTCCTCGCCCCGATGGCCCGGACCGCCGCGGAGCCGGTCGGGTCGATGGGAACCGACACCCCGATCGCCGTGCTGAGCAAGCGGCCACGGCTGCTGTACGACTACTTCATCCAACTCTTCGCACAGGTGACGAACCCGCCGCTGGACGCGATCCGCGAGGAGCTGGTTACGAGCGTTGCCGCGTCGATCGGACCCGAGGCCAACCTGCTCGAACCGGGCCCCGCCAGCTGCCGGCAGATCGTGCTTCCATTCCCGGTCATCGACAACGACGAGCTCGCGAAGATTCTCTCCATTGACGACGATGGGAATCTCCCGGGATTCCGCTCGGTCCGGGTCGGCGGGCTCTACCGCGTCGCGGGCGGCGCGGCCGGCCTGAAGGCGCGCCTGGTGGAGATCTGTCGCGGCGTGTCGGAGGCGATCGAGGACGGCGCCCGGATTCTCGTACTCTCGGACCGAGACTCCACTGTGGATCTCGCGCCGATACCGTCACTCCTGCTGACCGCGGTGGTGCACCAGCATCTCGTCCGGGAAAAGACGCGCACACAGGTCGCGCTCATCGTCGAGTCCGGCGACTGCCGGGAGGTCCATCACGTCGCGGTGCTGCTCGGGTTCGGTGCGGCGGCGGTCAACCCGTATCTGGCCTTCGAGTCGGTCGAGGACCTCATCGCGACCGGTACGCTGACCGGCCTGACGCCGGCGACGGCGGTGCACAATTACGCACGAGCCCTCGGCAAGGGTGTCCTGAAGATCATGTCGAAGATGGGCATCTCGACCGTCGCCTCGTACACCGGGGCCCAGGTCTTCGAGGCGGTGGGCATCGACCGACGACTGGTGGAGCGGTACTTCACGGGCACGAGCAGCACGATCGGGGGGATCGGACTCGCCGAGATCGCTGCGGAGGTCGCCGCCCGCCACGCCACGGCGTATCCGGCCAACGAGGCCGAGCGCGCACACCGAAGGCTCGAGGTTGGCGGCGAGTACCAGTGGCGGCGCGAGGGGGAGGTGCACCTGTTCAACCCCGAGACGGTCTTCCTGCTCCAGCACGCCACCAAGTCGAGGCAGTACGACGTATTCCGCCAGTATACGTCCACAGTGGATGCTCTGGCGGCCGAGGCGGGCTCGCTGCGCGGGCTGTTCGAGCTGCGGACGGGCGTGCGCAAACCGATCCCGATCGAAGAGGTCGAGCCGGTCAGCGAGATCGTGAAGCGCTTCGCCACCGGCGCCATGTCGTACGGCTCGATCTCGGCCGAGGCGCACGAGATGCTGGCGATTGCGATGAACCGGCTCGGCGGCAAGTCCAACACGGGAGAGGGCGGCGAGGACGTCGACCGGCTCCGCGACCCGCAACGACGCTCGGCCGTGAAGCAGGTCGCGAGTGGACGGTTCGGTGTGACGACCGAGTACCTGGTACACGCGGACGACATCCAGATCAAGATGGCCCAGGGGGCGAAGCCGGGGGAGGGCGGCCAGCTGCCGGGAAACAAGGTCTGGCCCTGGATCGCTAAGACCCGCCATGCCACACCGGGGGTGGGTCTCATCTCGCCGCCGCCGCATCACGACATTTACTCCATTGAGGACCTGGCGCAGCTGGTCTATGACTTGAAGAATGTGAACCCGTCCGCTCGGGTCCACGTCAAGCTGGTCTCCGAGGTCGGGGTGGGAACGGTGGCGGCGGGCGTCGCCAAGACCAAGGCCGACGTCATCCTCATCTCGGGCCACGACGGCGGTACCGGTGCGTCGCCGCTCAATTCGCTCAAGCACGCCGGCAGCCCGTGGGAGCTCGGGCTCGCCGAGACGCAGCAGACGCTCCTCATCCAGGGCCTGCGCGATCGGGTGACGGTCCAGGTCGACGGCCAACTCAAGACGGGCCGCGACGTCGTGATCGCCGCGCTGCTCGGCGCGGAGGAGTTCGGCTTCGCCACGGCGCCGCTCATCGTGGCCGGCTGCGTGATGATGCGGGTGTGTCACCTCGACACGTGCCCGGTGGGGATCGCGACCCAGAACCCCCTGCTGCGCAAGCGATTCACCGGTCAGCCAGAGTTCGTGGAGACGTTCTTCCTCTTCCTCGGCGAGGAGATCCGCGGTCACCTCGCCGCGTTGGGCTTTCGCAGCCTGGCCGAAGCAGTCGGCCACGCCGAGCTGCTCGACGTTCGACCAGCCCTGACGCATTGGAAGGCGCGCGGGCTGGACCTCTCACGCATGCTCCACTCGCCCGAGTCGTCGAGCGCGCGGCGGCGTACGAGGAGTCAGGATCACCGCCTCGACCTCGGGCTCGACAACTCGCTCGTCGCCCGCGCGGCGCCGGCTCTTGAACACCGCACGCCGGTCACGCTCGAGACGGCCGTGAGCAACGAGAACCGCAGCGTGGGCGCGATGCTCGGCGGCGAGGTCGTCCGGCGCCATGGCGGCGATGGGCTGCCCGACGGAACCATCGACGTGACGCTGCGGGGAACCGCCGGCCAATCGTTCGGGGCGTTCGTTCCGCGCGGCGTGACGCTTCGCCTGTACGGGGATGCGAACGATTACGTGGGCAAGGGCCTATCCGGGGGCCGCCTGGTCGTACGCCCCGATGAGGCCGCCCCGTTCGTCCGTGGTGATGGCCTGGCCGAGGAGCAGATCATCGCCGGTAACACGATTCTCTACGGCGCCACCAGCGGCGTTCTGTTGGCGCGTGGTCGGGTCGGCGAGCGGTTCGCGGTGCGTAACTCCGGCGCCTCGGCGGTCGTGGAGGGCGTCGGTGACCACGGCTGCGAGTACATGACCGGCGGCACCGTTGTGGTCCTCGGGCCGACTGGGCGAAACTTCGCCGCCGGGATGTCGGGTGGTTTCGCCTACGTGTGGCGACTCGATCGTACGAAGGTCAATCCCGAACTGGTCGACCTCGTTCCAGTGGTGGGCGAGCACGAGACCGCGCTGCTCTCGCTCGTGCAGGCCCATGCCGCCGAGACTGGCTCCCCGGTTGCCCGTCGGATGATCGATGACTGGCCGCGGGCGCTCGCGGAGTTCACCGCAGTGGCGCCGCGTGACTACCAGCGGGTACTGCGGGTGATCCGCGCGGTCGAGGCGGCTGGACGCGACGTCGATGAATCGGTCATGGCCGAATTGGCGGTGGCAGCGCATGCCTGACCCGAACGGCTTTCTGCGGTACGAGCGCCAACTCCCAGCCCGACGGCCCGTTCCGCTGCGCGTGCTCGACTGGCGCGAGGTCTATCCATCGGCTGGCGATGAACTCGTCCGTCAGCAGGCGACCCGCTGCATGGACTGCGGCGTACCGTTCTGCCACGAGAGCTGCCCGCTGGGTAACCGGATTCCCGACTGGAACGACCTCGTCCGTACCGGCGCATGGGAGCACGCGAGCGAGTCGCTGCATGCCACAAACAATTTCCCCGAGTTCACCGGTCGGCTCTGTCCCGCTCCGTGCGAGGCCTCATGCGTGCTCGGCATCGGCGGCGTGGACGACCCGGTCGCGATCAAGCTGGTCGAGGTCGAGATCATCAACCGGGCCTTCGCTTCCGGGACTGTGACCGCGCGTCCTGCCCCGGCGTCGTCGGGTCGTCGGGTGTCGGTCGTCGGCTCCGGCCCAGCCGGATTGGCCGCGGCCCAGCAGCTCGCTCGGGCCGGGCACGCCGTGACCGTGTACGAGCGCGACGACGCCGTCGGGGGCTTGCTGCGCTACGGCATCCCGGACTTCAAGCTGGAGAAGCACCACATCGACAGGCGGGTCGCGCAACTCTCGGCCGAGGGGGTGCGCTTCGTGACCGGGTGTTCGGTCGGGGTCGACATGACAGTCTCCGAGCTTCGTGGCTCGTCGGATGCGGTCCTGCTCGCCTGCGGCGCGCTCGACAGTCGCGACACGCCATCGACTCCTGGGCGTCATCTGCGCGGAGTGCATCTCGCGATGGAGCATCTCGTCGGCGCGAACCGCTATGTTGCCGGCCTTGTCGGCGCGGCGCCAATATCCGCGGCCGGCAAGCAGGTGGTTATCATCGGCGGCGGGGATACGGCCGCCGACTGCCTCGGGGTCGCCCATCGGCAGGGCGCGGCGGGCGTCGTACAGCTGGACCTGTATCCGCAACCGCCCTCCACTCGCGACAATGGACGCGACCCATGGCCGACGTGGCCGTGGATCCTGCGCGACTACCCCGCGCACGAGGAGGGTGGCTCGCGGGCCTTCGCCGTGGCGGTTCAGGAGTTCGTGGGCGACGCGTCCGGTCGCGTGCACGCGGTGCGCGTCGCCGAGGTTCGCGTCGAACGGTCCACGTGCCGCCGCGTCGTGACGGTCGTGCCCGGCTCGGAGCGCGACCTGCCGGCGGATCTGGTGCTGCTCGCCATCGGCTTTGACGGTACCGAGGATGGACCGCTGCTCGCCGGGCTGGGACTCACCCGCGTCGATGGAGTAATCCCGTGCGGCCCCGATTGGCAGACCGACTCGCCGGATGTCTTTGTGGCCGGTGACATGCACCGGGGGGCCTCGCTGATCGTGTGGGCGATCGCCGAGGGACGGGCCGCGGCCGCCGCGATTCACGCGCATCTCGGCACTCCCGGTGCCCTGCCCGCACCTGTTTCGCCGACGGCGGTCCCCCTCGCGGCCCCCTCACGGTGACCCCGCGGTGACGCGCGGATGAATCTCGCAACGAGCGGAGTTGGACCCTACGGCCGACGGCCGCCGACGTCTACGCTCATGGGCGTGAATCGTCGCGCGAAGATTGTGTGCACGCTCGGTCCCGCCGTCGACAGCCCGGAGCTCCTTCGTGAGCTGATCGCCGCCGGGATGGACGTCGCGAGGTTGAACTTCAGTCACGGCGACCACGCCGAGCACCAGCAGCGCTACGGGTGGGTCCGTGAGGCCTCGGCGGCCGGCGAGCGACCAGTGGGCATTCTCGCCGATCTGCAAGGCCCGAAGATTCGCCTAGGGCGCTTCGCCGACCCGCCGGAGCTGTGGGCCAACGGCGAGACCGTCGTCATTACCGGCGACGAGGTGGTCGGCACCCACGATCGGGTCTCCTGTACGTACAGCAGGCTGCCCGCGGAAGTTCGGGTCGGCGACCGCCTGCTGATCGATGACGGCAAGGTCGCGGTCGACGTGGCCGCGATCGACGGTCCCGACATCTCCTGCCTTGTTGTTGAGGGCGGCGAGGTCTCGAACAACAAGGGAGTGTCCCTTCCCAACATCGCCGTGAGCGTGCCTGCGATGTCCGAAAAGGACGCCGCTGATCTACGCTTCGCGCTCCGGTTGGGCGTCGACATGGTGGCGCTGTCGTTTGTTCGGTCCGCCGAGGACGTCAAGCTCGTGCATGAGATCATGGACGAGGTTGGCCGCCGGGTGCCGGTGATCGCGAAGATCGAGAAGCCGGAGGCCGTGGCCCGGTTGGAGTCGATCGTCAACGCATTCGACGGGCTCATGGTCGCCCGGGGTGACCTTGGCGTCGAGCTGCCGCTCGAGCAGGTGCCGCTCGTGCAGAAACGGGCCGTGCAGCTGTGCCGGGAGCAGGCGAAACCGGTGATCGTGGCGACCCAGATGCTCGATTCGATGATCGAGAATCCCCGGCCCACCCGCGCGGAGGCCTCCGACGTCGCGAACGCCGTCCTCGACGGCACCGACGCCGTGATGCTCTCCGGTGAGACGAGCGTGGGCAGGTACCCGGTCATCACGGTGCAGACGATGGCCCGGATCATCCGCACCACCGAGGCCGGCGACATCTCCGTGCCACGGCTGGGCCACGATCCCAAGACGCGCGGCGGTGCGATCACGGCCGCCGCGTCGAGCATCGCCCGCGCCATCAACGCCCGCGCCCTGGTCGCGTTCACTCAAACCGGCGACACCGTGCGGCGCCTGTCCCGCCTGCACTGCGAGCTACCGCTGCTGGCGTTTACGCCCGAGTCGTCGGTGCAGAACCAGCTCGCGCTGTCGTGGGGTGTGGAGTCGTTCCTGGTCGACTTCGTCGAGCACACCGACGACATGTTCCAGCAGGTCGACCACGCGCTGCTCGGGCTCGGGCGGGGCCAGCTCGGCGACCTCGTCGTTGTCGTCGCGGGGAGTCCGCCCGGAACACCCGGGTCGACGAACACCTTGCGCGTTCACCGGCTGGGCTCGCTGTCGTGACCGACCCCGGCCTTGGTGGTGATGTCCTCGCCGGGCAAGCGGCGGTCGACGCGTTGGTGTCGCTGTTGGACATCAAACGCCTGGACGATGACCGATTCGAGGGCACCAGCCCGCCGGTTGGGCCACAGCGGGTCTATGGCGGGCAGGTCGCGGCTCAGGCTCTGGTCGCCGCCGGCCGTACGGTCGACCCGTCGCGAATGGTCCACTCGCTGCACGGGTACTTCGTGCGCCCGGGCGATCCCGCCGAGCCGATTGTGTACGGGGTGGAGAACATCCGCGATGGCCGTTCGTTCTCGGTGCGCCGGTGCGTCGCGTACCAACACGAAAAGCCGATCTTCACGATGGCCGCGTCATTTCATCGCGACGAGCAGGGCTTGGACCACCATGCGGCTGCTCCTCTTGATGTGCCACGGCCCGACGAGGTGCCGACGATGGCCGAGCGGCTCTCGCGCTACCCGGAACGTCTGAGCATCTGGTCGGTGATTCCGCGCCCCATGGACGTCCGGTACGTCGGCGAGCCCGGATGGGTGCCGCCGGGTGACCGCCCTCCCGATGTGCACCAGCGCGTTTGGATGCGCATGGACGGCAAGCTGCCCTCCGATCCCCTGGTGCACGCAGCCGCGTTGACGTTCGCCTCGGACCTGACGCTGCTCGACGCGGTGTTGTCGGTACACGGCGAGGTGTGGGGGCCCGGCGGCATGGTCGGCGCCAGCCTCGACCACGCGCTGTGGTTCCATCGACCGTTCCGCGCGGACGAGTGGTTTCTCTACGACTGTTGGAGCCCGTCCGCGTCGGGTGCTCGGGGGCTCGCGACGGGCCGAATGTTTACTGAGGACGGACGCAACATCGCCACCGCGGTCCAGGAGGGACTCCTCCGCCGCGTCGGCGGCTAACCCCGCCCACCCCCAGCGCCCCCTAGCGCCCCCTCCCCCCGCGCCCCCTCCCCCCGCGCC
>JAXIPB010000165.1:0-8791 GCA_045403155.1 Micromonosporaceae bacterium
CATCCCTGAAGGAGCGGGGCCGTGTCAACCCTCGGGTTGTGACCGGTTTCTCCTCATTCCCGGCTCGGTGCGGACAAACGCCGGTAAGGGGTCGGGTCAAGGCTCGACCGAAGGTCGACCGCGCAGCGGGCTTGGCCTTGACGCCGGCTCCGATCGGCGCAGAGTCGTCGCGCCGGGACCGATAGCTGTGAGGTTGTGGGTGGCCGTGTTCTCCATCGTCCGTTGTGGACGGTTTGGCGGAACCGGGTCTCCGGTTGCCGGTCATCCCTTCGCCACCGCGGCATCGGGTGGCATGGAGTGGTACGGCCGCAGCCAGTCGGGGTTCAATCAGAGTCGTCGACCGCGCCACGGGTGGGGGTCAGACCTGCAACGACCGCGCGTGCTGGCTGCGCCGGAGGGACGCTCACGCTGGTCGGGCAAGGCAACGGACGTGTCCGTCGCGGAGCGCGTAGTAGACCAGGGTGAGCAGTTTGCGGGCGGCGGCGACCTTGGCGATGTTCGCGCCGCGTCGTTCGGTGAGCCGGGCCCGGGTACGCCCGATCGCGCCACCGTAGAGGCGTTGCACGGCCTCGACGGCGGCCCAGCGGACCAGATGGTTGCCTTGTTTAGTGATCCGGCCGCGATGGACCTTGGTGTCTGATTCGCGGTGGCGGGGGGTCATGCCGGCCCAGGAGCACAGCTTCTCGGGCCGGGGGAAGCGAGTCACGTCGCCGATCTCGGCCACGAACACGGCGGCCAGCACCGGCCCGACGCCGGGGATGGTCTGTACCGCCTGGAAGCCGGGGTGGTGGGACAGCTGGCCGGAGGTGCGCTTGGCCAGAATGTCGATCTCGAAGGTGAACGCCTCGATGAGCCGGCGAAGCGACAACACACGGGCGCGGAACGGGGCGTCCAGCGCCAACTCGTCGAGCAGCTTCGTCCCACCGACCCCGAACAGGTCCGACATCGGCACGTGCACGCCCTGCTTGGCCAATACCGAGTGGACCTGGGCCTTGAGCCCGGAGCGCAGCGCGACCAGCTTGCACCGGTGCCGCACCGCCTCCCGCAACTCTCGCACCGGGGGTGGCGCGACCCACGCCTCAGGTAGCCTGCCCATCCGCAGCAGGTCAGCAAGATCACGAGCGTCGAGTTCGTCGTTCTTGACTCTCCGGTACGCGAAACCCTTGACCCCCAAGGGATGGGCCAGGTGCACGTTCGCGCCGGCCTCGGCCAGTACGTCCGCAGCCCAATACCAGCCATAGGTGGCCTCCAGCACCACCTCCGGGCTTTCGCCCCACGAGGCGACCTGTTGGGCCAGCTCGAACGGGTCGTTGTCGATGCGAACCGTGGAACCGAGACGCTCACCCTCCGGCGTCATCCGCACGATCACACTGCGCCGCCGGTGCAGATCTATTCCGACATACTGCCGGCCGCCATACTCGTCCACAGGGGCCTCCTTCGTCGTGGTGGACGTGAACAGCCCAAGCGTTACGCGAGGGTGACTGTCACGAGGAGCGGAGGCCCCGCTCCTTCATCGCATCATGATCGGCGGGCTTGGGAGACCGTGAGGTCATGATCACGGCGATCTTGAGAGTGGCGTCAGGCGAGGGCGTCGATCCGGGCCACTTCGTCGGGGGTGAGAGAGAACCCGAATATGTCCAGGTTGGATGCTATGCGCTCGGGCGTCGACGACTTCGGTATCACAACGATGCCGTGCTCTATGTGCCAGCGGAGGACGACCTGGGCCGGACTGACGCCGTGTGCGGCGGCGATCGCGGCGAGGACCGGTGAGCGGAGATCGCTGCGCTTGAACGGGCTGTACCCCTCGAGGACGACGCCACGCTCGCGATGCTCGGCCAGGCGCTCGGGTTCGTGGAGCCACGGACTCCACGGAATCTGGTTGACCGCCGGAGCCTCACCCGTTTCGGAGATCAACTCATCAATCTGGGCTGTGCTGTAGTTGCTGACTCCGATTGCCCGGGCGCGGCCGTCGGCACGAGCGGCGATGAACTCTCGCCATACCTTGGTGGAGGCCCGGCCTCGCGGCGGCCAGTGGATGAGCCACAGATCCACATAGGACACGTCGAGCGCTCGGAGGCTTGCGGCTAACGTTTGCATTTCCCGGCCAGTGCGCTCTGGTGGGAGCTTTGTCGTGATGAAGACCTCCTCGCGTCGTAGACCGCTTTCCCGTGCTGCTCGGCCGACGTCGGATTCGTTGCCATACATGGTGGCCGTGTCAATATGGCGGTAACCGACTTCGAGCGCGTAACGAATTGCGTCATATCCGCGCCGGCCGGTCACCTGCCACGTTCCGAACCCCACGATGGGCATCAGGACGCCACCGCGCAGCGTCGCCGTCTTCGTGTCAGTCATGACGCCATTCTGCCGGGCTGCCCCGTGTCCGGCCCGAACCTCCCGGATCGCCCCCTGCAAGATCGCCGTGATCATGACCTCAGGGTCGCCCGAAGGCGCCGATCATGTCCGCCCGGTGATGTTCGGCGCCTCAGTGGGGCGGGCGGGGCGGGGCGAGGGCTCGGACGTGGTCGCCGATGGCTTGGGGATCCTCGCCCGGGACGGGAACGATGAGCATCATCGGCGTCGTCACTCCCGCCTCCACGTAGCGGCCGATGTGCTCGCGGCACTGCTCCGGCGTTCCGTGCACGATCAGCGCGTCGACAACCTCATCCGGGACGGCGGCGAGTGCCGCGCGCCGGTCGCCGGACTCCCAGGCACGCCACATCGGCGCCAGTTGCTCCGTGCGCCCGAGCCACTCGTGAAACGCCCGATAGACCCGCACCGTGAGGTATCCCGTGATGATGGTACGGGCGACAGCGCGGGCCGCCTCGGCATCGGGGGACGGGACGACAAAGATACGCGCCACGATCTCCTTGTCCGCTCCACCTTCGTGCACGTACGGCGCGACTGTGCGCACATCTTCGGCCGAGAGCAGGTTGAGGATGGCGCCATCGGACTCCCGCCCGGCGAGGCGAAGCATGCCCGGGCGAAGGGCGGCGATCAGCAACTGCGGCGCAACCTCCGGCACTTGCAGGAGTCGGAAACTGTCCACAGTGAACGTATCGTAGGACTGGGTCACCTTCTGGCCGGTCAAGGCGGCGCGAAGGAAGCGCACGACGTCCCGTACCCGCTCGTATGGCCTATCGAACGGAATGCCGTTCCACTTCTCCACGATGACATCCGACGACGAGCCGATCCCGATGGCCACCCGACCGGGCGCGGCATCGGCCAACGAAGCGGCGCTCTGAGCGATTGTCGCGGCGCCGCGGGTGAAGGCCGGGACGATCGCCGTACCCAGTCGCAGCGTTGGCGCCCACGCGGCGGCGAGCGCGAGCGGCGTGAACGCGTCCGCGCCACCCGCCTCGGCCGACCAGACGTCGGTGTAGCCGAGCTCGGGCAGCGAGGCGATGAGGTCGCGGTGCGCATGCAACGGCCACCCGGTCAGCGGAACCGTCAACCCGTACGAACGGCCGGACCCGACAGGTGCGCTACTCACGGGACTCACGGCGTCTCCTCGCTGTCTACCGGGATCTTCCGCCCGACGGGTGTCGCGCGTACATTGCACCGGGAGTGCATGTTACTCGGCCGCACAACGACGCACAGGAGTGTTCATGACACCCACCGAAGTCCTGCCTGACGCCGCGGTGCAGCTGGAGACTGTCGAAATCGCGGAGCAGCCCAGGGTCGCCATCGTTACCGGTGCGAGCCGCGGCATCGGGCTCGCCATCGCGCAGGCGCTTGTGGACCGAGGGGAACGGGTCTGCATCACCGGCCGAAGCCCAGAGCCGCTCGCCGCGGCGGTCGCCGAGCTCGGGTCCGACCGGGCGATCTTCGTTGCGGGCAAGGCGCACGACGCCGACCACCAGGCAGAAACCGTGGCCCGGACGCTGGATGCGTACGGGCGGGTGGACTTTCTCGTGAACAACGTCGGGACGAATCCAGTGTTCGGACCGATCCTCGATCTCGAGCCCGACGTCGTGCGAAAGATCCTTGACATCAATGTGGTGTCGGCGTTCGCGTGGACACAGCTGGTCCATCGGGGCTGGATGGCCCGGCACGGCGGCGCGGTTGTCAATGTCGCTTCCGTCGCGGCATTTCGGCCCGCGCCGGGTCTGGGAATCTACGGTATGAGCAAGGCCGCACTGTGCTACCTCACGGAGCAGCTCGCCGTCGAGCTCGGACCGGAGGTGCGTGTCAACGCGGTCGCTCCTGCCGTCGTGAAGACGAAGTTCGCCCGGGCGCTGTACGAGGGGCGCGAGGCCCAGGTTGCGGCGACCTACCCGGCCGGTCGCCTCGGCGTGCCGGCTGACGTCGCGTCGGCGGTGGCGTTCCTGCTCTCCGACGACGCGAGTTGGATCACGGGGCACACGATGGTGATCGACGGCGGCGGCAGCCTCGTGGGTACCCTCGCGTAGCCGCCGACGCGGGTCGCGGCGCCTGCCCGGCGCCATCGGACGGCTGCCCATACCCCGTCCGGCACCAAGGTCATCGCGAGTGTTCGACAGTCGCCCGGTCGCGGCGCGACCGGGCGAGGTTCGAAAACTTGCCGCGATCATATGAGCGCTCATTCAAGATCTACACCGGGGAAGGCGAGGTAGCGGGTTCGTAGTTCCTCGACCAGTTCGGACCCGCCGATCTCGGCCGGTGGGGTCGGTAGCTGGCGCAGCACGAGGTCGGCGTCAGTGTCCAGTGTGGGCGGTCGCGCCGGCAGGGGCACCGACGGCACCCAGAACCGGTCGACGGCTTCCGCCAACTCCGGGCTCGCCACGTCGGCGAGAGCGATCGCGGCGCCGGTCACTTCGACAGGTACGGCCGGCGCTGTCGCGGTCTTCGACGATCGGCGCTTGCCGGTTCGCCGGCTCGTCGCCTTGGAAACCTGCGCCGGCTCGGGCCCGTGTTCAGGTTCGTCGCCATGGCGTAGAGCCTGCAACCGACCAAGAAGCCTCTGCTTGTCGCGGCCGCGCCAGTGCAGGATCTCAAAGGGGTCAGCGTCAAAGGCTTCGGCCAGTAAATAGAAGGTGGCGGCGATGTGCTTGCACGGCACCCCCCAGTCGGGGCATGAGCAGGCCATGTCCAGCTGCGTCGCGCTGGTGGGGAACAACGATGCTCCCGCCTCGGCGAAGACGTCCTCGATCTGCGCCGGCATGTCGCCCGCGAGCAGGCGGGCGCTGAAGATCGCCTGGGCGGCCAGGGCCGCCTCGATCCTCTCCCACGTAACGTCGTCGAGGGCGGTCAGACCAATGGTCACCTTGTACGGAATGGCGCGCGATCCCTGCACCGAGGCGGACACCAGGCCTGGGCGGACCTGGACCGAGAGCACCTGACCCGCGCGAGCGTAGTTGCGCCCTCGGGTGAGCCGCGACCCCATCGCCAGCGACTCGAGCACATCGAGGAAGCGCTTCGACCACCACGATTCACCGATCGCGCCCCGTGTGCTCTGCGCCTTGAGACCGCCCTCCACGCGGAGTGGCTTGCCGTACTGCCGGAACCCGCCCCTCCAGGTCATTCGACCACCGCCCCGGCCTCCAACGCGAAGAGGTCGCGAAGCTCCGATGTGGACAGCTCGGTCAGCCACTGCTCCCCGCTACCCACGATCTTGGCCGCGAGCCCGCGCTTCTCCCGGATCATCTCGGAGATCTTCTCCTCGACGGTCCCGGCGCACACGAACTTTCGTACCTGCACGTTGCGTTTCTGACCGATGCGGAAGGCGCGGTCTGTCGCCTGGTCCTCCACGGCCGGGTTCCACCATCGGTCGACATGGACGACATGGTTGGCCGCGGTCAGCGTGAGGCCGGTGCCACCCGCCTTTAGCGACAGTACGAAGATCGGAGGCGAGGAGGCGTCCGCCGATTGGAAGCGGATCACCATCGCGTCACGCTCTGGCTTGGAGACTCCACCGTGGAGGAACGCCACCTCACGACCGAACCGCGCCGCGAGGTGGGCGCGCAACATGCCGCCGAATTCCGCGTACTGCGTGAAGAGCAGCGACCGCTCGCCGTTCGCGAGGATTTCATCGAGGATCTCCTCCAGCCGGGCCAACTTGCCGGAGCGGCCGGCCAACCGCGTCCCATCGCGCAGCAGGTGCGCGGGGTGGTTGCACACCTGCTTCAGCTTGGTCATCGTCGCCAACACGAGCCCGCGCCGGGCGATGCCCTCGCTCTCCTCGATCTTCGACATCATGTCGTCGACAACGGCCTGGTAGAGCGAAGCCTGCTCGGCGGTGAGGTTGCAGACGACCTCCATCTCGATCTTGTCCGGGAGATCCGAGATGATCGACTTGTCGGTCTTCTCGCGGCGGAGGATGAACGGACCGGTGAGGCGTTTGAGTCGCTCGGCCGCGACCTCGTCGCCCCGCCGCTCGACCGGCTCGGCGTAGCGCGCCTTGAAGGTGAGCGCGCTGCCGAGCAGACCAGGGTTGGCGAACTCCATGATGGACCACAGGTCGGCGAGGCGATTCTCCACCGGCGTACCGGTGACGGCGACACGGTGGCGCGCGGGTAGGCCGCGCACCGCGACCGCCTGGCGGGTCGCCGCATTCTTGATGGCCTGGGCCTCGTCGACCACGAGCCGGTGCCACTCGATCTCGGCCAGGGCCGCGGAGTCGCGGGCCGCCAACGCATACGTGGTGATGACGAGGTCGGACCCGGCGACCGCGTTGGAGAAATGCTTGCCCTTCGCTCGTTCGGCTCCGTGGTGGACGTGCACCCGGAGCCCGGGTGCGAACTTGGCGGCCTCGCGCTGCCAGTTGCCAACCAGCGACATCGGGCAGACCAGCAGCGTGGGCCCGGCCGGTTCGGCGGCCGCTTCCCGATCCCGCTGCATGAGGGCGAGCAGTTGGATCGTCTTTCCGAGCCCCATCGAGTCCGCGAGGATCGGACCAAAACCGAGGGACTCCAGAAACGCGAGCCAGGCCAGGCCACGTTCCTGGTACGGGCGCAGCGTGCCCACGAATCCGTCCGGCGTCGCCACCGGCTCAAGTCGGCGCTCGGCCTGGCCGGAGAGAAGATCGCCGAGCGGACCGTCCGCGACGACGGAGACGACGGGAAGCCCGCCTGGGCCATCCCCTGTGGACAGTCCGGCGTGCAGGAGGTCGGCGACGCTCATCTGCCCGCTGCTGGTGAGCATCTTCAGACCCGCGGCAAGCCGCTTGGCATCCAGTTCAACCCACTGGCCGCGCAGCCGCACCAGCGGCGTCTTGAGCTCGGTCAGTGCCTTCAGTTCCGCCGCAGTGAGCGGATCCTCTCCGAGCGCCAGCTGCCACTGATAGTCCACGAGGGAGTCGAGGCCAAACCCGCGCTTGCCCTCCACGGTGCCCGGTGCGGTCGGCGACGTCGCACTCAACCGCGCTCCCAGGCGGGCGCGCGGCTTGCTCCACCAGCCGGGCAGCAGGACGCCGAATCCGGCACCCGCCAGCATCGGCGCCCCCTGGCGGAGGAATCGATGCGCGCCAACGCCATCGAGCTCGAGGCCGGCCGGCTTCGCGGTGCGCAACGCGTCATCGAGATCCGGGTAGAGCCGACTAGCGCGACCCAGTTCGGTCAGGAGCGTCTCCTGTGGAGAGTCGAGGTGGCGGGCCAACGCCCGCAGCGTTCCGCGTGAGCTCCAGATCCGGTCGGCGTCGACCATCAGGCTGGGCTGGTCCGCCGCCTGAAGGGCAAACTCCAGCCGCCAGGCATCGCCTGCCGGGGCATCGATGTCCTCGGTCGGTTCCTTCAGCCGGAAGCAGGCCCGCACCCGGCCCGACACCGCGTCCTGCTGCCAGGCCAGCACGGCGTCGCTCAGCCTCGCCACGTCGGCTGGATCGACTGTGAAGATGCGCTGGCGGCCGGTCAGGGAGCCAAGCCAGGCCCGCCACGGCGCGCGGTCCGGTTTCCGGCCCTTCGGCGCGGGGTCGGTGGGCAGGTGCGAGAGCGCCAAACGAGCGGCGCCGTCCACCAGCGCGTCGATCGCGTCGGCCACTACCTCGGCGGCCGATCCGCCGCCCGCCCGGCCGACCGGAGGCTGCGCCAGCGCCAGCGCCTGGGCCCAGACGGCATCCGCGCCGGTGAGCAAGGGCCGCCATTCACCGCGTGGTCCGTCGGCGCCAGCGATGACCGTCGGCAGCGTTCGCCCCCTCGCCACGAGATCGACAGCGAAGCCGGCGACCTCGGCCAGGTGACGTACCGATGACCCCAGCACCGCGCCGTCGGCCGTCAACCCAGCCAGCACGCCGAGGCCATCGTCTGCTCCGTACTCCAGCGTCGGCACCAGCCACGACGAGAGCGTGAGCGCCTCCCGACCTCCGCCAGGCAGCTCCTCGCGAACGAGTTCGGGCGAGTCCACCGGCACCCCGGCCCGGCCGGGTAGCGAGAGAGTCGCGGTCCCGGTCACCGCCTTCGCGGCAAGCTCACCGAGAGCGGACGCGAGAGTGTCATGCGAGGCGGCGAACGGGTGCGCACGAGAACGCGGGGCCCGCCCGCCCCTGCGCGGCGGCGGCGCGGCGGCCGCGTGCGAATCCTCCGCCCACAGCCTGACTCCGGCACCCCGCAACCACAGCGCATGGATCACCAACACCGCGCGTACCTCCCCGCGCCAGCATAGGCGGGCCACCGCCCGAATCCCGGGAGCCGCGCGGCCCCCGACAGCCAGCGCCCCCCCGCCGATCATGACAGTGAGAATAAGGGGAGCGGGTCACCCGGCGGTCTGACTCGGATCATGACCGACGCGTGCTGTCCTTTGCAGGATCTGTTGGCTGTCCGGGTGGCCCGCTCGTGCACGTCACCGGTCGGGCGTTGTGACCTCATAGGAGCCTGTGCTG
>JAXIPB010000186.1:0-4134 GCA_045403155.1 Micromonosporaceae bacterium
TGAACCGGATCGCGCCCCGATGGCTACCGAAAATCCGCTTAATGCACCCCTTCCCGGAGGTGCGCTTTGCCGCCAGAACCTGAGGCAGGAGCCCAGTGCGGTAGTGCCGCACGCTGGGATCTGTGCGGGGGGCCGCCCGCAAGGGCGGTCCCTACCGCGAACCTCCAAATCATGATCGGCGCGAGAAGAGATCGGCGCGAGGAGGTGATCGGCGCGAGGAGGGGATCGGCGCGAGGAGGAGGCGCGGGGGGGGGCTAGCGGGGGCGGGCGCCGCGGACGGAGACTACGGCCGATACGAGCCCCACGAGGGAGGCAAGCAGGCCGCCGAACGTGGTCACGATGTTGAGAACGTCGGAGTCGTCCACGCCGGCGGGCGGGGCGGCCACGTACGTGGGGACTGCGACGTAGGTTGTGATGACGCTGACTTGAGGGGCTACTACCGATCCGCCCGGGCTAGGCGTCGGCGCCGCAGCCGTGAACGTCCGGGCCATCGGCGACATCGTCGTTGTGGGGACCGGCGCGGGCGCCGAACTGGTCCCGCGCGGGTTCGGGGAGTACAACAACGAGTACCACAGCAGACCGGCCCCGATCAACAAGAACAGCGCCGCGATGATAGCGAACCTCGCTCGTCTTGAGCGGCGCCTGGTCGGCTCAGCTTGCGCAGTGGACGTCATTCCGGCAACCCGGCCTTCCTGGGATCCTTGGCCACTGAACCATCTTGTTGCATGGATGGCTGGAAATCCAGACTCTTCTCCCGGCATCAACTGGCGCTGATGGCCAGGTCGTTGAACACCAGCAGAAGCGCCGCGATGAAACGGTCGGCGTGCTCCTCGGTCCAGACGAGCGGCGGCCGTACCTTGAGCACGTCGCCTCCTCGCCCCGTGGAACCGGCGAGTACGTGTTGACGCCGCAGCCCTTCGACGACCTGCGTCGTGAATGCCCGGCCTCCGCCGTATGCGGATTCGCGAACGTCGATGCCGGCGATCAGCCCCACGCCGCGTACGCCGTGTATGACCGGATGCTTGATGGCAAGCTCACGCAATCGGGCCCGCAGGTACTCGCCCACTCGCGCCGCGCGCTGTGGCAGCTGCCGATCGGTCAGTACATCGAGTACGGCACAGCCGGCCGCGCCGGCGATAGGGCTTCCGGCGAAGGTGCTGAAGTACTCGTACGGGAACGTGTCGGCGATCTCGCGTCGGGTGATGACGGCTCCGACCGGCAGTCCCGCCGCCATGGGCTTGCCAAGGGTCACGATATCGGGTGTTATGCCCTGTGTGGCGAACCGCCACAGAAGTGGGCCGCTGCGGCCAAAGCCGCTCTGTACCTCGTCTGCGAGGAAGAGCCCGCCGGCCTCGTGGACACCGTCAACCAGGCCCTGCATGAATTCGGCTGGCGCGTCGAGGACGCCCTCGCTGGTGAACTGCGGGTCCGCGATCAGCAGCCCGGGACGGTGCGCGCGGGCGTGTAATTCGGCCGCGGCGGCGAGCACCCGGCGAATGGCTTCGGCACGGTCCAACGCCGGACCGGAGTGCGGCGCGGCGAACATGGCCACATCGGACGGTGTGAGACCCGCGCCCGGCCACTCGTTGGTCGAGAAGTCGATCGTCCGCGTGGAGATGCCGTGGTAGGCCCACTCGGCCACCACTGTGCCGCTCGCTCCCGTGTAGGCGCGGGCCATCCGCCAGGCCAGGTCCACCGCCTCGGAGCCGGAGGTGACGAAAATGCAGGTGTCCAGTTCGGACGGCACCGTGGCGGTCAACCGCTCCGCGAGCTCGACGATGGCGGGATGCAGGTAGCGCGAGTTCGTGTTCAAGGTTCGGAGTTGCCGTACAACGGCCTCGGTTACCGCCGGATGGGTGTGCCCCGCGACGGCTACGTTGTTGTACGCGTCGAGGTAGCGCTGCCCCTCATCGCTCACCAGGAACGCACCGTCGCCCGCCTCGACCCATAGTGGCTCACGGAAGAATGTGGGAGCGAGCCGACCACCGAGCACCCGGCCGCGCCGCTCGGCGAGTCCGCCGGCGCGATCGACCGGCGTGGGCATTCCGGCGAGGCGCGAGAATCGGTGGGCCAGTTCGGAGTCGCTGAGGTCGGTCAGCTCCGTGAGCAGCCGCTCGGTGGCCGCGTCCCACTGGACGATGTAGTCCCGGTTGCCGGGGTGCTCATCGACCCGCTCTCGAGAAATGTCTAATGTGGTCACCAGTCGGGCGAGCACGAGGTGACCCAGCACCGCCGCCTCGGCTGGCTGAAGCGGGCGCAGCCGCTGATACCCATCTAGGTATGCGCCGGCCAACTCCGACCAGGGCACCTGCTGTTCCCTACCCGTGTTGCGAAGCACAGATGCGAGCGAGGAGGCCAGGTCGCAGACCGCCGCTGTGTGGTGCATGTCGCCGAAGTCAACGACACCCGTCACCCCGGATACGTCGCCGAGCACGTTCGTGAGCGTGACGTCGCCATGCTGCACTCCGCTCGGCAGACCGTACGTTGCCGACAGAGCGGGCCGGATTCGGGCCCGAGCGTCGGCCACCCGCACCGAGATCGGCTCATCGGCGACGACCGCCGGAGACCGCTCGATCCGGATATCCCAAGCGACCTGGCGCCCGGCGTCGCGGTGAAAGTAGCCCTGCAGCCCGACCGCGACCCGCGCGCAGACGGCACCGATCTGCTCGGCGAGCGAGCAAGGCACCGGCCGGCCCTCGAGGTTCTGTCCTGGTAGGACGGTCATCACCCGCACGAGGTGTGCGCCGCCCTCGCCGTCAATGATCGACCCGACCGGCTCGCCCGCGAGCGTGGGGACTAGGCGCGGCACCGGTAGGCCGGGATCAACTTTCGCGAGGTGGCGCAGGGCGCCATTTTCCATGTCGAGGGTCTGAGCGGACTCGGCACGGTTGGAGATCTTCAGCACGACCGCGCGGGCCGAAGTGCTCGGGAGCATCAGCATCTGGTCGCGCTCGCTCGGGAGCGCGATCGCCTCGGTGGCACTGATGCCGTAGAGCTCGTTGACCCGCCCCAACGCTACCGAAACCGGGAACACGGGCATCGGGGTGTGCATCAGATCAGCGCTCATGCCCGAACTCTAGCGAGCGGCGCCATCCATGGAGGATGGGTCGAGCACGCCGATCACGCCCCGTCGCGGCCGCGGGCCCGGCTTACGCGGGTTGCTTTGCCCCGCTTGCGTGGTCCACCGCCCACGAGACCGCATAATCGGCTATCTCCTCCCAGCCCTCCTGCGCCGGAAGCAGATGCGCGTACCCGTCGAAAAGCTTCACCTCGGTGACGGCGTTCGACTTGTAGTGCTTGGCGTTGGAGGCCTGCACGCTCGGCGGCATGAGGTGATCCTCGCCGCCCGAGACGAACAGCAGGGGCGCACGCCCGGTGTTCTTGTAGTCGACCCAGGCGTCCTGGTGCCCGGGCTGGAAGTTGTCGAGCACGCCGTTCCACACGATGCTTCCCGGCGCGGGGATGGCGTATCTCTCGTACAGCAGGCGGGCCTCGTCATCGCTGAAGGTGTTGGTGAACGCGTACCTCCACTGGTCGAGGTCGAAGCCGACGGCCTTGTGCCGGTTCGCCGGGCTCTTGAGCACCGGTAGCGTCGACTTGACCTGGGAGCGCGGCACGATCCGTACGCCCTCGGTCGGTGCGGAGTTGAGAGCTACGCCGGCTGCGCCGTAGCCATGATCGAGGAGGATCTGAACGATCGCGCCGCCCGCCGAGTGTCCGATGAGGATTGGCGGGCTTGGCAGCGCCCTGATGATCGACTCAAGGTGTTCGACAATCTGTCGAAGCGTGACCTTCTCGATCGGGTCTGGGTCGGCGTTGAGCGCCTCGACCTCCACCTCGAAGCCGGGGTACGCGGGTGCGATGACCCGGTATCCCTGGCTCTCAAAGCGCTTGATCCAATTCTCCCAGCTGCGTGGTGTGACCCACAAACCGTGGACCAGAACGATAGTGTCCGGTTTGGTAACCATGGCCGCCCTTCCGTCGTTGGCTGCCCCTTAGTCTTGGCGACCCGGGCGGGTCAGCGAGCGGAAGTCGACGCATTCGCGGTCATCGAACCCCCCCCCACCCCCCACCGTCCCCCCCCCCCCCCGAAGCGAGTTTTCGACAAAAGATTCGCGGCCGGTGTCCACCCCC
>JAXIPB010000250.1:0-8791 GCA_045403155.1 Micromonosporaceae bacterium
GCCGGCACCGGGTGGGACAAGACCGCCCCCGGGCCCGAGATCCCCGACGACATCGTCGCGGCCACGCGGGCCCGCTACATCGATGTTTACGAACGCCTTACTGGAGTCGCGTGGTGAAACGCCATGACCGGTGTCATGGAAGGGTGAAGGCTCGGTCCGACACGAGTCGGCGAGACGCGAGAAGATAGCCCACATGCATGCCGTCACGATCCCGCAGCCCGGCGGCCCGGAGGTGCTCACCTGGGCCGAGGTCGACGATCCGGTGCCCGGCCCGGGAGAGGTCCTCATCGACGTAGCGGCCAGCGCCGTCAACCGCGCCGACCTGGCGCAGCGGGCCGGGTTCTATCCGCCGCCGCCAGGTGCTCCGCCGTACCCCGGCCTCGAATGCTCCGGCCGAGTCGTCGCGCTCGGCGCCAACGTCACCCGATGGCGCGTAGGCGACGAGGTCTGCGCCCTGCTCGGCGGTGGCGGGTACGCGGAGAAGGTCGCCGTTCCGGCCCAGCACTGCCTGCCCGTGCCCGCAGGCCTCTCCGTACCAGACGCCGCCGCGCTCCCCGAGGTCGCCTGCACCGTCTGGTCGAACGTCTTCGACCTGGCCCACCTCGAGGAGGGCGAGGTCCTCCTCGTTCATGGCGGCGGCAGCGGCGTCGGCACGTTCGCGATCCAACTCGCCGCGGCTCGCGGCGCACGCGTCATCACGACCGCCCGCAGAGCAAAGCACGACGCACTGCGACAGCTCGGAGCGGCGGTCACCGTCGACTACACCACCGAGGATTTCGTCGACGCCGTACGCATCGCGACCGATGATCGAGGCGCCGACGTCATCCTCGATATCATGGGAGCGTCCTATTTAGGGCGCAACGTCGCGGCGCTGGCCATCGAGGGACGGCTTGTCGTGATTGGCCTCCAGGGGGGCAGAAGCGCAGAGCTCGACCTTGGAACGCTGCACGCCAAGCGAGCCACCATCATGGCCACCACGCTGCGGTTCCGGCCGGCCGAGCAGAAGGCCGCAATCGTCGCTGCGGTCCGCGAGCACGTCTGGCCGCTCGTCGAGAATGGCCGAGTGGAACCGGTCATCAGCGCGCGCATTCCGATGTCCGACGCCGCCGACGCCCACCGCCTGGTGGAGTCATCCGAACACCTCGGCAAGGTCCTCCTGGTGCGATAGCAACGGGATCAGTCACGCAGCAGATAGCGGGGGCCGGGACCCTCGGCCGCCCGCTCGTCATCGGGGTTCGAGATACGGCACCTCTGCAGGGATAGGCAACCGCATCCGATACAGCTGGTCAACCGGTCCCGCAGCCGCTCCAGCACCGCGATCTGATCGTCGAGCCGGGCCCGCCACCGCGCCGACAGCCGCGCCCAGTCCGCCTTCGTCGGGGTTCGCGAGTCCGGCAGCGTCGCCAGGGCGGCCGCGATCTCGTCCAACGACAAACCAACCCGCTGCGCGATCCGGATGAACGCCACCCGCCGAAGCTCGGCCCGGTCGTAGCGCCGCTGGTTCCCCCCGGTCCGCCCAGCCGCAATGAGCCCCCGCGCCTCATAGAACCGCAGCGCCGAGGAGGGAACGCCGCTCCGGACGGACAACTCACCGATCGTCAATGAGTCCTGCATAACGCGCCCTTGAGTTCAAGTGAACTTTAAGATGCAGCCTAGACGCATGACGACGACGCTCGCCACACGCGGCGACCTGGAGACCCTGCTCGCCCGAGTCACGGGCGACGAGAAGCACGGCCCCAGCGCCCACTCCACGCTCGACGTCCTTTGGGTGCTCTACGATCGGATCCTCACCGTCACCCTCGCCACCGCGGACCTCCCCGACCGCGACCGCTTCCTCCTCTCCAAAGGACACGGCCCCGCGGCGTACTACGCCGTACTCGCGGCCAAGGGCTTCATCCCGGCGGAATGGCTTGACGACATGGCGAGCTGGACCAGTCCGCTCGGCCACCACCCGGATCGTCAGCGAATCCCGGGCGTCGAGATTTCATCGGGCTCGCTCGGGCATGGTCTCCCGCTCGCCGTCGGCGTCGCCCTCGGACTGCGCGCCCAGGGCCTTTCGACGCCGCGCGTCTACGTCCTGCTCGGCGACGCGGAACTGGACGAGGGCTCCAACCACGAGGCGATTGCCTACGCCGGCGCCGCGAAGCTCGACAACCTCACTGCGGTCGTCATCGACAACGACTCGGCGACGCACGGATGGCCAGGCGGCATCGGGAGCCGGTTCACGGTCAACGGCTGGACCGCGGTGGAGGCCAACGGCCGAGATCACGATGCGATCGAGTACGGGGTGCGGGCGCACGAACCGGGTCGCCCCCACGTCGTCGTCGCGGTCACCGAGCAGACGGGCTGACGGCGATGCGCGAAGCGTTCTACGCCGAGACCCGGGCGCTGCTCGACGACGATCCGCGCACCGCGCTCGTGCTCGCCGACATCTCCGCCGCCGGCCTGGCCGAGGCGGCGGAGCACCATCCGGACCGGGTAATCAACGTAGGCATCCGCGAGCAGCTCATGGTCAGTGTGGCCGGCGGCCTTGCCCTCACCGGTTTGCGGCCGATCGCCCATTCGTACGCACCGTTCCTGATCGAGCGGGCCTGGGAGCAGGTCAAGCTCGACCTCGGCCACCAGGGTGTCGGTGCGATCCTGGTCAGCGTTGGCGCGTCGTACGATGCCTCGGCCTCGGGGAGGACGCACCACAGCCCCGCGGATGTGGCCCTGCTCGACACCCTCGACGGGTGGACGATCAACGTGCCCGGGCATCCGGACGAGGTCGTAGCCGCGCTCCGGGCCGCGGCCGCGCATGATGGCCCGGTCTACGTGCGGCTCGCGGCGACGCGCAATGGGAGTCCACATCGGACAGGTGGGCGGCTCCTGCCGATTCGGCGCGGTACAGACGCGGTCGTGGTGGCGGTCGGTCCACTGCTCGATCCCATTCTGGACGCAACACGGGGCCTCGACGTGACGGTCGCGTATACGGATACCCCTCGACCTTTCGACTCGGCCGGCCTCCGGGAGCTCGTCTGGGCGGCGGCGGGCCGGGGCGCTGCGGTCGTGGTGGCCGAGCCGTACCTCGCCGGTACCTCGGCGCGGCTCGTCGCGGACAGCCTCTCGTCCGTACCGCATCGGCTGCTCAGTCTCGGTGTCGGGCGGCGGGACCTGCATCGCTACGGGACCATCGCCGAACACGACCTGGCGCACGGTCTCGACCCGGCCAGCCTGCGCGCCGCCATCACGAGGCATCTCACGTGCCCCTCGTGAGAAGGTAACTAGTCGTCGGGAACGGTGATGGCGGCGGGCCGCGGGGCGCCGAACACCGCGGCCACGAGGTCGCTGATCGCGTGCACACCGGCACCAAGCGAACCAGGGCGGGTATTGACGCCGGGTGGCAGCTGATACATCACCGCGACGACATAGCGTGCCGAAGGCCCGGCGAATCCGACCGAGTTCGTCACCCAGTGCTCGCCACCGGTATCCCATTCGACGGACCAGCCGCCCTTGACGCCCGGCTGGAGCGCGGCACCGGCCCCCCATACACCCCACTGCTGAACCGGATCGACCGCGCGCATCGCGGTCACGAGGGAGTCCCGGTCGGCGGGGTGCATCTTCTCGAGAATGTACGACATTACGGCGATCAGGTCGTCCGCCGTGCACTTCGCGGCGCCCCAAAACAGCCGCGACGTCGGAAACACCAACCCCTTCATGCCGAGGACGGCCTTGAAGTTGTTGGCCAGCGTTCGGGGTCCATAACGACGCCACAACGCGCTGGCCGCGGAGTTGGACGAGACCGCAAGCATCTCAGCGATCTGCTTGCGCGCGGCCGCATCGACGACGATCGCGCCCGATCGACCGCGCCGCAGCACATCTGCGGCGATCGCCAGCTTGATGGTGGATGCCGTCCAGATGGGGTGCGTGGGCACACCCGCACGCCAGGCCGCCCCGGTCGTCCGGTCCCGTACGACGAGGCCGATCCGGCCCGGGTACTTCGCAAGCAGCGCCTCGGCGATGGCGAAGCGGGCCTGCTCGGCGCAGCTCCAATGGCCCGCACACGACCTGGTCACGCTGCCCCCGGGCGAACTGCTTACGCCGCCCGCGGGCGACCTGCTTACGCTGCCCGCGGGCGTGGGGCCATCCGCAACGACGAGGCCAACCGCCGCCAACGCCACGATCAGCACGGCGACGGCGACCGAGCCGCCGCGGCCGCGGCTACGGCGGTGACGCATATCAGCTCGGGGGCTTTGGTGAGCGAACCGGCTTGGGCGAGCGGCGCGGAGACGTGGCGCCGGGCGCCTGTCGCATCCGCTCCCGGGTCAGGATCCACAGCGCCTCAACGCCGTCCTTCCACGTGATCTTCTTACCCTCTTCGCGGGTGCGCGCTCGATATGAGATCGGCACCTCGTACGGCCGTATCTTCTGTCGCAGCAGCTTCCCGGTGATCTCAGCCTCCATACCGAAGCCGGCCGAATTGATCTTCAGCGACCTGAAGAGCGACAGCGGCATCAGTTTGAAGCACGTCTCGAGATCGGACAGGTACGAGTTGTAGATCATGTTGGCGACGGTGGTAACGCCCTTGTTGCCCATGACATACCAGAACGAGTACGCACTGTGGCTACCGAAGGTGCGGCTCCCATAGACGACGCTCGCCCGCCCATCGAGCACTGGCTCGAGCAGCTTGGGGATGTCCTGCGGGTCATACTCCAGGTCCGCGTCGAGGATCACCATGTAATCGCCGGTGGCCGCGGCGGCCGCGGTCTTGATCGCCGCGCCCTTGCCGCGATTGCGGGGGTGAACATGCACGCTCAGGCGGGGATCGTCTATGCCCGCGAGCACCTCCGCGGTCCCGTCACGGCTGCCGTCGTCCACCACCACGAGCTCCACCTCGCAGGGGTAGCTCACATCGACAGCCTGCTTCACGGCGTTGGCGATTAGCGGCTGCTCGTTATAGACAGGCATAAGAATTGACAGCTTCACCTGGGCTCCAGAACTGTGGACCTGCCGCGGAGTGCGAAAACCGACCGGCCGGTCCATCTGAGAGAGTGTACGGCGTGGCCAAGGTGACGGGGAACTCACGTCTTCAGTCCGAGGTGCTGGAGTATCTGTCGGACGCCCGCCGCTACCGTCGGTGGCTCGCCGATCTGGCGCGGCCCTTTCTGGGCGAGGATCCGATCGAAATCGGCTCAGGGACGGGCGATTACGCCATCGAATGGCTTCCCGACGTCACCCGCTTTACCGCCACCGAGGCCGACGATGATCGATACCGCGATCTCGCTCACCGCTTTTCGCGTCACGACGCGATCACCGTGAGGCACCTCGTCGTGGGGGACGTCACAGCAACGGAGGCCGGCGCGAGGGCGGGCCACAGTGCCGCGGTGGCTCTCAACGTGTTTGAGCACATACCGGATGATGTGCAGGCACTCAAGGCCACCGCCGCGCTGGTGCGGCCCGGCGGAGCGGTGGTCCTCATCGTGCCCGCTTTTCCGTCCGCGATGTCCCGCTTCGATCTCGCTATCGGCCACCTGCGCCGCTACACCACAGGGAGTCTGCGGGCTGCGTTGACTGGCGCCGGGCTCGAGGTGGAGCAGCTTCGCTATGTCAACCCGATCGGGCTGCTGTCGTGGTACGCGACCGTGAAGGCCCTCCGCATGACTCCGCGCGATGGCGCAGCGCTGCGCGCGTACGACCGGGTGATCGTGCCGCTCGCCCGTCTCATCGACCGGGTGCCGGCGCCCTTCGGCCAGTCGGTGTTCGCAGTGGCCCGCGTCCCGAGCCGCGCCGCTCGAACAGCTAGCTGAGCACGGCGAGGTCGGCGTCGAGGAGGTTCGCCGCCACCTGACCGTCGTAGCGCAGCTTGCGCAGGTACCACTTCTGCTGCGGCGTACGGTTGATGTTGAAGGTCCAGGTACCCCGAGGACTGTCGATCTGGCCAAGCAGGCTGAACGCCTGGTTCAGGGCGGCCGGACTGGGGTCACCTTCGACGAGATGCAATGCCTTGTCCAGCACGGACGCGCAATCGTGGGCCGCCATCGCGTACCCGCTCGGCTGGATGCCGTGCACCTTGTGGAAGCTCGACACGAAGCGGCGGTTCTCCTCGTTGTCCAGGTCCGCCGCGTAGTACATCGAGGTAAACACGTTGTCCGGCAGCGCGGTGAGCTTGGTCAGGTCCGCGGTCTCGGTGAGGCTGCCGGGTCCCAGCAGCTTGGCATCCAGGCCGGAGACCCGGTACGCGTCGAGCAGCGCGACGGCATCGGCTCCCATGTACGAGGCGAATATGACGTCCGCGAAGCGCGCCGCTTGCAGCCGGTTGGCGAAGGATCCCCTACCGATCGACTCACCGATGATGGAGCCCTTGAGGTCCACGAAGGCCTTGCCGAATCCGGCCGCCTCCTCCCGCGCGGTCGGCGTGTCCTCGCGGAGGACGAACGCCGTCTCGCCCCCGGCGCGCGCGTACGGCGCCAGCGCGCGGCCCGCCTCACCCTCCACATGAGACGCACGCCAGATGAAGAAGCCGGATGTCAGCGCGCCCGGCGACGCATTCGCGCTGACGAGCGGGACCTTCGCGGTCTGGATGGCGGGGGCGATCGCGCCCAGCGAGGCCGGGTTCGCCACGCCGGCGAGCGCCAGAACGCCCTGCTCCAGCAAATCCTTCGCCGCCGCGATCGCCGATGCCGGGGAGGCACCCTCCTCCGCGCTGCGCAGGTCCACCCGGTGCCGGCCGAGGAGGTTGTTGTGATCCTGCAGATAGAGCTTGAACCCCTTCTGGATGTCGTCGCCGATCTTTGAGTACGGCCCCAGGGCCGGCGAGATAAGGCCGATCTTGATCGTCTTCCCCGACGGCTGCTCCATCGCGGTGCCCTGAGGCTCGGAGGTGCAGGCCGCCGCAGCTCCGGTCGCCCCGACCGCTGCCATTGCGCCGAAGATCTTGAGGACCTGCCGTCGGCCCAGGTGGAGCGGTCGGCCCGGTTGCGACACTTCGTTCCCTCCAGTGGCCAACGGCCCACAACTCGTCGTCCGGCTCAACTGGAGTCGGTCCCCACGGGTTGTACCCCGAATCGCCTTGAGCGTCAAACGGCAGGTCAGGCGCGTTCCATAGTGTGAAAGGCCTGGACGACCGCCGGCCAGGCCGGCGATTCAGGATCAATAACATCGAAGTGCTCCGCGTTCGGAAGCTCGTCGAGCCGCACGTCGTCGCCCGCGGCTAATGCGGCGGCCACAAATCGACGCGAAAGTTCCGGTGGTACCAGCACGTCATGGCCACCGTGAACGATGAACATGCGGGCGCCGATGGGCAGCAGCGACATCGGGTCGGCCGTCATGTAACGATCCGGCACCGCCTCCGGCCCATCCTCGACGAGCGCCCGCACGGCACCGCCGTCGAGGTCCATGTCGTATGCGAGTCGGAGGTCCGCCACCGGCGCCAGCGCCACGACACCGGCGGGTGCGCGGCCCTCCAGAGCGAGCCCCGCCGCGACGCACAGGGCCAGATGACCGCCCGCGGAGTGGCCGGCCACGACCACCACGGTGGGCTCCGTTCCCATCTCCGCCGCGACAAGTCCTGGCACCTTGCGTACGGCCCCGGCGACATCTTCGACGGTGGCCGGCCAGCCAGCGAGGCCATCCGGCGCGCCAGTCCGACGGTACTCCAGGTTGGCCACGGTATACCCCAGCTCAGCCAACGCAGCGGCGAGCGGTCCAGCGTGCGTCCGATCCCATTCGTGGCGCCAGAAACCTCCGTGCACGAATAGCACGAGCGGCGTATGGCCGGACTTCGCACCGTCGGTCGGAAGCCGCACATCCGCGACCTGGTCCGGATGCGGCCCGTAGGCCACGGCGAAGTCGGGCGCCGGTGCCGTCCGGGTGAGGACCGTGCGTGAATTGTGAACCACGCGGCGACGCTATCGTGAGGGTGATCGGGCAGCCACCGCATACGGACGAGAGGATCAAGCTGATGAGCGACACCGCTGCGGGCGATTCGCCGGCACGCGAGTCAAACACGGTCGTCGTCGTGGGCCCCGACGGTCGCCCCGTCGGCACGCTGCAGGTCGACTCCTCCCAGTCCGAGGGTGGCCGCTCCGGCGACGATGAGGATCCCTCGCGGCTCATCGAACAGCCGGCCAAGGTCATGCGGATCGGAAGCATGATCAAGCAGTTGCTGGAAGAGGTGAAGGCCGCGCCACTGGACGAGAAGGCCCGCCAGCGTCTCACCGAGATACATCGGCGCTCGATCGTCGAGCTCGAGACCGGCCTCGCCCCGGAACTCGTGGGCGAACTGGACCGGCTGACCCTGCCCTTCGAGGAGGGTCACACCCCCAGCGAGGCCGAGCTACGAATGGCGCAGGCTCAGCTCGTGGGCTGGTTAGAGGGTCTCTTCCACGGCATACAGGCGACTCTCGTGGCACAGCAGATGGCCGCACGGTTGCAGCTGGAGCAGATGCGCACGGGCCGACCGGCGCTCCCATCCGGACCCGCCGGCGTCGGTATCCCCGGCATGCCCGGGGCGCACCCGCAAGGCGAGGAGCGCGGCGAGGGCGGCCGCACCGGCCAGTACCTCTGACCGCCGGCCCTCCGCCCTCCGCCCTCCGCCCTCCGTCCTCGGCCTCCAAGATCGCCGCGATCATGACCTGGGCACCGCTACATCCCGCCGATCATGACAGTGAGGATAAGGGGAGCGGGTCACCCGGCGGTCTGACTCGGATCATGACCGACGCGTGCTGTCCTTTGCAGGATCTGTTGGCTGTCCGGGTGGCCCGCTCGTGCACGTCACCGGTCGGGCGTTGTGACCTCATAGGAGCCTGTGCTG
>JAXIPB010000188.1:0-4896 GCA_045403155.1 Micromonosporaceae bacterium
TTGGACGCATATCTTGGACGCCGATCATGACCTGGAGGTCATGATCGGCGCGGTTTCGCAACGTTGAGCTCATGATCGCCAGGGTTTTGGACGCACTGCGCGTCTTCCGCGACCCGTCGACCACCGACGTCGTCATCGACATGGCGGGGAGGGCACAGTCCACGATCAGCGATTGGCTCGGCAGTCCGGGCACCGGCACATTGATCATCGCATTCTGAGTTCTGCTTCCACGGATTCCAGGGAAGATCTGACTCCCCGGTGAACATGTGTCGTCAAACGCTACGTGTTCACCGGAGACGGCGATCTTGCAGTGAATCGCGGGGAGTTGGCTAACGGAAGTCGCGGGAGGGTGAGCGCACCGGCATAGCGAGCGTGGCAAGGTGGTCGGCGGCGAGGTTGACCACGCTATCGACGATTTCGAGCCGGCCACGGATGATCATCGCATTGGCGGTCCGAGCCACCTTGCGGTGGCGCTGCCACAGACCGGGCGAGCAGATCACGTTAAGCATGCCCGTCTCGTCCTCCAGGTTGAGGAAGGTGATCCCTCCGGCTGTCGCCGGCCGCTGCCGGTGCGTGACGATGCCTCCGACCAGCACCCTGCTGCCATCCTCCATTGTGGGCAGTGTCTCGATGGCCTGCGCGCCAACGCTGGTGAGGTACTCCCGGGCGAACTGGACCGGATGACTGTCGGGCGAGAGCCCGGTGGACCACACGTCGGCCACCATCGACTCGACCTCATCCATGCCGGGCAGCGCCGGTGCGCGGACGCCCATCGCGGTCCCTGGCAGCCGATCCGCCCGCTCCTGCGCCGCCGCTCCGGCGGCCCACAGCGCCTCGCGCCGGCTTCCACCGCTGCGCTCTCCGAAGCAAGAAGCAAAGGCGTCCGCCGTGGCCAGCGCCTCCAGGTTCGCTGCCGTCAGCGGCTTACCCGTCGCCGCGACCCGCCGGGCCAGCTCGCGCATGTCCCGGTATGGACCATCGGTTCGTCGTACGGACTCGATGCGCTGGGCGAGGTCGTCGCCGATCGTACGTACCTCGGACAGACCCAGTCGCACGACGGGCCCACCTACCCCCCACCGCGACGGCGGCTCCCCTATCCCATTGCGGGGTCCGCCATCCACTGTGGGCGGCTCCAGGGTGCATACGGCGTTACTGGCGTTGATGTCCGGGCGACGGACCTCCACGCCATGGCGGCGGGCATCGTCCACAAGCGACTGGGTCGAGTAGAACCCCATCGGCTGTGCGTTGATCAACGCGGCGCAGAACGCGGCCGGGTGGTAGCGCTTGAACCAGGCGCTGGCGAACACCAGGTAGGCGAAGCTCATCGCGTGACTCTCCGGGAAGCCGTAGTTGGCGAAGGCGGAGAGCTTCAAGAAGAGATCGTCGGCGAGGTCACCGAAGATCCCGTTGGCGGCCATCCCTTCGTACAGGCTCCTCCTGAGTCGATCCATGCGTTCGGCTGACCGCTTGGAACCCATGGCCCGGCGCAGTTCGTCGGCGCCCGCCGCGTCGAAGCCGGCCACGTCGATTGCCATCTGCATAAGCTGTTCCTGAAACAGCGGTACGCCGAGAGTCCGCTCCAGTGCCTTCTTCAGCAGAGGGTGCGGTGGGTCCGGCTGCTCCTTGCCCTGCTTGCGGCGGATGAAAGGGTGGACCGAACCGCCCTGGATCGGGCCGGGCCGGATCAGCGCCACCTCGACCACGAGGTCGTAGAACTCGCGGGGCTTCAGCCGCGGCAGGGTCGCCATCTGCGCCCGACTCTCCACCTGGAACACACCGACGGCGTCGGCGCGGCAGAGCATGTTGTACACCTCTTGGTCGGCCAGGTCGAGCGAGCCGAGGTCGAGGGTGGGGTCGACGAAGTCGATGGAGTAGTGCAGGGCGGAGAGCATGCCCAGCCCGAGCAGGTCGAACTTGACCAGCCCGGTCGAGGCGCAATCGTCTTTGTCCCACTGCAGTACGGTGCGGTTCTCCATCCGGGCCCACTCCACCGGACATACCTCGATCACCGGGCGATCGCAGATCACCATGCCACCGGAGTGGATGCCCAAGTGCCTAGGGAAGGTCATCAGCTCGTTGGCATAGGCGATCACCTCCGCCGGTATATCGTCCACGTCCGCGCCGCTTGCAAGCGGACCATCGGACGGAGTCGCGATCGCCGCCGAACCCCACCGGTCAATCTGCTTGCTCCACGCGTCCTGCTGACCCGGTGAGTGACCGAACGCCTTGGCGATGTCGCGCACCGCGGACTTGGGCCGGTACGAGATGACGTTCGCCACCTGGGCGGTGTGGCGCCGCCCGTACTTCCGATAGACGTGCTGAATTGCCTCCTCGCGCCGGTCCGACTCGATGTCGACGTCGATGTCGGGTGGGCCGTCGCGCTCCGGGGCGAGAAAGCGCTCGAAGAGCATCTCCCATCGCACGGCGTCCACATTGGTGATTCGCAGGGCGTAGCAAACGGCCGAGTTGGCGGCCGATCCGCGACCCTGACAGAGGATGTCGTGGTCCCGGCAGAACTTCACGATGTCGTAGACGATGAGGAAATAGCCCGGAAACCCGAGTCGTTCGATCATGTCGAGCTCGTAGTCGATCTGCTTGTACGCATCGGGGCGCTCGTCGCGGGTGCCGTAGCGATCGCGGGCCCCGTCGTAAGTCAGCTTCCGCAGCCACGTCATCTCGGTGTGCCCCGGCTCGGGGATCGGATAGTCGGGCAGACGCGGCGCGACCAGGGCGAGGTCGAAGGCGAGCTCCCTGGCGAAGAGCGCGGCCTGCGCGACGGCTCCGGGATAGGCGGCGAAGCACTGGGCCATCTCGGCACCGGTACGCAGATGCGCGCTCGCTGCCGCCGGCAACCACCCGTCGATCTCGTCCAGGGATCGTCGGGCCCGGACCGCCGCGAGCGCGGTGGCCAGCCTTCGTCTGGCCGGGGTCGCGTAGTGCACGTTGTTCGTCGCCACGATGGGCAACCCGGCTTTCGCGGCCAAGGCGGCGAGGTCGTCGTTGCGTTCGCCATCGCATGGGTCGGCATGGTCAGTCAACTCCACCGCCACGTGCTCCTCACCGAACATGTCGGTGAGCCTCTGTAGCTCCCGGGCGGCGGCCGCGACGCCATCGGTGAGCAGTGCCCTGGGCACCAATCCCTTGCGGCAGCCGGTGAGAACCAGCACATGCCCGCGCAACTCGTTGACGACCTGCTCCAGGTCGTAGACCGGTCTGCCCTTCTCCTTGCCGGCGAGCTGTGCCTCGGCGATGACGCGGCTCAGTCGGGCGTAGCCTTCTGGGCCGCGGGCCAGGGTGAGCAGGTGCGCCCCGACCGGGTCGGGTTCGCCATTCTGAGCGCAGGGTAATTCGAGGGAGAGTTCGGCGCCGAACACGGTCGGCAGACCCAACTCCTGGGCGGCCTCGGAGAAGCGCACCACCCCGTAGAAGCCGTCGTGATCGGTGAGCGCCAACCCGGTCAACCCCAGCCGGACGGCCTCCTCGGCCAACTCCTCGGGGTGGCTCGCACCGTCAAGGAAGCTGAAGTTCGAGTGGCAGTGAAGTTCGGCGTACTCCACAGTGGAGCCCGCGCGGACGCTGTTGCTTCGTTGATCGCCTCTGGCGAAGTCCGGCGCCTCGTAGCGTGACCGCTTGCGCGACCAGGCGGGCGAATCGCCGCCATCGCCTTGATCGGCGGCGAGTGGATCGCGGACTGTCTTGGGCCGAACTGACTGTCGGCCGGAGAGGGTCCCCTCAAGCTGCGACCACGGTATAGGCGGGTTGTTGTAACTCATGATCAGTTCACGATCTCGAACTGGCACCTGGTGCCCGGCGCTTTGGTGAGCTTCGTGTCCGCGGTCGCCAACGGTGCCTGCAGGATCTCCGCGGAGGCGACGTACGCAGCGTCATAGCTAGCCACATTCGGATGCAGTTCCCAGATCCGCGGGAGCAAAGGTCGGTGTGAGAGACGGGTCAGGGGCAGGTTAACCAAATCGTCGATCGCCTGACGTGCCCGATCACTGCTCAGACGACCGGCGATGACGTGCTTGCGCACGACGTTCGCGACCTCAAGATCGATGATCTCAGGCGCGAAAAGTTCCGAACCAAGGAGCCGGGACCGGATGAGTGATCCAAGAGATCCGTCGTCCACCAGGGCGACGGCGAGCACGCCGGCATCGATCACGATTGCTCCCATCAGCGCCGGTCTCGATCCTGTCGAACAAGGTCGGTCGCCTCACCGAGGCTGAGCCGCCCGCCCGTGTGCGCTTCGATCCGGGCGAACGCCTCGTCCAATGTGGGACGCCGTGCCGCATCCGTGAGCAAGGCTCGCAAATACTCCTGAAGCGACTGACCAGCTGCAGCAGCCCGCGTCCTGAGCACCGCATAGGTGTCTTCGTCAAGATTGCGCACCTGAACCGTTGCCATGCTACGAGGGTAGCGCTGAATCAGCGCTATTGCATCTGATCTGACGCTAGGCTGGTCAGTCATAGATCGCCTCCACTCTCCAATCCCCCTTGTCCAGTGCCACCAGCAGCGCCGTCGCATTGGCGAGGCAGAGCTGGAGACGGATGAGGTTGCTGGCCTCAGCTGGCGCCCACCAGCGCTCCTCCGCCGGCCACGGACCGGCCCAGGCGGTGACATCAACCGGCGGTTCGCGGCCGATCGCGACGCTGGCCGGTGGCCCGGTCATGGCTAGACGGGCATCGATCGCGAGCGGTGCGCCATCGGCCGTGCGGACCGTGCACGGAGTGGACCCGGTCAGCACTGTCGCCGGCGCTGGGGCCGGCATCCGTCCCGGCCACGGCGGCCGCCTCGCCTTTCCCGGGCTCCTTTCGTCGCCGCTGGGCCGGTGGGGGCTCCTTTCGTCGCCGCTGGGCCGGTGGGGGCTCCTTTCGTCGCCGCTGGGCCGGTGGGGGC
>JAXIPB010000175.1:0-13099 GCA_045403155.1 Micromonosporaceae bacterium
GCAACGAAATGGCCCTGGATCGGCTGGCCGATCTCGCGGATGAACGTGGGGACCTCGACGAGTTGAGCGACCTGCTGGACGAGGGCTGCGTTCGTGCGGGGCACTTGCTGACCCGCCGGGCGGTCGCCACAAATGACCTTCGCGAGCTGCAGCGACTCTCGGACGCCGGTTGCGACGAGGCCGGCGTCCAGCTCGATCGGCTGCTCGCGGGCCCATCGAAGGGCGGGGAGTGACAGCGGCCGATCAGGTGAAGTCCGGGACTGCCCCGCGGGCTGCTCCATCGGCTGAGCATCGGAGTTGAGCATCCACTCCATGCCGGCCGCGCGGAGCTCGTCGGCGTCGCGGTCGTTGAACTCGATCGGCGCCACTGACGCGTCCAGCGTGAAGTCGTCGTCGAAATCCGACTCGTACGACGAGTAGATCGGGATCGACCATCAACCTTGTTGCGGTAGGCCTAAACCTCGCCAAGGGTGCGCGCGCCACGATCGCACCGGTAGCAGCAGCCGACGAGACCCGGTCGGATGAGATCGAGCTCATGAGGATCAGTTCGGCGGGGCGGCGCAGATGACCGCGGTGCTAGATCGCAGGCCCGACATCCCGTCCGCCGGCGTGAGATGTCACATCCCGAGGGGCAGACTTGTCATATGGTCATGAACACCGAGAAGACAGTCATCGTGGCCGGAGCCAGCGGCGTCTTCGGCCAGCACATCGTCCGCACCCTCACGGGGGCCGGCCACCGCGTACTGGGCCTCGGCCGGGGAGCGGGCAACGACCTGCGCGCGGACCTGCTCGACCGCGACGGCCTGACCACGGTGGTGTCGGGCGTCCGGGCGGATGTCGTCGTACACGCCGCGACGGCGTTGAAGAAACCGCCGATGACGCACAAAGGCATGTACGTCACCGACGACCTGCGCATCACCGGCACCAGGAACCTCCTGGAGGCCGCCCGGATTACGGGTGCGAACCGGTTCGTGGGCGAGAACATCGTCTTCGGCTACGGCTATCGGAACTTCGGCGACCGCGTCCTCACCGAGTCCGACCCGTTCGGCGTCACCGATCCCAACCGGGGATTCGCCCGGCACCTGGAAGGCATGCGGGAGAAGGAGCGCCTGGCCCAGGCGGCCGACGGCATCGAGGCAATCTCACTGCGGTACGGGTTGTTCTATGGCGAGGGTGGCACTGAAACCGTGGTCGACATGCTGCGCAAGCGACGGCTGCCGGCCTTTGACGACGACGGCCGGGTCCTGCCGTGGATCAATCTGGCCGACGCGGCCACGGCCGTCCTGGCCGCGATCGAGCGCGGCCGGCCCGGCGAGGCGTACAACATCGCCGACGAGTCGCGGCTGGGTTTCGGTGGCATGGTCAGGGTCACGGCCAAGGCATTCGGCACACCCAAGCCGATGACGATGCCCACCTGGATGACGGTCGTGGTGCCGTACATGCACCGCCTCGCGACGGTCAGCCTGCTGGTGTCCACCGAGAAGGCCCGCCGCGAGTTGGGCTGGAAACCGGCCTACCCCACGGTCGCCGACGGTCTGCGCGCGCTCGTCGGTACGGCGAGCGAAACTTGAGCCATGATTGAAACACGGGTCTTCACCGAGCATCGGCGGCTGCTCTTCGACGTCGCGTACCGGATGACGGGCAGCGTCGCCGATGCCGAAGACCTGGTCCAGGAGGCGTGGCTCCGCTGGTCGGCGGTGGATCCCGAGCGGGTCGAGAATCCCAGGGCCTACCTGGTACGCACGGTCACCAACCTGTCGCTGAATCAGCTCACATCCGCCCGCGCGCGGCGGGAGACCTATGTCGGCCCGTGGCTGCCGGAGCCGCTGCTCACCGAGCCGGACGCGAGCCAGGAGGCGGAGATGGCCGAATCGATCTCGATGGCCCTGCTCGTCGTCCTTGAGACGCTTACGCCGACCGAGCGCGCAGTCTTCCTGCTCCACGACGTGTTCGGCTACTCCCACACCGAGATCGCGTCCATTGTAGACAAGTCCGAGGTCAGCGTACGCCAGACCGCCACGAGGGCCCGCGCCCACGTCGCGGCCCGCCGGCCCCGTTTCGACGTGGACTCCGGGGTACGCCGAGAGGTCGCCGACCGATTCCGGAAGGCCTGTCTCGGCGGCGACCTGAACGCGTTGATGGAACTGCTCGCGCCGGACGTCGTCTGCTGGTCCGACGGCGGCGGGAAGGTGACCGCGGCTCGACGTCCGGTGGAGGGCGCCGACCACGTCGCGCGTTGGTTGATGGGTGTGCTGGCCCAGCCGGAGTCGCAGGGCGTACGGTTCGAGGTGACCTCGATCAACGGCGCAGCCGGCTTGCTTGGTACGAAGGATGGTCAGCCGGTCGGCGCGGTCAGCCTCGACCTGGTCGACGGTCGGATCGCGGCGCTCCGGTTGATCGTCAACCCCGACAAGCTGCGGGGTCTGGTCCGATGAGTCAGGGCTCCCCGCGGAGACGGGCGAAGTTCATCGGGTAGATCCTCCGGCCGGCCAACCGATGATTGGGTCATGGATCACGGCCGCGACCGAGCGGGAAGGCGAAGAACGAGATGAGAAGCTGGCGGCTTGCACCGCGTGGCCGCTAAGCGAGCAGGTGTGCCTCGCTCACGAAGATCTATTCTGAAAACAGTCCGTACCTCGAAACCAGCCGGCTACGGCCAAACTCATCCTCTATGAGGCGTGTCTCGTTCTACGAGCGAATAGCCGCAACACCGATCCCAAGCCGAGGCGCCAACGCCATCACCACGGACCGGTCCTCTGGGCGGTATCGACGGATCCATATGTCCGCGGCTACCATGGCCCAAGATCGCAACTGGCGGGGACCCGTCGTCAGCCCTCACGCCGACAGGTGATCGAAGTGGTGAAACGGTTGCGGTTCGGGTGGTAGGACTTTCGCCATGACACAGAACTCGTGACCCGAAGGGTCGGCCAGGACCACCCAGGAGACATCTCGTTGTCCGACGTCGACGCGCGATGCTCCCAGCGCGATAAGCCGCTCAACCTCGGCGGCTTGATCACGGTCGGTCGGGCACAGATCGAAGTGGATCGGCGTCTTGCCGCGCTTGGGGTCTGTGCCCGCGATCAGCAAGATTGTCGGCATGGTGGAGTCACCAGCAATGGCGACGCCGGTGTCGTCGCGACCGGTGATCCGGTAGCCGAGGGCCGCGCACCAGAAAGCAGCGGCCGCCTCGGGATCCTGACAGTCGATAGCGATCTCGCCAATCCTCGATGCCATAGCCAAATGTTCGCAGAGGCAGGACGATGCGGCCACGCTGGTCGGCGTTCTTCGTCACCCCGGCAACGTTGCTCCCGTGACACCGCAACTTCGTGGCCTGGCGTTGGACGAATCCACGCGCCGCCGGCCAGGCCGACCGAGCGTGGCCGCCGATATCCGCGCAATTGTGCTGCCGCTCGCGACCGACAACCCGACCTGCGGCCACAGACGGATCCAGGCCCGCCTCACTCGACTCCACGGCGGCCGTCGAGGAGCGGCGTACGCGGATCCCAATGATCGCCACGACGGCGGCGTGCGATCGCGGATAGGACTTCAAGCACAACACGATTGCCGAGGTAAGCCGTCACGTCCGCCTGGTCATAGGGTGGAGCGACCTCGACCACATCCAAACCTACGATCGGCAGTTCGTACCCACATCGGCGCACCGCGTCCAGGAGTTGTCGCGCAGTCAGGCCGCCTGGCTCTGGCGTTCCGGTTCCGGGCGCCATACCGGGATCCACAACGTCCACGTCGACAGAGAGGAACACTCCGTCGCACTCATCGACGGCGATGCCGAACGCTTCAGTCAAGCACTCGTCGAGGCCTCGAGCAACGACTTCGGTCATTTCATACGAACGCATCTTCTCCTCACTCATCCAGTCCAATATGGATGGATCTGGCCAATACCCGCGAAGGCCGATCTGTAGGAATCTGTCGCCGCGCACGGCTCCCGACTCGATGAGTCGGCGCATAGGTTGCCCATGGCCGTACAGCGATCCAAACGTGACATCGCCGGTGTCGGCGTGCGCATCGAAATGGACCACCGACACGCGGCCAAATCCAATCTCACGTGCGACCCCAGTTACGTCGGGTAGCGCGATCGTGTGGTCGCCGCCCAGTACCACCGGAATTGCCCGAGCCGCCGCAACCGACCTGACGCAGGCCTCAAGAGCGGCGATCGAGCGCTCCGCATCTCCCGAGAACATCTCGACATCGCCGGCGTCATAGACCTTTAAGTCCGACAACGGGTCGACGCGCAGCGCGAGCGACGGTCGTGAGCCGTCATGCGGCAAATAACACGCCTGACGTATGGCTGTTGGCCCGAACCGCGCGCCCGGTCGAAACGATGTGCCTCCATCGAAAGGAGCACCGAGAATGACTACGTCGGCGTCCGAGTAAGTGTCCACTCGGGCGAGATCGCAACGTGGTATGCCAAGAAACGTGTGATCTGGCCCAAACATCGGTCCATAGCGCACCATGCTCCGACCGCCTTCCTGAGTGCTGCGTACCTTACAAGTTTTTGGCTATTTGGCCGGCAGGGAATGCCTTGGCTGCGCCTGGGTCAAACACGGACTGCCGGTGGGAATCCGCGATCCTGCGGCGCTCATTGGTCAGCGACTGCCATGGCGCGCCGAGCGGGGAATGCTCCGCGACTTCCCTCCCACTTTCATGGCGGAGGAACCGGGCTGGACAAGGCGGCCTCGAGTCTACGGAGGATGTCGTCAAGGATGACGGGAGTGGTGCCGAAGTTGAGCCGCACCCACCCCATACCGTCTACTGGGTCGAAGTCCTGTCCCCTACTGAGCGCCAGACGTGACCGGGTGAGGATCTGCGAGGCCGGATCTGGTCCCAGGCCCGATCCGCGTAGGTCCAGCCAGGCCAGGTATGTACTTTGCGGTGGAACCCAATGGACGTGTGGTGCAAGTGAATCGAGCCGGCGCCTCAACATCGCGACATTGCGATTTAGATGACCCAGCAGGGCATCAAGCCACGGGCCGCCGTGGAGAAAGGCCGCAGTGGATGCGGTAGCGCCAAGTAAGCCAGCCATGACCTTGAACTCGTTGGGCAGCTGATCGAGAAGTGCGCGCACCTTGCCCTCGGCCACGACAACGGCGCATTTGAGGCCGGCAATGTTAAACGCCTTACTCGCCGCAGCCAATACGACACCTCGGCGTCCTGCTTCCTTGTCAAGGCTGAGCCACGGGTGGTGCCTGCTTCCTGCAAGCGTCAGGGGTGCGTGCACCTCGTCGCTGATCACGAAGACGTCATACCGGCATGCGAGTTCCAGGATTGTCTCCAGCTCGACTCGTGTGAATACCTTGCCGGTCGGGTTGTGCGGGTTATTGAGCAGCATCGTCTTGACGCCGCCGAGGAACGCACGCTCGACAGCGTCGAAGTCGACGTGCCAGCCTTGCTCGTTGGCGACCAGTTTGAGCCGAACGATCTTCTTGCCACTGCCATGGAGCGTCTCGTAGAACGGCGGGTAGGCAGGGACGAACACAGCGACTGAATCTCCGGGCTGGCTGATCAACCGCAGGATTTGATCGATCGCCGATGTTACATCTGGCGCCGTAGAGACACTGTCTGGCAGTACGTCCCAGCGAAATCTTTCCCTTGCGAATTGAGTGAACGCGTCAGCGAGTTCGGTGGATCTCTCAGGGAGGTAGCCCGTGTCTCCGAGGTCAATCGCCTCGATAAGCGCGTTGCGGACGGGCGGGGCCAGCTGCACATCCATCTCAGCGACCCAGGCCGGCAGGACGTCTGCTGGAATGTCGACCCACTTGCTGCTTCTCCGACGTCGCAGTTCGCTCAAGCTTGGTGCGTCAAAGTCGTGTGTGTGGTTCGACCGAACATCAAGGCGCAGACCACTTCGGTTGCTCGACAACTTCGTTCTCCTCGTGCTGATGGATCATGGATACCTTACATCGCGATCTCTCGAACGAATGAGTCGAAGGCCTCGACGTACCGATCGACATCAGCGTGGGTCGTCGGCACGGAACACGTCGGTCCGGCACCAATGAGCGCCTCCCACACACCTCGATTTGCTAGATAGACCCATGCCGTGTGACTGAGCACCGAATCCGCGGCCGCAGCCGCCTCCAGAGCGTTGCGCGGCGCGACTGGCGCAAACGAGGTGCCGGTTCGAGGGCCTAACCGGTGAGTCACCCACGGCAGCCCTGCGTTGCGAATCGAGTCCTCGATTGCGGACGCAAGCCGTTCGCCGAGCCGTTGTGTTTTCACGTACGCGTCCTCGGTAAGGACATGGCTGAGGGCGGCTCGCGAAGCGGCCATGGAGACTGGGTTGCCGAAGAGGGTACCGCCGGTCGCGACTGGTGGATGGCCATCCGCTGGACTACCGGCCGCGTCCAACAGCGCCGCGACATCTTCGGTCATTCCGTATGCCCCGAGCGGGATCCCGCCCGCGATAGCCTTGCCCATCGTCACTATGTCTGGTTGCAGGTTCATCTGACGCACGAGGCCACCCGACCCGACAATCTGGGTATGTGTTTCATCGTAGGCAAGCAACGTGCCCGTCTGGAACGTGAGGCGTCGCAGTTGATCATGGAAGCCCGGCTCCGGAAGAAGCAAACCAACAACATTGGTCAGCGCCGGTTCGGTCAGCACGAGCGCGATATCCCGCGGAGCGAGCGCACGCTCCAGCGCGTCAACATCATTGAATTGGACGATTCTTGTCCGATTGGTGACGTCCTTCGGAAGGCCGGGCTCCTCTGGCACGTTCCGCCCGTTTCTTAGCTGCACCAGTGCTTCGTCGAAGTGTCCGTGATACTTGCCATCGAAGACGAGGATCTTGTCGCGGCCGGTTGCTGCCCGCGCCATCCTGATCGACTCGACGTTGGCCTGACTAGCGGAGAGCGTGAACTGCCACTTGGGCATCAACCATCGGCGAGCAAGCTCTTCCGCGACCCAGACGGCGTCCTCGTTGGCGAGCATGAACTGTGATCCGCGCGCCACGGCTCTGGACACCGCGGCCACGACCGGTTCCGGCGCATACCCGCAGAACATCGACATGTCCGCCAGGTTGAAGTCGGCGTACTCAATTCCATCAACATCTCGAAATCGCGAGCCGCGGCCCTCATCGACGAAAACCGGGGGAACATCGTAGAAGACCCGCATCCAGGAGTTCGGGACACCATTCGGCATACTTGCACCGGCCCGATGCCAGAGCGCCAATGACCTCGGGTGGCTGCTCTCGAACGCCGCGTACTCGCGTTCGCGTATTGACAGCACCCGGTGCCGACTCACTTCCGACGCCATGACCCTCCTCCTGCCAAGCGGTTAGCGGACGTGTCAGCCACGCATCTGGACGGATCCACCGGGTGACGATCGAGTACGCCAGCGGCCATCGGCCTGGCGTCAACTTACCACCTTTTCAGCTTTAGCTCGTAAAGTAGTGCGTGAGGAAGTACCGGGTCAAGTAAAGATTGCTGGTAAGTACCCCTCTCGCGGAACTACACTCACACCGTGTCCCGGAGTCCACATGCCCTGGCCGGCCTTCGCCTATTGGCGGGGAGCTCCTGCCTCGACTTCGCCAACACGGTCGAGCCACGACAGGGAGTCGGCGCGGCCCACGACTACCTGCAGACCTACTCGGACCTGGTCCAGTGGGGCCGACACGCGGGACTCATAGACACCGAAGTCGCGGAACACCTGGAACGCCGTGCGACCGCGGTGCCGAACGCTGCAAAGGCGGTATTTCGTCGAGCGATCGTGCTGCGCGAAGCCGTGTACTCAGTGTTCCGCGCAATCGGGGGCGGTGCGGAGCCTCTGCCCACCGATCTACTGGCTATCGGGCGGGCGCACTCCCAAGCCGTAAGAGGCATGCATCTCACATGGAACGGCGCGGGCGCAACCTGGCAGCCCACGCGCGAGGGCCCGGCGCTCGACTTTCCCCTTTTTCTGGTCGTGAGATCGGCCATCGAACTCCTCGCCACCCTGCCCGCACAGGCGGTGAAATGCTGCCCTGGCGCCGGTGACTGCGGCTGGCTGTTCTTGGACCAGACCAAGAACCGCAGCCGGGTGTGGTGTCGCTCCGACGGGTGCGGCGCGCGAGTCAAGATGCGGCGTCGATATCATCGGTCTCGCCATGAATAGGGGCGTACGACCTCGGGTTTCGATCCGCGCCGCTGTCGACCCGCTTGGACCGCACCAGACTCAGGCTTGGACACGGCGCCGTAGGCTCGCCGATGTAAGCCGACGTTTCCGCTCGCTGTGCTTCCTGGTCTTCGCCGCGTTGCCGCATGTCGCCATGTCGCACCAACGGCGCCTTCCAGCCTTGGACGTGTCGAGAAACAGCCAGCCGCATCGGGGGCCAGCACACATGCGGACGCGATCCGGGGGCAGCGCCTCAAGCAGCCTGACGGCGTGGAGGGTGAGCATGTGGTTGAGGTACTCGAGGCCCGACGTCTCAACGCTGAGCGTCGCGGCGATGTGCCTCCCTGTCCGGTCGAGCGTTGCGTGAGCGACGGCGGATCTCCAGTAGGTCTGTAAGCGTTCCAGCGCACCCAATGGGAACATGCGACCCTCGATGGCCGCCGTCAGCACATCCCAGAGAGTCTCCCGTAGCTCGGTCGTGTTCCGGAGAGCGACCGTCGCGGCCAACGGGTCGGCGTTGCTCGCGCGGCGAAGCGCGGCGAGCGTTGTGGGGCCGAACTCACCCGTCAGCTCGGCCCATGCAAGCAGCCGCGAATAGCCGTCAAGCCAGTCGATCGCTTCCGCGTCGCGGGCGGTGACCGTGTTCACGAGATTGAGCACGACGTCTCCCCCCACGAGGTCGTCAGGGGCGAAGCTGTGCGCTCGGACCTGTGCTTCCATTGCACTCCACTTTACCGGTTGCGGCTTCCAGGTACGAGCCTCGAAGCCTCATATGTGGCCCACTCACTCGAGGAATGTATCAACCGGTAAAGTAGTGTTCACAGGTTGACAGGAAGGATTGGTGGCTTGATACTTCCCAGATGATCGAACTCATCACCGCACCGTCGAGCCTTGGTCTCCGGCCGATATCTCCCGGACACGAGCCAGGGGCGTGGCGTGCGCCAGATGCCCTGCTGTCCGCTGGATTGGCGTCGCGGCTGGACGTCGCGAGCGTCGTCGAGCTTGATCACCCTACATACGAGTTCGAGCCGCAACCAGGCACGCGCATCCGCAACGGACACACGATTCGCAGCTACTCGCTGATCCTCGCTGATGCTGTGGGAGCCGCATTCGACGCTTCCCGCTTCCCCGTCGTCTTGGGTGGCGACTGCAGTGTCCTGCTCGGCTGCCTGGTCGCCGCTCGGCGCGCGGGACGCTGCGGGCTCCTCCACGTTGACGGGCACAGCGACTTCTTTCATCCCGCTAACTACGACACGGGTCAGCATCTAGGCTCCGTTGCCGGCATGGACCTCGCGATCGCCACCGGCCGCGGCGAAGAGCTGTTGACGGACTGGCCAGGCGTTCGCCGGCCCCTGGTCCATGACGACGACGTCGTCCAGCTAGGCGATCGCGAGGCGGAGGCCGCCCCTGCCGACGACTCATGGGCCGCTGTCCTCGACACGACAATCGCGCAGCTCACCGTGGACCAGATCCTCCGTCTCGGCGTCGCGGCGACGGCCGAACGGGTTGTCGAGAAACTGGAAGCGCGGGGCCTTCTGCGTACGTGGTTGCATGTGGACCTCGACGTGCTCGATCAGAAAGTGATGGCTGCGGTCGACTCGCCCGGCAGTCCAGGCCTCGACTACGCCCAGCTGGCCGATCTCCTTGCGCGGCTAGTCTCGACGAGGCGCGTGATTGGCATCGATGTAACCATTTACGATCCGGAGCTGGATGAGGAACGGCGGCACCCCGCCGCGATCGTCGAATGCCTGGCCTCGATTCGTAAGGCGGTCTCATGAACGACGACGGCAGGCGGGATCTGGCTTCCGCGCTCGTGGCCACACGGCCCCATGCCTCGCTCGGCGACCAAACCACGGTCTTCGGCCGAGTTATTGGAGCGTGGGACTGCGACTACGTCCACTTCGCCGAGGATGGAACTGTGATAGAGCAGTATCCCGGCCAGGTGACATTCGGCTGGGTATTAGAAGGCAGGGCCGTCCAGGACGTGTGGGTTGGCGACGCGCCTGATGGCAGCTCAACGAGGCACTGGGTCGGCACGACGATCCGGATCTTCGACCCCGGGGCAAGGCTGTGGAAAGTGCTGTGGATCACGCCGGAGAACGGCGCGGTCACAGTCGTAAAGGGCGGAGCCGTCGGCGACCGCATCGTCCTGGAAGGAGAGAACGCCGATGGCTCGCGCCACCGATGGTCGTTCAACGAGATCCGGCACGAGAGTTTCATATGGCGCGGCGAGCGCTCCACCGACGGTGGACAGACCTGGAACCTGTTGGCGGAATACTCACTGACACGACGTACTTAAGATCTTCTCAGCTTCCTATCTGCCTCAGCCCGCGCTCATCCTAAGGCTTCGGACATCTGCGAAGTCATGGCACGACACGTACGGCGGCGAGAGGAGTTCGGGCATGACGGAGGATGCCAAGCCGGACGTTGGCATAAGGATCGAGCAGATCGCCGATGAGCTCCGCGCGCACGCCGCGGATGGGCTGCGCTTCAGCCACGACCCGTATGACCTTGACCGGTTCCGGCGGACGCAGGTCCTCGCCGCGGAGCTGTCAGACCTCGTCAACGGCCGGTCCTCTGTCGAGATAGGACGGATCTTTCAGGAGGACCTCCTGGGCCCGCCGTCGGTTGCGGTCGACGCGGCGATCGTCGACGCGGACAGCCGGCTCCTGGTCGCTCAGCGGGCCGACTCGGGCGAATGGTGTATGCCAGGCGGGGCGTCCGATGTCGGGGAGTCGCCATCGGCCGGTGCGGTGCGCGAGGCCAGGGAGGAGACCGGACTTGTGGTACGCGCGACGCGGGTGATCGGGGTCTTCGACAACCGCACCTTCGGGTTGCCGTCGATCGCCCGGCACCTGTACTTCCTGGTCTTCAAGTGCGAGGTGGTCAGCGGTGTGCTGACCCCAAGCATCGAGACGACCGACTTTCGGTGGGTTACCGAGGAGGAGGCCCTGGCGCTTCCGCTGTTCCGGTCGCACAACGGGACGATTCCGGAGGCGTTCCGGTTGCACCGCACGCCCGGCGCTCCGCCAGCCTTTCATTGACCGCCACGGGCCCGCGCTGAGCCGTGATGCGCGGGCTTCTTGACGTCGCTGCTAACCGCCGGGAGCGGAGTCCCAGACGCGCTCGAACACGTCTCGGGTGATGACGAACTGGCTCCAGTCTTCTTCAGGATCATTTAGGCTCGCCTGCCCGAGGCCGCCGTACTGGTCTTCCTCGTGTTCAGGCCCGTAGCGAAGGACCGGGCCAGTGTCGTACACCTCGACCTGACGGACCGGCCAACCGTCGTTGTCGACCTCGAAGTACCAGACCGATTGCCCCCAAGCGTCGAACTCGTCACCGCGCGATTCGTCCCAGCGGCGGCGATAGAAGCGGCCGTTCATCGCTCGTCGATTTCGATGATTGCGGCGTCGCCGCTCGCGGGCTCGGCCATCAGCCGCGGTACGACCGCGACACCGGCCCCGGCGGCGACGAGTCCGCGTACCGTCGCGTTGTCGTCGGAGCGGAACACGATCGGTCAGGCCAGGGCCGGCGGTGTCTGCGCACTGACGGCAGCGACGAGTGCGTCGAGTTGGCCGCGGACTCGGGCCGCGGTGACGTGGTCGAAGTAGTCGCGGGAGCTGACGATCTCACCGTTGCGAACACGGAGCACGAAGATGCCGGGCAGCGCGAACGGCTCTCCGGTGTCGGCGACGGTTCCCTGATATTCGAACTCGGCGACGATGACCTCGGGGTCGGTTGTCTCGTGGATTGTGATGTTGGCTGGCCGACGGTGCAATGCAGGACCGGCTTCGGTCGGCCTGAAGTGCGCGCGAAGTTCGTCGCGGGATCGCAGCGCAGCGGCGCGAAGCGGGTCGAACGGGTGCTCGACGTGGGTCTGCTCTGCATACAGTCTGGGCAGTTCGTCCCAACGGCCCTCGGCAACGCCGTTGACGAGTGCGAGGAAGACTTCTCGCGGGCCGAGGGGTTGCGCCATTGGGGTCTCCTATCATCGGCACGGACACGTCGCCGGACCGGGTACCATCCGAAGTGTCGACTCCGAATATATGGAGTCGCGACTTCGGATGTCGATATGAGGGCGAAGGAGCGATGAGCACCCCAGCGGACAGGCGGGAGACCGACATCGGCGGGCGCGTGCAACGCGTTGACGCCCGTACCAACCGCGCCCGGATCCTGGACCTCGCCGACGAAGTCTTCGGCAAGGGCGGGGAGTCCGCATCGACCGAGGAGGTGGCCCGCCTGGCCGGGGTCGGCATCGCCACAGTCTTCCGCCACTTTCCCACCAAGGCAGCGCTCCTGGAGGCCGTGCTCGTCCGGCGGTTCGATCGCCTGCGTGAGCAGGCCGAGGCGCTGCTCGACGCCACGGACCCGGGCAAGGCGTTCCTCGACTTCTTCGGTCACCTGGTCGCCGACGCGGCAACAAAAATCGCCATAGCCGAAGCATTGCTTGACGCCGGCGGTGACAGCGACGGCGACGCCGCACGGGCATCGAACGGACTGCGCCGAACTGTCGGCGTACTGCTCCAGCACGCCCAACAAGCCGGCGCAGTCCGAGACGACGTTGAACTGCCCGAGGTCTACGCCTTGCTGGTCGGCACATCGCGAGCTGCCGCCCACGCAGACCTCGACCAGGAGGTAAGAGCCCGGATGCTCGCCATCGTCTTCGACGGCCTCGCGCCCACTACACACACCTTGTCGGCGCGACACTGACGCCACTCTCACGCCTCAACCTCCGATGGCCATCGACCGCGCGACACATTGAGCTATTCCCGGTAACGGGTGGTGACAGCATGTAGTCGTGGGTCGGGCGGTCGCGACACGCCGAATCCTTTGCGGTGCAACAGAAAGACGCAGAACCCCGGTATGAACGCTGGTCCTACCACAGATCAACTTCATGGGGGTTCTGCGTGGCTGCCAGTGTCACATACACGGCCGTACTCTCTGCGCGCGAGGAGACCGTGCTGTTCCTGTCCAACCTGCTACGCGCCGAACG